>NZ_JBQSXT010000030.1:0-28698 GCF_052378605.1 Halomonas sp. AOP27-A1-41
GTTCGCCGGGCGTTTGGCAAGGGGCTGGGTGAAATATGTCTAAAATAATGCCATATCGTAATAATGCAGGGTAACGGCTCGCTCTTCAGGAGGCCTTCCTGACTCCAGCAACACTGCTATCAATGTGTATTAGTAGCGCAGTGGGCTTGCTTGAGGCACGGCGATCTCCTGCCTTATGATTGGTCATACCTATTAAAGGATGCCTAGCGGATGATATTCCCCCACCTCGCCGACAGCGGGCAGCACATGCGCTACGCCGCGCCCGTGGTAAGTAGCAGCGTATGAAGCATCGCCGCTGGAAAGGTATATGGCTTGTTGCCATCACCCTAGGCCTCATACTCGTCATGTGGCAAGCCGCCCACTTGGCGCGCGAGCAAGCTATCTCCACCCTTCAGGAAGACGCCGAAAACGAGCTACGCCTTTCTGTCGCCAACCTTAATGGCTATCTGCTCCGCTACGATTATTTACCCCAAATGCTCGCGACGCGTGAAGGTGTCCAGCGCTTTTTGGCCTCTCCGGAAACCCAGAACGACATGCCGCTTAACCTGCTGCTGGATCGTTTCCGCTTTACCGCAGGCGTTTCTGACGTTTACCTGCTCGACCGCGATGCCAACACAATTGCCGCCAGCAACTGGCATCGTCCCAATACGTTTTTAGGTCATAACTATGCGTTTCGCAGCTACTACACAGAAGCCATCGCCGGACGGCAAGGGCGGTTTTATGGGCTAGGGGTTCAGTCACTGGAGCGGGGCTACTTCTTCTCGGCGCCGGTATGGCTGGATGATACTTCGCCAGATGCGCAACCCTCCGGTGTTATCGTCATCAAGGTGTTACTGGATGAAGTTGAAGAGGGCTGGGCTGAGCAAGATGCTGAGCTACTGGTGACCGATAATGACAATATTATCTTTATGTCCAGCCGCCCTGAGCTGCGCATGAATGCACTCTATGCGCTTAGTGATGAACAACGTCAAACGCTTCGTGACACACGCCGCTACGCCATCGAACCACTATCCCCTTCAGGCATTAATATTGATGCACCTTATGGGCCAGACAGCGCACTGGTTAGTTTTTCTCAGGGCCCGCTTAGTAGCAGCCGTTATTTAAGCCTGACACGCCCCGTGGTGGAGTTTGGCTGGCACATGCATATTCTCAAGCCCTTAACACCCGTTGTCCGCGCTCAGTGGATCGCCGCACTTATGGCGGGCGGGCTTTACGGAATGATTGTACTTGGGGGCGGCATTGGCTGGCAGCGCCTGCGCTTGCGTCGTGAGCGCGAAGCGTTTGCTGAACGCGAACGGCACACCCTTGCCCTGGTGCGTGATGAGCTGGAAGCCAGCGTCGAGCGTCGCACTCACGACTTGGTGGCCAGCAACCAGCGCCTTTCCAATGAAATCGAAGAGCGACGCCGCGCAGAAGCCAACCTGCGTCAAACTCAGGATGAACTCATCCAGGCCGCCAAACTGGCAGTCCTTGGCCAATTGGCAGCGGGCATCAATCACGAACTGAACCAGCCGCTGGCAGCCATTCGGGCCTATGGCGAAAATGCCCGGCGCTTTTTAACGCTTTCCCGAGTAGATCAAGCGGACGCAAACCTTGAGCAAATCGTTGATCTCACCAAGCGCATGGCCGATATCAGCGCACAGCTTCGTCAATTCTCGCGTAAAAGCAGTGAGCGGCAGGAAACCATCTCTGTGCAGGCTTGCATCGAATATGCACTTCGCTTGTTCCAGGGTCGCCTGCGCGACGGGCATGTTACCGTTGAACAGCATTGGCCCAAGGAAACGCTATGGGTAACGGGCGATCTGGTACGCTTGGAGCAAGTACTGGTCAACCTGATTAGCAATGCCCTGCACGCCATGCAAGAGACCCCAGAACCTCGGCTTATCTTGAGTGCGGCGCTGAACGAAAAGCAGGTCACCATTAACGTTATGGATAACGGCCCCGGCATTGGCGACCAGCACCTAACACAAATTTTTGAACCCTTTTTTTCCACCAAAGCACCGGGAAGCGGATTGGGGCTGGGGCTTTCCATCTCGTCGCGTATCATGGATGACCTGGGTGGCAAGTTGCAGGCCGTCAATCGCGATCCAACAGGCGCCTGCTTTATTATTTCACTACCTTTCGCGCCACCAATACACGCGCCTGTACCCTCGACTCAACAAGAGAACAATAGCCATGCATGAACCGTCGATGCTGCCGGTCATGGTGATCGACGATGAGCCTCATCTGCGTATTACCGCCAGCCAAACCCTGGAGCTTGCCGGCTACACGCCCACCTGCTTTGCGTCAGCCGAGCAAGCCTTGGCGGCGCTACCCGCAGAGTTTCCTGGCGTGATTGTCAGCGACATCCGTATGCCTGGCATGGGAGGGATGGAGCTTCTGCATGAACTGCATCGTCGCGACCCTACCCTACCGATTATTCTGATTACCGGGCATGGCGATATTTCCACGGCGGTAGAAGCCATGCGTGCAGGCGCATGGGACTTCCTGGAGAAGCCATTTGCTGGCGACCAGCTACTCGATGTTGTGCGCCGTGGCATTGAAAAGCGCCAGCTTAGCCTCGAAAACAATCGTCTTAAGGCCGAATTGGAAGTACAGCGGGCTGCCCTTGGCCCGCGCCTGGTGGGGCGCACGGCGGTTATTTCTCGCTTGGCTGCGATGATTCAGCGCATTAGTCAGGTAGAAGCCGATGTGCTGCTGTTTGGCGAAACAGGGACAGGCAAGGACCTCGTGGCCCGGGCCATTCATGAACGCAGCGTTCGACGCAACAACCCCTTTATGGCAATCAACTGCGGTGCCGTGCCGGAAAACACCATTGAGTCTGAGCTGTTTGGGCATGAAAAAGGCGCTTTTACCGGCGCGATTGAACGCAGAATTGGTAAGTTTGAGCACGCTAACGGCGGTACTGTTTTCCTCGATGAGATTGAGTCGATGCCACTGGCTCTTCAGGTCAAACTACTGCGCGTCCTGCAAGAGCGCAGCATCGAACGGCTCGGTGCCAATGAAGCAGTCACGCTCGACATTCGGGTGATTACCGCCACCAAGGTGGATCTTAAAGTTGCCGCTGAAGAGGGGGGCTTCCGTGAAGACCTCTACTATCGGCTGAATGTTGTCACGCTGCCGTTACCCGCGCTGCGCGAACGGCGTGAGGATATCCCGCTTCTGTTTCAGCACTTTGCCGTCATTGCCGCCAATCGTAGCGGCCTGGAAGCTCCCACCCTGAATAGCCACGGTATCGCCGCACTGTTGGCCCATGACTGGCCTGGCAACGTGCGTGAACTACGCAACCTTGCTGAGCGCTACGTGCTACTTGGCGCAGCATTTGATTACCGCTTGGATATGTTGCTGAAAGGGATAGCCACCGACACACCAGAGCCCACGTTACCGCGTCAGGTAGAGCTGTTTGAAAAGAGCCTGATTAGTCAGTCGCTTGCCCGTCACCATGGCCGAGTCACCGATGTCTGCCGCCACCTGGGCATTCCGCGTAAAACGTTTTACGACAAGCTGAAAAAGCATGGCTTACAGGCCGATGATTACCGCCACAGCAGTGACCCCTGATGAAACAGCTCCATTAAGTCCGACCAGGGCGGCGTCCAGGGAAGCAGCGTCAAGGTGGCAATCAGCATTAATAGGTTGGAAATGGGCCGACGGCTATCGCCGAGTTTGAGCGCAGTACCGAACGAGCGCTTAAGCCGCGCGCCCTCCAAATCCACGCTATACATCTCATCCAGCACCAGATGAATAATAAACCCCAGCAGCACGGCCATACCGTGTGTCCACGCTAACCCCGCAGGCTGAACAAGCAGATGAAAACTCAGCGCAGCCGTTAATAGCGAACATAGCCCGGCCGCCATCAGCGAGTGCCAAATGCCACGGTGAACCGTCAGTTTTGAGAACAGTATTCCCGCCAAATACCGCACCGAGAAATAAATACTGCCGCAAGCTACCAGCAACATGCCTGGCGTCAGCCATGACTCCAGCAACATTACGCCCACCACCAGTGATGGCACGGAAAGAATATTAAAAATCAAACGGATAGAGCGTGATCGGTCAGCATCAATATCGGGCAAAATGCCGCCAAAGGCGACCAACGCCACGACTAATATGGCTTGAGAATAAGGCCACCACTGGGCTTGCCAACCCGCGTACGCCATTAACATGCCGCCCGCAGTCGCTACCGTCATATGCGTGCGAAAGTTCGCCATGTTATCGCGGCATCCTGAAAAACTGGATAAATTACCAGATTTTTTAAGATTACAACATGGCTAGTTCAGAAAAAAGGACGGCAAGCCAATATGTTAGCTGAGCTTAATCATAAACCGGTTTCGGCTAAAAATTGATCCTTAAGTTTTACGTAGTTACCTGCGGTATAGGGGAAGAAGGCCCGCTCTTTTTCTTTTAAAGGGCGTAGCGCCTTGGCAGGATTACCGGCGTAAACATAGCCACTCTCCAAGTGCTTACCGGGCGTAACAACAGCCCCTGCGGCAATGATCACTTCATCGCCAACCACCGCGCCGTCCATCACGATGGCGCCCATACCGACCAAAATGCGGTTGCCCAGCGTACAGCCATGCAAAATGGCTTTATGGCCAATCGTCACATCTTCGCCAATCGTGAGTGGAAAGCCCTCTGGGTTAAAGTCACTGGCGTGAGTAATATGCAGCACACTGCCATCCTGCACGCTGGTACGTGCGCCAATACGAATCCGGTGCATATCGCCACGAATCACCGTCATTGGCCATACCGAACAGTCATTGCCCAGCTCAACGTCACCAATCACCACACTCGCAGGATCGATATAAACGCGCTCGCCCAAGCGGGGCGAATGGCCTTTAAAATCTCTTAGCGCTGCCTCTTTCATTGCACTCTCCTGAAGAGCCTATTTCCAAGTACATATTTCAAGTACCTGTTCCAAGTACATACTGATCTATTGATTGCGGATATCCCCACTCTCACAAGCGGTATAGCGCTATAAAAGCCCACCCAGCAAGACAATAAACGTCAGCGGAATCGAGACCCAGCGCACAGTATTGCGCCATAGCAGGTAGCCACTTTCCCCGGCGCCTAACGCTTTCATTACTCTCTTCTGCGGCATTATCCAGGCAGCAAACGTGGCAATCATCAAGCCACCCAAGGGCAAAAATATGTCTGGTGGAATGCTGCTGACCAATTCAAAGATATTGCGTCCAAAGAGTGGCTGGAACTCCGCCAGGGTTGAGAAAGAGAACGCCGACAACAATCCCATTAGCCAAACACTTAGCGCGATGATCGCCGTTGCCATACTGCGCCGAAGCCCAAGCCCCTGCAGCGTCGCGACCATAGGCTCTGCCAGATTAATGGCCGATGTCCAGGTAGCGAGCAGTAACAGCAGGAAGAACACGCTTAGCCAGAACGCCCCGCCGGGCAACTCAGAAAAGGCTATCGGCAAGGTTACAAACATCAGGCCCGGGCCCTCAGCCGGGTCCATCCCTTGGGCAAACACCACCGAAAAAATCGCGATACCCGCCAGCAACGCCACACTAATATCCAGTACGGCAACGGCAAACGCCGCTTTAGGCAAGCTCTGATCTTCCGGCATATAGGCGCCATACGCCATCAGCGCGCAGGCCCCTACCGCCAGAGTGAAAAATGCATGGCCCATGGCATGCAGCACTACGGTAGGTGTTATTGCCTCAAAGGAGGGTAAAAACAGCCACATCAACGCCGTGGAGAAGCCCTCGGTGGTGGCAGCGTATCCGGCCAACAGCAACAGCAGCACGTACAGCAGCGGCATGAGTAGATTGTTAAGCCGCTCAAGCCCCTTGGCCACGCCAGCCGCCACCACGGTCATGGTCATAAACAAAAACAGAGAGTGATTGAAAATCAAAAGCCCAGGGCTTGCTAAAAATGCATCGAAACCAGCGCCAATCTCAGCCGCTGTAGCCCCGTTAAATTGCCCGTTGATGGAGGCCACCAAAAACTCGATCGACCAGCCAGACACCACTGAATAGAAGGACAAAATACAAAAAACAGTAAACGCCCCAAAGAGCCCGAGCCAACGCCAATGCTTGGAGGCCCCAGCTTCAGCAGCCAGTGTACCCAATGCCTGTAACGGGCCACGTCGCCCAGCTCGGCCAATGAGAATTTCAGCCATCATGACGGGGATACCCAGCAGCAACACAAACGCCACGTAAATTAATAAAAACGCCGCCCCGCCATTTTCACCCGCCACATAAGGGAAGCGCCAGATGTTGCCCAGCCCCACCGCAGCACCCGATATTGCCAGGATAAAGGCCCGCTTAGACCCCCAGCGCTCCAGCGTCTCGCTCATTATTGACTCCTGCCATCGTGGGCACTAAAAGGCGGCAAGACTAGCAGGCGCCTGCCAAGAGACCAAACCTTGCCATTGAAACAGCGCCCCTGTGCCCACACTGTTTAGCTATTATTACGCGTTTTTGCACTCATTAACGCTGCCAACTGAGGTGCTTATGACCCACAATCCGCTGCTTGAAACGCACAAGCTTCCCCCTTTCGCTGAAATGCGTGCCGAGCATGTGGTGCCCGCGGTGGAAGCGCTTTTAAGCGAGAACCGTGAAACGATTGACCGCCTGGCCCAGCAGGCCGCAAAAACACCGCCCACGTGGGAGAACTTTGCCGTTCCGCTGGAAGCGGTAAGCGATAGACTCTCCCAAGCATGGTCGCCGGTGTCACACTTAAATAGCACGATGAACACGCCGGAGCTGCGCGAAGCTTACCAAACCTGCCTGGAACAGCTTTCCGCCTTTGGCACGTGGGTCGGCCAGCACGAAGGGCTTTTCCACGGCTGGCAAGCGCTCAAGGAGAGTGACAACTGGAGCACGCTGGATGCCGCACAGCAGCGCACCGTTAATAATGCACTGCGCGATTTCCGCCTCGCCGGGGTCGACCTGCCTGCCGATAAAAAAGCGCGCTACGGTGACATTCAGTCGCGCCTTTCAACGCTCTCCAATCAATACTCCAACAATGTGCTGGATGCCACCCAAGCATGGCACAAGGACCTCAATAGTGAAGAGGAGCTCGCTGGGCTGCCTTCCAGCGCGCTCGATACCTTGAAAGCGGCCGCCGAAGCCAAGGGCGTTTCGGGCTATCGGATTACGCTGGATTTCCCAAGCTTCTTCCCCGTCGTTAGCTACGCTGAAAATCGTGAGCTGCGCCGCGAGGTGTATACCGCGTTTGTCACCCGCGCCTCAGACCAGGGCCCTGATGCGGGCACGTTTGATAACGCTCCGTTGATGGAAGAGATCCTGGCACTACGCCAGGAACTGGCGAAGCTGCTGGGGTTCAACACCTATGCTGACTTTTCACTGACCACCAAGATGGCGGACTCTCCCGAGCAGGTGCTCGATTTTCTGGGTGACTTGGCCCGTCGCGCCGTCCCTCAAGCGAAAGAGGAGTTTGCCGAGCTAAGCGCTTACGCGCGTGACGAGCTGGGCATTGATGCGCTGGAGCCGTGGGATATTGCTTACGTTAGCGAAAAGCTGCGTGAAGCGCGCCATGCCATTTCCCAAGAGCAGCTACGCCCCTATTTTCCTGCACCACACGTGATTAACGGTCTCTTTCAAGTGGTTGAGCGGCTTTATGGCGTGCAGGTAGAAGAAGATAGTGAGGCGCCAAGCTACCATAGTGATGTGCGCTATTTCCGTATTAGCGAGCATGGCCAGCCCATTGCCGGGTTCTACCTTGACCTCTACGCTCGGGAAGGCAAACGCGGCGGCGCCTGGATGGCCGACTGTCGAGTACGCCGTCAAACTGAGCATGGTATTCAGTTGCCGGTGGCTTTTTTAACCTGTAATTTTACGGCGCCCATCGGTGGCAAGCCTGCCCTGCTTACCCACGATGAAGTGACGACCCTGTTCCATGAATTTGGACACGGCCTTCACCATATGCTGACCAAGCAGCATATCGCCGACATTTCAGGTATCAACGGCGTTGCCTGGGATGCGGTGGAACTGCCCAGCCAGTTTATGGAGAACTACTGCTGGGAGCGTGAAGGGCTTAACCTGCTGGCCAAGCACGTAGAAACCGGGGAAGCCTTACCGGCTGAGCTGCTTGAGCGCCTTCAGGCGGCCAAAAACTTCCAGTCCGCGATGGGCATGGTGCGTCAGCTCGAATTCTCGATCTTTGACCTGCGTTTACACCATGAATTAAGTGCGCCCAGCGCCAGCGATATTCAAACGCTGTTGGATGATGTACGCAGCGCCACTTCAGTCGTACCGGCGGCGCCCTTCAATCGCTTCCAAAACAGCTTTGCGCATATTTTTGCTGGCGGCTATGCGGCGGGGTACTACAGCTACAAATGGGCCGAAGTGCTCTCTGCGGATGCCTGGAGCGCCTTTGAGGAGGCCGGTATTTTTGATGCTGAAACCGGACAACGCTTCCGCCACCAGATTCTGGAACAAGGCGGGGCACGCGATGCCGCAGAGCTATTTGTGGCCTTCCGCGGTCGCGAGCCAAGTGTCGAGCCCCTATTGCGCCATAGCGGTATTCGCGCGGCCTAACCGCTTATTGAACTCAGCACGGTGTCTATTATTTCATTGGCACCGTGCGTTTGGAGAACACCATGTCGACCGTTAAACGCTTTATTGCGGGTGTTATCTGCCCACGCTGCGCCGCAATGGACCGTGTTCGTGCCTGGGAGCAAAACGGTATTCGCTATCGGGAGTGCGTGAGCTGTGACTTCTTTGAGCAACTGCCCATTGAAGATAACGACTCACCTGAGCTAACAACCCGAGTGAATCAGATGCGAGAGGAGCAACAGAGTCAGGATATCCAGCCAGTACGAATTCTTGACCCTGGTAAGCCCAATACGTAAGTCATGACTAGGGTCTGTCTGAAAAGTCGACGAGCGAAGACAAGACAAGGCAAAAATTGGCGAAAAAACGGAGTTTACATGTGTAAATGAGTATTTTGAGCCAATTTTTAACGCCGTATTGTCGAGCGCAGACACGTTTCAGACAGAGCCCAGGAGGGCCTTGTGCCCTCCTGTCTTACCTTTCACCTCTACCTCTCAGCTTCCAGCCCTTCAAAACAGGGGTTCACAGCACCTTCTCATTGCACTTTCTCTACTTTCTTAGCACGCCCCAACAGTGAGCGGAAAACCGCACACTACTTATCATCCCGCGTGCGCATTACCAGACAGTTAGACGCCAGGGAGCTTCCACTAAAGTTGAAGACTCTAAAAGCAAGCGTTTGTTTTTAATTAACTATCTTATAAATGGCACGGCAATCGCTCTTAAATGGTTGCTTAAATATTATTGTCACTGGAAAGCGGCTTGCGCTTGCCAGCCTACAATCCCAAGAACAGTTAAGGAAACATGCCATGCGCACCATGATGCCTAAAACTCTCGCCCTGCTCGCAGGTGGCGCGTTACTCGCTTCTGCCAGCGCCCATGCTGAGCGTGCTGACTGGCCAGAAAACTTTACGGTAGGTACCGCAAGCCAAGGCGGCACGTTTTTCGTTTACGGCTCTGGCTGGGCCAACTTTATTGCTGATGAATTAGGCGTTTCTGGCGGCGGTGAAGTAACGGGCGGCCCTACTCAAAACCTGGCACTTGTTCATAGCGGCGATATGGCCTTTGGCTTAACCACCATGGGCCCCGCTTCTGATGCGGTTAACGGCAAAAGCCCGCTGGCACCCGGCATGGTGATGGATAACGTCTGTGCACTGTTCCCGATGTATGAAACGCCGTTCTCGATTGCCGCGCTTTCAAGCTCAGGCATTGAGTCCATTTCGGACATTCCGGACGGTGCGCGTATTGGCTTTGGTCCCGCAGCATCAACGTCTGACACCTATTTCCCAGCGATGCTGGAAACGTTGGGCGTAAACTTCGACCGCCGCAACGGCGGCTGGTCTGACCTAGGCGGTCAGTTGCAGGACGGCCTGTTGGACGTCATCGCTTTTGCAGCCGGCATCCCGATTCCTGCCGTTAGTCAGTTGGAAGTGCAAACGGATGTGAACATCATCGAGTTCAACGAAGATGAGCTTGCGTCCGTACTGGACACCTTCCCAGTGGCTGAATTCACTATTCCTGCCAGCACCTACTCAACGCTTGAGGAAGATGCTCGCGCTGTTTCCATGTGGAACTTTGCGATTGCGGGCTGTGATCTTCCGGAAGACTTCATCTACGAAGTCACCAAAGTGACCATGGAAAACAACGACCGTATGCGCTCTATTCACCGCAGTGCTGAAACCAGCATTCCGGAAAATATCGTACACAACAGCGTTCTACCCTTCCATCCAGGCGCTGCTCGTTGGTACGAAGAGAACGGCTACAAAATCTCTGAAGACCTGATCAACTAAAACTTTACGCATCATCTGGCTGCCCCGTCCTGGTTTTCCAGGCGGGGCAGCTTTGGCTATTGCTCCTTTTTTTGCTCCTGCTGTGAGGGTGAACTCTGATGAGTCCCACAACCCCCCAAACCTCTGATGACCTCAAGGATGATGTCCAGCTTGCTTCATCGCCTACCGTTGTTGCAGAGGGCGTCGATGAAGACATCGTTGAATCCAACCGTCGCCTATTTACCGGTTGGCAGTTTTTCCTGTTTGCCGGGCTAGCCATTGCCTACTCAAGTTTCCACTTGGTGTCACTCAACGTGTATCCCATGGAGACCTGGTCGTTTCGTATTGTGCATATTGCAGGGGCACTGATTCTGGGCTACGGCCTGTTTGCGGGAGCTCGGTTTGCCGAAGATGGCCAGAACGCATCACCCGCTTGGCTAACGTGGGTAGGCTACGCGCTGCTGATACCGGCCCTCTACACGCTTGCTCAGGTTTTTTTGATGCAACAAACCCTGAGCGGTGGTGCGATGCGCATCGACCCAATCGTTGAAACCTGGCACTACGGTTATCCATTAATAGCAACGACCGTTGCCGCCATTGTGCTTTCATGGTTTTTCCGCCAGGCACGCGGCTCTTTTAACCCGGCCGATTTAGTCCTGATGGTGTGTGCCCTGGCCAGCGCCGGTTATTTACTGATCATGTACAACACACCTCTGCGCGCTTCAACGGGCACCTCCTTTGCGCCTATCGGGATTTCCTGGGCGGCGATTGCCGGGTCCCTGCTTATTCTGGAGCTTACCCGGCGAGTAGCGGGCCTTGCGCTGGTCATTATTTCACTCATCTTCCTGACATATGTCTTTGCCGGCCCTTACCTGCCCGGCTTCCTGGGGTATCCTGGCCTATCAATGCAGCGCTTTTTTAGCCAGCTTTATACCGACGCCGGTGTTTTGGGCCCCACCATCGCCGTCTCCTCGACGTATATTATTCTGTTCATTATTTTTGCCGCCTTCCTGCAAGCGTCAAAAGTAGGTGACTACTTTGTGAACTTCGCCTTTGCCGCTGCCGGGCGTGCCCGTGGAGGCCCCGCCAAAGTGTCTATTTTTGCCTCGGGCCTAATGGGCATGATCAACGGTACGTCCGCGGGTAACGTGGTATCGACCGGTTCACTGACCATTCCGCTAATGAAAAAGGTGGGTTACCCCGCACGTAGCGCGGGCGCTATTGAAGCGGCAGCTTCAACCGGCGGGCAAATCATGCCGCCGATTATGGGGGCAGGCGCCTTTATCATGGCGGAAGTCACGGGCATTCCCTATACCGACATCGCCATTGCAGCGTTGATCCCGGCAATTCTTTACTTCGCGTCTATCTACTTTATGGTGGATTTTGAAGCGGCGCGTAAAGGCATGCGTGGTATGCGTAAAGATGAGATTCCACGCTTCACTAAATTGGCCAAACAAGCCTACCTCTTTGCCCCCATCATTATCCTGATAGCCGCGCTGTTTATGGGCTATTCGGTGATTAGGGCAGGCACCTTGGCCACCGCCTCGGCCGCCGTTGTCAGTTGGATTTCACCCAACAAAATGGGCGTGACCGCCATTCTCAAGGCGCTGCAACTGGCGGGCACCATGGCCATCCAGATCATCGCTGTCTGTGCCTGTGCGGGCTTAATCGTAGGGGTTATTTCGCTCACCGGTGTGGGCGCGCGCTTCTCCTCGCTGCTATTGGGACTGGCAGGTGTTAGCCAACTGCTGGCACTTATCTTTGCCATGCTGATCAGTATCTTGCTGGGCATGGGCATGCCGACCACGGCGGCCTACGCCGTCGCCGCATCGGTCGTGGCACCAGGGCTAATTAATATCGGTATTGAGCCGCTTATTGCCCACTTCTTCGTGTTCTACTTTGCGGTTGTATCGGCCATTACGCCGCCGGTGGCGCTGGCCTCTTACGCAGCAGCCGGTATTTCTGGCGATAACCCCATGGGTACGTCGGTGGCATCGTTCAAGATTGGTCTGGCGGCCTTTATCGTACCGTTCATGTTCTTCTACAGCCCGGCCATGTTGATGGAAGGCTCTGCTATGCAGATTCTGCGAGTGGGCGTTACCGCCACGCTGGGGATCATTCTGCTTTCGGGTATGGTGCAGGCTTGGTTCTTTGGCCCGGTGAACGTGCTTAAGCGGGTTATCATGTTGGTCGGTGCCATGTGCATGATCTATGGTGGTATCTACACCGATATCGTGGGCCTTGTAATTGGCGCTGGTCTCGTCATCATCCAGCGCAAGCAATTTGGTGGCGGCAAGACGGCTGACAAGGTACAAGCGTCAGCGAGTTAAGCCCACTAACCAACAAAACCAGTAAGGCAAAACGCCCCGCTCAACTGAGCGGGGCGTTTTGTATGGTGCGATTTAAATCAACAGGCTATCGCAGTTAGCCCACCAGATTATCGACCACTTTCAGCACGGGAGCCGCCTGGTTAAGGGTATAGAAGTGCAGCCCTGGCGCACCACCATCCAGCAGGCGCTGGCAAAGACGGCTTACTGCCTCGGTGCCAAATTTGGCAATGGCTTCGCTGTCATCGCCATAGCTTTCCAGCTGCTTGCGCATCCAGCGAGGAATTTCCGCGCCACAGCTATCCGAAAACCGCGCCAGCTTGGTGTAGTTGGTGATCGGCATAATGCCGGGGATAATCGGCTGTTCAACGCCTAGCGCGCGCACTTTATCAACAAAGTTGAAGTAAGCGTCGGCGGTGAAGAAGTATTGGGTAATCGCCATATCGGCGCCCGCCTTCATTTTACGCGCGAAGTTTTCGATATCTTTATCAAGGTTAGCTGCCTGAGGGTGGGATTCCGGGTAGGCCGCCACAGCAATATTAAAATGATCGCCCGTCTCGTTGCGAATAAACTCCACCAGCTCGTTGGCATAGCGTAGCTCGCCGATGCTGCCCATCCCGGAAGGCATATCACCACGCAGGGCGACCAGGCTGTTAATGCCTTCTTCGCGGTACTGGGACAGCAAATCACGCAGCTGGGCTTTTTCACTGCCAATGCACGAAAGGTGCGGTGCGGTAGTAATACCGGTCTGGCCAACCGTACGTACGGTGTCCCGCGTACGCGCTTGGGTGGAGCCGCCTGCGCCATAGGTCACAGAGAAAAACCGCGGATTACGAGTGGCCAGCTCATCGCGTACCAGCATCAGCTTGTCGCGCCCAGCATCCGTGTTGGGCGGGAAGAATTCAAAGCTGATACCGAGCGGATGCTGTTGGCTGCTCATGGGGTTTCCTCATACAGAACAATAAAATAAAGAGTGATATTTTGGTGTATTCTCGCTGTTCTACTGCGCCGCGGCTAATGAAAGATTCCACGCTTAGCCTTTAATTCGGCTCATGTTACCCACCCTTTTATGCCGTCAGGAGGGCATATGGAGCTATCACCCAGCGCGTTAATAGGCCCGCTACTCATGCTGCTAAGCTTTGTAGGCTTGGGCTGGATTGCCGCCCAACGGTTAAAAATCGACCCAAGGCCCATTGCCACGCTGCTGGTTTATCTCATTGCGCCTTTAACCATTTTTCGCGCGCTGATGAATGGGGGGCCAACGCCTGAGTACCTGGTCTTAACGCTTTCTCTGTTTGTGCTGGTTAGCCTTCTGGCGCTGCTGGTTCAGCGCGTGACGCAACACCGCTTTGGTCCGCAGGAAGGCGCACTGCTGGCGTTTTCATCCGGGACAGGCAACACCGGTTATTTCGGTTTGCCGGTAGCGTTGATTCTCTTGCCTCCAGAAGGCGTAACGCTCTATCTGTTCTGCATGCTGGGCATCAATTTGTATGAATTTACCGTGGGTTTTTACTTAAGTGCCCGTGGCCACTTCTCGATTCGCCAAAGTCTGATCAAGATTTCACGCCTTCCGCTGATCTACACGTTTTTGCTGGCGCTACTGCTGAGTTCGCTCGATGTTACGCTGCCTACGGCCCTGGCTAGCTCGCTGGATGTTTTTCCCGCGACCTATACGCTGCTGGGAATGATGATTATTGGCATGACGCTTAGCCGGGTAACGCTGGCTGCCTGGGATACGCGCTTTATCGCCGCCTGCGTAGGCCTTCGGTATATCGTTTGGCCAGTGGCTACCTTTGCCGCGGTCATGCTATTACAGATGCTCATGCCAGTGCCTGCAGAACTGGCCATGGCGATACTGCTATTAGGCGTGGTGCCCATGGCTTCTAACGTGGTGGTGGTCGCCATGGAGCTGGGTATCCAGCCGCAAAAAGGGGCGCTGGCGGTGCTGGTAACCACGCTGATGGCACCGCTACTGATTCCCTTCTATCTGGGGCTCATGCTGCGCGCCACCGGGCTTGGTTAGGGTTGTGTCGTAAACCCCTCTACATTCAACGCGCGAAGCTGCTCGGCCATGGCCTGCATTTGGGTATGGGAGAAAAAGGCCTCAAGCGCTTGGGCTCTGCCGGGGCCGATGCCCGGCAGGGCTTCCCAGTCGCCTGGCGGATACGTGCTCGCCACTTGCCAATCAGGCAGGCTGGCAGCGCCAGCAGGCGGCAACCCCAGCCCTTTTAACCAAGCATCATAGGGAGCAGCCTTGGCCGCCTGAAACTGCCGATAAAGTGAGTCGCTACGTGCCTCGCCAATTCCGTGCGCTTGGCGCAGCTGATCGGGTTCAAGCGATAACCAGGCCAGCAGATCCGGCACCAGCCCGGCCTCAAGTAACGCTTGCCAGGTGCCTTCGCCCACGCCTTGAAAACCCAGCTGTTCGCCAAGGTAGGTGAGCCGCGCCAGCAGTTGGGACGTGCAGCCTGGGCTATGCTGAAAACAGCTCAGCAAATGGTAGGTAGTCTCAGAGGGTGCTTCCACGACGGTGCGCTCCTGGGTTTGCCAGACCACCTCTTCAAGCTGAGGGATGGTAAGCCCGGCCAGGGTTATGGCCACCTGGTCGCCGGGGCGTATATCGAGGTTTTCCCAGCGGCCGAGTGAGCCTAGCGATACGCGACTGATACGCCGACCTTCCAATTCAACCGGATAGAGCCAGATCAGTGGCGTGATACGCCCAGTGCGCCCAATGCGAAACTCCACGCCACGTACTTCTGCCAGCGCTTTCTGCAGTGGGTATTTCCAAGCAATCGCCCATTCAGGCGGGGTCGTGGACCAGCGCCGAATACCCGGGCGCTCTGCCTGTTTAATCACTACGCCGTCGGTTGCAAACGGCAGTGCGCCGTTAAACCACGCCTCCCGCCAGTAAGCCGCATCCGATTCATCACTTAATAAATGCGTGTAGCGGGCGGTATCAAACCCAAGTGCACTCAGTTGCGCCAGCCGCTCAGTCATGTCGGTTGGCCCATCCGGCCAGCCCCATACAAACAGCCCGACCTGCGCCAGCACGTCCTCGGTTGGGCTTGCTTGCGCCATAGCCCCCGCCACGGCCCCACGGGCCCCGGAACCAGGCGTACGCGACTGAACATGTTCATCAAGCAGCCAATAAAGCTCGCCCTGAACAATGGCTGAAGTAGTGCCGGGCAGCGTATTAGGCACGCTGGGTAATTGTAAGGCGCGGGCCGTCCAATCCTGCCCCTGCTGTCCATCCCCTCGGCTGACCGCTTCCACCAGCTCGCCTGCCTGATAGCGCAGCGTTACCGCCACGCCGTCCACCTTGGGCTGTATCCATAAATTTTCACGGCGGCTGGTAAAGCGACGCACGCCCGCTTCATCGGTTTTATCCAACCCTTGCTGGGCAGCCGGATGTTCAAGCGTACGGCGGCTGGACGTTACCCGGGTAAGCGGCTGGTGGGCGGTGGTGTCGTTCAGGCAGGCGCGCCAATCCTGAAGGCGGCCAAGGGCCTGGTCGTAGAGCACATCATCAATCAGCGAGATGCCCTCTTCATGATAGGCATGGTCCCATTGGGCGACTTGCGCGGCGAGCGCGAGAGTCTCCTGCTCAAGCCGTTCATTGGGCCACGTGGGGCAAGCCGCCATCGCCGTACTACTCGTCACGCCAAGCGCCACCATCAACAGCAGCCCTCTCATGATTTTTCCCCAGCGTGCTGTCGGCATAACGCACTCCCCAAGTGGTTGTACTGCCTAGCCTAAAACACGCAGCATAAAAAAACGCCCCCTGGCAGAGCCAAAGGGGCGTTCTCTTACAAACTGCCTGGCGAAAATCTTACAAACCAGCGGCCTTACGCAGCGCGTCGGCTTTATCGGTCTTCTCCCAAGGGAAGGCGGTAAAGGTTTCAGTGTGCTGTTCACCTTTATCATCGCTCCAGGTGTAGCTGTGCTCGCACGGCGCCCGACCAAAGTGGCCGTAGGCAGCCGTCAGTTGATACATCGGGTGCAGCAGGTCGAGCATTTTGGTGATCGCGTAGGGACGCAGATCAAAGTGCTCGTTCACCAGCTCAACAATCCGGGCATCGTCAATTTTACCGGTGCCGAAGGTATCGATAGCCACGGAGGTCGGCTCCGCAACACCAATCGCGTAGGAAACCTGAATTTCGCACTTATCGGCAAGACCTGCCGCG
Organism: Halomonas sp. AOP27-A1-41; assembly: GCF_052378605.1. NCBI lineage: Bacteria > Pseudomonadati > Pseudomonadota > Gammaproteobacteria > Oceanospirillales > Halomonadaceae > Halomonas > Halomonas sp. AOP27-A1-41. Next base: position 16,809 of record NZ_JBQSXT010000030.1, read on the forward strand.
ACCACGTTCTTGGCCACGTAACGGCCCGCATAGGCTGCACTACGGTCGACTTTTGAAGGGTCTTTACCCGAGAACGCACCGCCGCCGTGGCGCGCCATGCCGCCGTAGGTGTCCACGATGATCTTGCGGCCGGTTAAGCCACAGTCGCCCACCGGGCCACCAATCACAAACTTACCGGTCGGATTGATGTGGTACTGGGTATTTTCGTTGAGCCATTCAGCCGGAATCACCTGTTCGATGATTTCGCGCTTGACCATTTTACGCAGGTCTTCCTGATCAATCTCAGGGTCGTGCTGGGTGGAAAGCACCACTGCATCAACGCCACACGGCTGGCCCTGTTCATTATAACGGAAGGTTACCTGGCTCTTGGCATCCGGACGCAGCCACGGCAGCAGACCGTTTTTACGCAGCTCAGCCTGACGCTCAACCAAACGATGCGAGTAGTGGATCGGCGCAGGCATAAACGAATCGGTTTCGTTGGTCGCGTAACCAAACATCAGGCCCTGGTCACCAGCGCCCTGGTCTTCGGGCTTGGTACGGTCAACGCCCTGGGCAATTTCAACACTCTGCTTGCCGATCAGGTTAATCACGCCACAGGTTGCGCCATCAAAGCCCACGTGGGAAGAGGTGTAACCGATGTCGGTAATCACGTCGCGTACCAGCGTTTCCAGATCCACCCACGCCGAGGTAGTAATTTCACCAGCGATAATTGCCACACCGGTTTTCACCATGGTTTCACAAGCAACCCGTGCCTGTTTATCCCGGGCGATAATAGCATCCAGCACCGCATCCGAAATCTGGTCGGCAATTTTATCGGGATGACCTTCGGAGACAGACTCCGAGGTAAACAGGGAATATTCGCTCATCGCGCTCTCGACCCTCTGTATGACGGCTGCTCACTACTCGCAGCATCAGCAGGAAATCACGGCAGGAGGTTCCCTGCCCATATAAGGAAGCGGCATGACCAGGTTGACCACCGCTTCGGGAGGCAGAGTCTACACGCTGTTGGGAGTTCTTCCCAGAATGTGGCCTATAATTTGCCGCCGCATTTGCCGCAACAGGGGAAGTCAGCGACAATAGCGCCTTCATTATTTCCGTTTTCAGGCGAGGAGCACCCCATGCCGTCCCGTTTTGAGCTGGCCAATGCCATTCGCGCCCTTTCCATGGATGCTGTTCAGAAGGCCAAGTCCGGCCACCCTGGCGCCCCCATGGGCATGGCTGATATCGCCGAGGTGCTGTGGAATGATCACCTCAAGCACAACCCCGAGGACCCCAAGTGGGCCGATCGTGACCGGTTCGTGCTGTCCAATGGCCACGGCTCAATGCTGCTCTACTCTTTGCTGCACTTAAGTGGCTATGAGTTAAGCCTGGAACAACTTCAGAACTTCCGTCAGTTGCACTCGCCCACCGCCGGCCATCCGGAATTTGGCTACGCGCCCGGCATCGAAACCACTACCGGCCCGCTCGGCCAGGGGTTTGCCAACGCCGTCGGCTTTGCGATTGCCGAAAAAACCCTGGCAGCGCAGTTCAACCGTCCGGGCCACACCATTGTCGATCACCACACCTGGTGCTTTTTGGGTGACGGCTGCCTGATGGAAGGTATTTCCCATGAGGCGGCGTCGCTGGCGGGTACTCAGCAGCTGGGCAAGCTGATTGCGCTCTACGACGACAACGGCATCTCGATTGATGGGGAAGTGGAAGGCTGGTTTACCGACGATACCGCCAAGCGCTTTGAAGCCTACGGCTGGCACGTGGTGCCCAATGTCGATGGTCACAAGCCCGAAGAGATCCAGGCCGCCATTGCACTTGCCAAACAGAACGATGACAAGCCCAGCCTGATTATCTGTAAAACGGTTATCGGTTTCGGTGCGCCCAACAAGCAGGGCAAGGAAGAGTCGCACGGCGCGCCGCTGGGCGAAGACGAAGTTGCCCTGGCGCGCAAGCAGCTGGACTGGCCCCACGCGCCGTTTCATATTCCCGAGCCCGTGTACGCTGGCTGGGATGCCCGCGAAGCAGGTAAAACCCGCCAGCAGGAATGGGAAAAGCGCTTTGCCCGCTATGCCGAGGCGTTCCCGGCCGAGGCGCAGGAATTCAAGCGCCGCATGAAAGGCCAGCTGCCGGCTGAAATACCGACCGAAGCCCTCATCGAGCAGGCCCAGGAAAAAGGCGCCAGCATCGCCACCCGTAAAGCGTCGCTGGAAGCGCTTAACGTGATTGGTCCGAAAATGCCGGAGCTGTTGGGCGGCAGTGCGGACCTTGCCCCGTCCAACCTGACCTTCTGGAAGGGCGCCAAAGCGATTACGCCGGAAGATGCCAGCGGTAACTACCTGCACTATGGCGTACGTGAGTTCGGCATGGGCGCGGTGATGAACGGTATCGCCCTGCACGGTGGTTTTGTCCCGTACGGCGCAACCTTCCTGATCTTCATGGAGTACATGCGTAACGCGGTTCGCATGGCGGCATTAATGGGTCAGCAGGCGATCTACGTATTTACCCATGACTCCATTGGCCTGGGCGAAGATGGCCCGACCCACCAGCCGATTGAGCAGTTGACCAGCCTGCGCACGACGCCGAACCTGAACACCTGGCGCCCCTGTGACGCCGTGGAAACCGCCGCGGCCTGGGATGCGGCCATCAAGCGTCACTCTGGCCCCACGGCACTGATCCTGTCGCGTCAGAACCTGCCGCACCAGGCGCGCACCAAAGCCCAGCTGGCTTCCATTCAGCGTGGCGGATATGTGCTGAAAGACAGCGATGGTACGCCCGAGCTGATCCTGATCGCCACCGGTTCGGAAGTAGGGCTGGCCATGGACGCGGCCGCCGAGCTTGAAAAGCAGGGCAAAGCAGTACGCGTGGTCTCCATGCCGTCGACCTACCGCTTCAACGGTCAGGACGCCGAGTACCGGGAAAGCGTCCTGCCCAGGGCGGTCACCAAGCGCATCGCCATTGAAGCCTCACATGCCGACTACTGGTACAAGTATGTAGGTCTGGACGGCCGTGTGATCGGCATGACCACGTTCGGCGAATCCGCCCCTGCGGGAGAGCTGTTCAAGCACTTCGGCTTTACGGTTGAGAATATCCTCAACACTGCCAATGAACTGCTTGGCTAACAATGCCTGCACTTAATGGCTTTTTATGGCTAGTGAGTTACTGGTTGATCGGTGAAGTAACGGTTTACGTTACCGGTCTACCGGTTTCATCCGGCGTTGTCGGTATGCTGTTATTAACCGCAACGCTTGCCGTTTGGGGGCGAGTCCCGTCGACCATCGCCGCCGCAGCGCAGCCATTAATCGGCCTGCTTGCCATGCTGATTATGCCGGGCGTGGTGGGCGTGTTTTTTATTTTTGATGAGCTTGCTGGCCAGTGGCTAGCCATTCTTTGTGCGCTGATTGTGGGTACGCTATTAAGCGTGACCACTACGCTGTGGCTACTTAAGCGCCTGATGGAAAAAATGCATGCCCGCTAATGCCCTGTTAAGCACCTTAAGTACGACGCCGCTGTTTGCCGTTGGGCTAACGTTAGCGGCATTTTTGTTGGGTAACCTGATTTTCAAACGATTAAAAAAACCGACCTGGCTACCGGCTATTTTGATCGCTGCACTTCTGCTTGCTGCCACGCTTGCCGCCATTGGCCTGCCGTATGACACCTATCGGCAGGATGCCGCTTGGCTGACCATTTTATTAGGGCCCGCGACCGTCGCGCTGGGTATGCCGCTTTATCAGCAGTTGCCGCATATTCGGGCACTATGGCGACCTCTTACCATCTGCCTGCCGATTGCAGCCACGCTGGCGGCTTGCTACGCCCTGCTAATTGCCTGGGTATTGGGTAGCTCACCCCTTATTCTCGCCTCTATTGCGGCAAAGTCCGTAACGGCGCCTATCGCGATTGGCATTACCGAGCAAATTGGCGGCTCGGTGGCGCTCTTGCTGGGCGCACTGCTGATTACCGGTGTGGCTACCGCCGCATTCGTCGGCCTTGCTGCACGACTTTTAAACATTGAAGACGAGCGCATTATCGGCTTTGCGCTGGGCCTAAACGGCCATGCGATTGGGACGGTAAGGGCATTTGAAATCAGCCCGGCCGCAGGTGCCTTTGCCTCTCTTGGGATGAGTCTTACCGGCATTTTCACCGCCCTAATGCTGCCTTTCGCTTGGCATCTGATAGGCGCCGGTGGTTGAAATACGCTATTATTGCGAATGTTTTTTATTTATTGACGGTCACTGATTCATCTTCCAAGAGCCGCTTTCTTACATGGCTACATCTGCCTCTACACACACTGCTCCTACCTATCGCATCGCCATCAATGGTTATGGGCGTATTGGCCAGTGCGTATTGCGGGCACTGATTGAGCGTGGCGACTCACGTATTGAGGTCGTCGCTATCAATGAGCTTTCTGACCTCGCGACGATTACCTACCTGACCCGTTACGACACGACTCATGGTCGCTTCCCAGGAAGTGTCGAGCATGACGGTGAAGCATTAGTGGTCAACGGGCAACGCATTCAGGTGCTATGTGAAAAAGACCCTCGCCAACTTCCCTGGGAAGCGCTGCAGGTTGACCTCGTGCTTGAGTGCTCAGGTAGTTTTAAAGACCGCACAACAGCCGAGCAGCATTTAAGCGCTGGCGCAAAATGCCTGCTGTTTTCACAGCCAGCGGAAAACGATGTCGATGCAACGATCGTGTGGGGAATTAATCAGCACGAGCTGACTCTCTCTCAGCGCATCCTATCGGCGGCCTCGTGTACCACCAACTGTTTGGTTCCTTTGCTTACCGTACTCGACGAAGCGCTGGGGCTGGAGCACGGGGTAACCACGACTATTCACTCTGCGATGAACGATCAACCAGTGATCGATGCTTACCATCAAACCGATCTGCGCCTGACACGCTCGGCCATGCAGTCCATTGTGCCGGTGGACACAGGGCTTGCGCGCGGCATCAGCCGTTTGATGCCGCACCTGGAAGGCCGTTTTGAGTGTTTACACGTCCGCGTTCCCACCATTAATGTTTCGGCGATGGATGCCGCACTGACCGTGCGTCGTGACACCAGCGCCCAGGAAATCAATGACCTGCTGCATCACGCTAGCCAGCAGCGTCTTACGGGAGTGCTGGGCTACACCGAAGCGCCCATGGCCTCCATTGATTTTAATCATGACCCACATTCCGGCATTTTCGATGCGACCCAAACCCGCGTCGCTGGAAAACGCCTTATCAAGCTTTTATGTTGGTTTGATAACGAGTGGGGCTTTGCAAACCGCATGCTCGATATTACCCAACGGTTAGCCGTGCTTTCCCGAGAGCGCGCCGCTTAGTCGTACCGGCTAACTATCACTATCCGATTCACCGCCTGGAAGACGAGGAAACCGCTCACATGAACGTGCAAAAAATGATGGATCTGCCTTTGGAAGGGCAACGCGTACTGATTCGTGAAGACCTGAACGTGCCGATTAAGCACAGCAATGTCTCAAGCGATGCACGTCTGAAAGCGGCGCTGCCTACCATTCAGGCGGCGATGAAAGCGGGTGCTAAAGTCATGCTGATGAGTCACCTTGGCCGCCCAACCGAAGGTGATCCCGCTGATGAGTTCTCACTCGCCCCGGTAGCCAAACATTTAAGCGACCTGCTAGGCCAACCGGTCGAGCTGATCAGCGACTATCTTGAGACACCGCCGACACTTGAAAATGGTCAGGTCGCGTTGCTTGAAAATGTTCGCTTTAACATGGGCGAAAAGAAAGACGCAGAACAGCTCGCCAAACAGTACGCGGCGCTATGTGATGTATTTGTAATGGATGCCTTTGGCACCGCCCATCGCGCTCAAGCCTCTACCCACGGCGTTGCTCGCTTTGCGCCCAGTGCATGTGCGGGCCCACTGTTGGCGCAAGAGCTCGATGCGCTTGAAAAAGCCTTGGCTAATCCGGCGCGCCCCATGGCTGCGATTGTGGGCGGCTCCAAAGTCTCTACCAAACTTGATGTGCTCAATTCCCTATCGGACAAGTGCGATCAACTGATCGTGGGTGGCGGCATTGCCAACACCTTTATTGCCGCAGCAGGCTATAATGTGGGCAAATCGCTCTATGAAGCCGACCTGGTTCCCCAAGCGAAGGCACTGATGGAAAAGGTCTCCATTCCATTACCCACCGACGTTGTCGTGGCAACTGAATTTTCTGAATCAGCCGATGCGGTGGTTAAACCAGTCGACCAGGTTAACGACGATGAAATGATTCTGGATATTGGCCCTGAAACCGCCGCTCATTTGGCCAGCATGCTCAAGAGTGCGGGTACCATTTTATGGAATGGCCCAGTGGGCGTATTTGAGATTGACCAGTTTGGTAAAGGCACGGAAGTTATCTCCCAGGCCATTGCTGATAGCAATGCATTTTCTATTGCGGGCGGGGGTGATACGTTAGCCGCCATCGATAAATACGCGATTGCGGATCGCGTCTCGTATATCTCAACCGGAGGCGGCGCTTTCCTTGAGTATGTTGAGGGCAAGCAGTTGCCTGCCGTTGCCGCGCTCGAAGCAGCCGCCAAACGCGGTTAACATTAAACGAATTGAACCTGCATATTTTCGCACTCGTTCACACTGATAACTAAAGAAGGTGACCCCATGGCTTTGATCAGCATGCGTCAGATGCTCGACCACGCTGCCGAATATGGCTACGGTATTCCGGCGTTCAACGTTAATAACCTTGAGCAGATGCGCGCCATCATGGAAGCGGCTGACGCGACCGATTCGCCCGTTATCGTTCAAGCCTCAGCAGGCGCGCGTAAATACGCAGGTGCCCCTTTCCTGCGCCACCTGATTCTGGCGGCCGTTGAAGAATTCCCGCATATCCCGGTGGTTATGCACCAGGACCATGGCACCAGCCCTGCCGTGTGCCAGCGCTCTATTCAGCTGGGTTTCTCATCGGTCATGATGGATGGCTCGCTGGGTGAAGATGGTAAAACACCGACTGACTACGCCTACAACGTTGATGTGACGCGTCGCACCGTAGAAATGGCTCACGCTTGTGGCGTTTCCGTTGAAGGTGAGCTGGGCTGCCTGGGTAGCCTCGAAACCGGCATGGCCGGTGAAGAAGACGGCATTGGTGCAGAAGGCAAGCTGGATATGGAACAGCTTCTCACCGACCCGGAAGAAGCCGCCGAGTTTGTTAAAGCTACCCACGTAGATGCCTTGGCCATCGCCATCGGCACGAGCCATGGGGCGTATAAATTCACCAGGCCGCCGACAGGCGATACGCTATCTATTCAGCGTATCAAAGAGATCCACGCGCGTATTCCAGATACTCACCTGGTCATGCACGGCTCCTCTTCTGTGCCCCAGGAGTGGCTTGAGGTGATCAACCAGTACGGCGGCGAAATTCCGGAAACCTACGGCGTGCCGGTTTCCGAGATCGTTGAAGGCATCAAGCACGGCGTACGTAAGGTCAATATCGATACCGACCTGCGCTTGGCCTCTACCGGCGCCGTACGTCGCTTTATGGCTCAGAATCCGTCTGAGTTTGATCCGCGCAAATTCCTCAAGGAAACCGTTACCGCCATGCGCGATCTGTGTATCGCTCGCTACGAAGCTTTTGGTACCGCGGGCAACGCCAGTAAGATCAAGCCGATCAACCTTGAAGAGATGTTCAACCGCTACGAGCGTGGCGAGCTGGATCCGAAAGTTAAATAAATTCAAGCATGACGTAGGTTAAAAGACGGCCAGTTGGCCGTCTTTTTTGTGGTTAACACGCAGCCGATACACATAAACATTGCGCCGCAGCATAAAGAAGCCAACACTGAACAGCCGTTTTTTAGCCCAAGCATGATGAAAGAGAACCAGCGTGTGACGGAGAAACTTGAAGCCAGTATGGAGGCGGGTTTCGCCATGCAAAAAACGTTACTGAATATGCTCAGCGGACAACATGTGCCCTGGTGGGTCACCAGCCGTCAGGCTATGCAGCCTTATCATCTGCGTAGCAGTGCCAATTCGCGCCGTTTATCGCGCTAGTCATAACGGATTCGGGCGCCGTTATCACTTGGCCTATAACGGTGCTTCGCCAGTTTTCGCTATTTCTTCGTTAACGCATCGTGCATAACGGGTTTATTGCGGCACTCGCTACAAAAAATTACGAAACAGTGTTCACAAAAGCCTAAAAATCTCGTTCAATAGGCATTTGGTAGGCTTCAATCAACACTGGTAGCGTTTAAGTCGCTGCAAGGAACCACAATGCCGCTCCCACTTTTGCTGTTTGACTGTGATGGCACCCTCGTCGATAGTGAGCCTCTTTTAGCTGAAGAAATGTCGATAGGGCTTAACTCTATAGGACTGCCCTTCGTACCAGCTGACTACCTTGGTGAGTTTCGGGGAGCCCGGTTCCGACGCATCGTGACCGAGTTACAACAACGCTACGGCGAAGTGGACCCTGACCAACTCGCCCACATGGAAGGCGCCATGCGGGCCAATCTGGCTAACCGCCTTGCTGAAGAGCTGACACTAATACCTGGCGCCAGAGAGGCGCTGGATAACTTGTCAGACTATCCAAGTGCCGTTGTTTCCAACGGTCCTGAAACCAAAATTCGCACGGCACTTCAAGCCACCGGCCTAAACGATTACTTTGGTCATCGTCTGTTTAGCGGCTATACCGCTAACTGCTGGAAGCCGGAACCCTGTTTGCATCTGCACGCAGCCAGTATCATGGGCTATAGTGCGCATGACTGTATTGCAATTGATGACGCCTTGGTGGGTGTTCGTGCGGCACTTGAGGCCGGAATGACGGTCATTCATTTAAATCGCTTTCCCGATGCCGAAGAGACGCCAGAAAACGCTATCATGATTAGTAATATGTACCAGCTACCCACCGTTATTGAGCGCCTTTACCAAAAAGCCTGGAGCCTCCCCATGCCACAACGCTCAGTAGGAGGGTGACAATGGCCTCTTTACGCGACCAGCTTGGTGGGCTTGTATACTCAACGGAGCATGGTAAAACGTGCCCGGAGTGCCGTGAGGCACTGGATGCCTGTAGCTGTGAGGAAAACAGTGAGCAAGCACGCCTTGCTGCGCTGGATGGTATCGTACGCATTCGCCGTGAAACCAGTGGTCGTAAAGGTAAAGGTGTTACGACCATTAGTGGTATCCCACTGCCCAGCGCGGAACTAAAAGCGCTGACGAAGACGCTTAAAAAGCGCTGCGGCACGGGCGGAGCCGTCAAAGACGGCATCATTGAGATTCAAGGCGACCATCGAGATACGTTACGAGAAGCACTAACCGCGCAAGGTTATCAAGTTAAGCTAGCTGGCGGTTAATCCGTTTCTCTCATCAGGCCTGCTATAAGGCAGGCCGTTAAAAGGCAAGGCACTGCAATGGTTTGGCTGGAATACCTGCTACCGCTCATCTTCTTATTTCCCATGGCTGCGATGGGCGGCATCGTATTAGCCCTGCGCAGCCTGCATGATGCGCGCGTTGAGTCGCCTTTTGATGCGCCACTGCGTGAACCAGGGCAAGCATTACGCCATCGCCTTGACCAGGCCTTCTCAAGTCTTTTCTTAAATGGTGCTTTAGGTCCGATTATTAGCCTGGCCCCGTTGGTATACGGCATGGGAAGAATGTTGTTTGTCAGTCAACAAGATTGGGTGGAGTGGGCACTCTATGGCCTGTTAAGCACCCTACTTGTGTTAACGTTTTCCTTGTTATTGGTACGTGACTACCAGCGCATCCGACGGCTAAAACTTGGCCTTGCTTGCGAACTGGCGGTTGGCCAAGAGCTTGAGCGGCTTATTCGTCCTGAGGCGCATCCTTACTACGTATTCCATGATGTACCAACCGACAGTTTCACTATCGATCATGTGGTGGTTACGCCGTATGGTGTGTTCGTACTGGAAACGCGGGCACGTGCATTAGCCATTGGCTCAGACGGCCGAGAGCTTAATACCGTGGCGGTTGAACGCGAGCGTTTACGCTTTCCTCATTGGCATGAGCGCCGCCCTCTTCACAAGACACGTCAAGCCGTTAGCTGGCTCACGCAGTGGCTTGAACGGCGCTGCGGTGTGCCGGTCCCCGTACGGGGCGTGCTCGTATTGCCTGGCTGGGAAATTGACACTACCGAGGCAACAGGCGATGTACTGGTGGTCAGTGGAGAGCAGCTTGCCAAGCAGCTCACTGACCTCAAACCTGGCACGCTAAGCGACCCGATCCATGACAAAATCATTTATTTGCTAATGGAAAGGGCGAGGCTGGTAGAGTTACGTCATCTCCGCCAGCCATCGGTCTGATGCGTTATTGCTTAATCGCCGCGTAAACGCCCCCCCATCTCCTGAGCAAGATCAACTGCATAGTGGTCGGTCATCCCGCCGATAAAGTCCAGCATACGTCGATAGCTATCGTAAAGCGGCCAGGAGGGCAGCGGCGTATTCTCTCCTATTAGCGCCAGTACACGCTGATGCTTGAAGGATGACTGTCCGGTATGGTGCAACTCATGAGCGGCGCCAATAAAAGCCTCCAGTAGAATACCTAGAGTGGTGTAGGCGCCAATCTCTAGTTTGGCCTTACGCTCATTTTGGAAAATACGCTCGCGGGCCAGCTGCTTCGCTGCCTGTACGCCCCAGCCTAAATCCGGGTGGCACAGCTCAAGCAGATCCTCTTTTAGCGTGCCGTTTAACAGCGCCTGTTCATGCTGCACAAAAACCGCACCGACATCGTTAACCGCACGCTCCATGGCAGCACCGCGTAATAGGGCAATACGTCGGCGCTGCGATACCTGACGCTCCTCCATATCCGCATACTCAGGCGGAAACTCCCCAGCCACTTGACGAAGGATTTCCACGACTTCTTCATAACGCAGAATGCCCATTTCCAGGCCATCTTCCAGGTCCAGCAGGGCATAGCAGATATCATCGGCCGCTTCGACTAGCCAGGCCAACGGATGGCGACACCAGCGCTGGTCCCCCTGAGGCAGCAGACCCACTGCGTCGGCGACCTCTTTTAAGAGCGCCTGTTCAGACTGATAACAGCCAAACTTACCCGCTCGCCCGCTATAGCGCACGGTCCAGGGGTACTTCAGCAAGGTTCCAAGTGTTGCGGCCGATAAACGCATACCGCCGTTAAACTGGTTATATTCGATCTGGGTAATAACACGAAAGCCCTGCGCATTGCCTTCATACGTGAGCAGGTCTTCCCGCTCGGCTTCTGACAAGCCATCCAGTAAGCCGCTACCTTGTGCGCGGCGAAACCAGTCGCGGATCGCGTACTCTCCGGCATGGCCAAAAGGCGGATTACCAATATCATGGCCCAAACAAGCGGTTTGTACGATAACGCCCATATCAGCAGGCGTAATCCATTCTGGCAGGCGATCATGTAACAGCTCACCGACAATCATGCCTAAAGAGCGGCCCACACAGCCCACTTCCAGCGAGTGAGTCAAACGTGTGTGGATATGATCATTTTCAGTTAACGGATGTACCTGGGTTTTACGCCCCAAGCGGCGAAAGGAACCTGAAAAAACAATTCGGTCATGGTCTTTATGAAAGGGGCTACGGCCAATTTCGCGCGTGTTATCCGGGCGTTGATCGTGCAGACGTCGTGGGGAAAGTAACTGGTCCCAGCGCATTTGTGTCATGGCAATCCTCCTTGAGGCGAGCATTTTGACACAGATTGGGTGATTAACGTGAGGCTATGAATAGTGAAGGGTAAATTGTGAGGAGTAAGGTAACTCATTAAGCGCTTTATATTCGCTTTTAAGATGAGGTCTCATTTTCCACACACACAAAAAACCCAGCCGATTGGCTGGGTTCTTCGTTAAATAAGTGCCTGACGGTGACCCGGCCGGCGCTCCGGGACTCTCGCATGGGGAGACCCTTTTCTTTCTTCATGTACAGAAAAATCCCCCGAGGCGCGAGCCCCGGGGGATTTTTCAC
>NZ_JBQSXT010000031.1:0-27747 GCF_052378605.1 Halomonas sp. AOP27-A1-41
ATTGCAAATGGTGGCTGTTTGGAATCGGAAATTAACGACGGTGGAAAGGTTGTTCAACGATACGCAGCCAATACCCCTTGGTAGTCGCTATCACGTTAATCAGTGGTACTTGATATTGCTTCGTGGTGCCGCGGTTTGGCAGGAAAAAGCACGCGCACACCTACTAAATGCTTATTCGGAAAGTTACTTAAGTAATGGACTATCACACACAACTTAAACAATGGATCGTTCAGGATGAAAAGCGTATGGAGGCGCTATTCGCGGCGGCTCAATGGAGGCTGCCTGACGGATGTCTCGCTGCAGGTTTTGTGCGTAATCTTGCTTGGGACAAAATGCATGAATATTCGCGTCCTACCGTGCTTAACGATATTGATTTGATTTATTTTGATGAAAGCGATATTTCTGAAACAAAAGATCGCGATATTGAACAGCAGCTTAAAAGCGTTTCAGATTTCCCATGGTCGGTAAAAAATCAGGCAAGAATGCATATGCGAAACCTGGATCCGCCCTACACCTCAACGGCGGATGCCATGAGCTACTGGGTGGAGATTCAAACCGCCGTGGGCGCACAGCTTGATGATAATGGTGACGTGATGATTATCGCACCGTTGGGTATTGAGTCTTTATTTGATTTTACGATCACCCTAAATGCTAAAAGACCTAAACCAGCCGATTTTAGGCAGCGTGTTGCTGAAAAACGCTGGCTGGAAATTTGGCCCCGACTGATAGTCAACAGCGATTAATCACAGGTAACACAAGGTTTATTGGTGTTTGCTAAAAAAGCTGATTGCCCAGATTATACAGTGAATGTTTCAGTTAATGTGGATGCTGTTTTCGTCGCCTCCAGCGCCTCAATCATTTTTATCGCGGCGTTGGAAAGTGTCCGATTGGTATGCACCAAATAGCCGAGCGGCCTATAGATGGGCGGTGTATCTATTTTCAGCTCGACCAGCTCACTATTAATCATCCCCTCAGGCAGTAGGCTCCACCCAAGCCCAACACTGCACATCATCTTTAATGTTTCCAGATAGTTGGTAGCCATACTGACCTGTAGAGACAGGCCCGCCTTGGCAAAACGTTGCTCAATCAATGTACGGGTAAATGTTTTGGCGCTAGGTAGAACACATTTATAGTGACAAAGTGCTTCAAGGCTAAGGATAGCGGCTTGAGCTAGCGGGTGGTCGGGCGCGCAAACAAAACATAGCCGGTCATGCCAAAGGTTCACCACGTTTAATTGCTCAACAGGGTGGGGGGCGAGCGTCACCACGGCCATTTCCAGGGTGCCATCCTGCACGCCCTGGTAGGCAAACTCTGAATCCAGAAAATGCAGATCCAATTCTACTTCTGGATGGCGCAGGGTGTAGTTTTTTAAAACAGGTGGCAGGCGGTGTAAGCCAATGTGGTGGCTGGTAGCCAGCGTTAATCGGCCACCCACCTGGCCAGAAAGATTCGCGAGTGCTCGGCGGCTATCTTCTACCGCTAACAGAATTCGCTTGGCTTGTGGCAGTAATAAATGGCCTGCCTCGGTAAGTGAAATACGCCTGCCAATACGGTCAAACAGCCGCGTGCCCACCAGCGACTCCAGCGTGGCAATGCGTTTGCTAACCGCTGGCTGAGTGAGATAAAGCTGCTCGGCGGCGCGCGAGAAGCTTTGTGTTTCAGCAACGGCTAAAAACGCTTGTAGGCTCTGGGTGTCCACGTGGTGCTCACTATTGTGTGGTTAGTATTGGTGTATTCCAGTATGGAATCATACCTATAAATAACATGAATTGCTTTTATGGTCGCTACGCGTAACACTGGCTGCATCGTCACATTAAGCAGCACGTAGAGGCTGCGATACCGAACTAGCAGGGCGCTTGCCCAGGAGAGCCACATGTCAGGTCAAACCCTTTACGACAAACTCTGGAACCAGCACTTGGTGAAGCAGCGCGATGACGGCACGGCGCTGATCTACATTGACCGCCAACTGCTTCACGAAGTGACCTCTCCGCAAGCGTTTGAAGGGTTGCGCTTGGCCAAACGTATGCCGTGGCGCCTGGATGCAAACCTAGCAACGCCGGATCATAACGTCCCAACGACGACGAAAGAGCGCGCCGAAGGTAATAGCGGCATTAAAGACCCGGTGTCGTTGATTCAGGTTCAGACGCTTGACGACAACTGCGTTGAGTACGGAATTGAAGAGTTTAAAATTAACGACCCCCGCCAGGGAATCGTGCACGTGGTTGGGCCAGAGCAGGGCGCCACGTTGCCCGGTATGACCGTCGTTTGCGGTGACTCCCATACGGCCACTCACGGTGCTTTTGGCGCGCTGGCTCACGGTATCGGCACGTCTGAAGTTGAGCACGTATTGGCGACGCAATGCCTGTTGGCACAAAAAATGAAGAACATGCAGGTGCGCGTTGAGGGGGAGCTTGGCCTCGGCGTGACCGCCAAAGATGTGGTACTGGCCATTATCGGCAAGATCGGCACAGCAGGTGGTACGGGCTACGCTATCGAATTTGCGGGCAGCGCTATCGGATCGCTCTCCATGGAAGGCCGTATGACCGTGTGTAATATGGCGATTGAAGCGGGTGCCCGGGTCGGGTTGATTGCGGTGGACAACACGACGATTGATTACCTGGCCAAGCGCCCCTTTGCGCCGACCGCTGAGCAGTGGGAAGCCGCAGTGGCTGACTGGCGTCAACTGGTATCAGATGACGATGCCGCGTTCGACAAAGTAGTGACCCTGAAGGCCGAAGATATCGAGCCGCAGGTCAGTTGGGGAACCAGCCCCGAGATGGTGACAGGTATTTCCGGGCACGTGCCAGACCCGCAAGCCTCCCAGGATGAAACCGTGCAGCGCAGCCATGCTCGCGCGCTTGAATATATGGGCTTGTACGCTAACCAAAAAATTACCGATATCAAGCTCGATAAAGTGTTTATTGGTTCGTGTACTAACTCGCGTATCGAGGATTTGCGTGAGGCTGCCAAGGTGGCTCAAGGCAATAAAGTGGCAGGTTCCATTAAGCTTGCCATGGTGGTGCCGGGTTCTGGCCTTGTGAAACGCCAAGCAGAAGCGGAAGGGCTGGATAAAATCTTCATCGACGCTGGTTTCGAGTGGCGCGAGCCGGGCTGCTCCATGTGTCTGGCCATGAATGCTGATAAATTGGGTGCAGGCGAGCACTGCGCATCGACCTCCAACCGCAACTTCGAAGGACGCCAAGGGTACGGTGGTCGTACGCACCTGGTGAGCCCTGCCATGGCGGCAGCAGCTGCGATTGCTGGCCACTTTGTTGATGTGCGCAGTTTATCCGCCAACGATGCTACTCACGCCCAGGAGGCTTAAACCATGAAAAAGTTTACTCGTTTTGAAGGCGTGGTTGCCCCGCTTGATCGCGCTAACGTCGATACCGATCTAATTATTCCCAAGCAGTTCTTGAAATCAATCAAACGAACCGGCTTTGGCGTTAACCTGTTTGATGAGCTGCGTTATTTAGATGAAGGTCAGCCGGGGCAGGATTGCTCCAATCGCCCGCTTAATCCCGATTTCGTGCTGAACCAGCCGCGTTTTAAGGGGGCTGAGGTGTTGCTAGCTCGGCGCAACTTTGGCTGTGGAAGCTCGCGTGAACATGCGCCGTGGGCACTGGAAGATTTTGGTTTTAAAGTAGTCATTGCGCCAAGCTTTGCAGATATTTTTTACAATAACGCGTTTAAAAACGGCATCTTGCTGATCACGTTAAGCGAAGAAGAAGTGGATCGCTTGTTTACAGGCGTTGATGCTAATGAAGGCTATCAGCTGGATATCGACTTGGAGAACCAGCGGGTCATCACGCCGAGCGGCGAAATTCTTGAGTTTGAAGTGGACGCGTTCCGCAAGCACTGCCTGCTCAATGGACTGGACGATATCGGCATCACGCTGCAGGACGAAGATGCGATCCGTGCCTTTGAGCAAAAACACAAAGATGCTCGGCCCTGGTTGTTCCGTCAGCCAGCCTGATACAGCCGTATAAGCGTCATTCAGAAAAGTTAAAAAGACACACATAGCGCAGTGCAACGCCATTGCACTGTGCTAAGCGGCGGTAAGCCGTGCTGACTCTCTATTAAGGATTTAACATGACCCATAAGGTGCTTCTATTACCCGGCGACGGTATTGGCCCAGAGATTGCTGCTCAAGCTGCGCGTTTGCTAAAAGCGTGTCAGGAAGCGGGTTTGGATATTGACGTTGAAGAAGCACTGGTCGGCGGTTCGGCTTACGACGTGCATGGCGACCCATTGCCTGCTGAAACGCTTGAAAAAGCCAAGGCGGCCAGTGCGATTCTGCTCGCTGCGGTGGGTGGCCCTAAATGGGACAAGATTGAAGATCTTTCCAAGCGCCCTGAAAAAGGCTTGTTGGGCCTGCGCAAGAACCTGGGGCTGTTTGGCAACCTGCGCCCGGCCATGCTTTACCCGCAGCTGGCCAGCGCCTCCAGCCTGAAACCTGAATTGGTGGCAGGCCTGGATATCATGATTGTGCGTGAATTGACCGGCGGCATTTACTTCGGCCAGCCGCGGGGTATTGAGGAGCGTAACGGGGAGCGTGTGGGCTACAATACCTACATTTATTCCGAAAGTGAGATTGAGCGCATCGGCCGCGTCGCGTTTGAAATGGCCCAAAAGCGTGGCAAAAAACTCTGCTCGGTAGATAAGGCTAACGTGCTGGAAGTTACCATTTTGTGGCGTGAAGTGATGGAGCGTTTGGCGCCAGAGTACCCGGACGTCGAGCTTTCGCATATGTACGTGGATAACGCCGCGATGCAGCTGGTACGTGCCCCGAAACAGTTTGATGTCGTTGTGACCGGCAATATGTTTGGCGATATTCTGTCTGACGCCGCCGCCATGCTTACCGGCTCCATCGGTATGCTGCCTTCGGCCTCGCTGAACGAAAGCGGCCAAGGCATGTATGAGCCTTGCCACGGAAGCGCGCCGGATATCGCTGGGCAAAACATTGCCAACCCGCTCGCCATGATGCTGTCGGTTGCCATGATGCTGCGCTACTCGCTGAATGAAACGGCCATGGCCGAGCGCATTGAAACCGCGGTGGGTAGCGTTCTGGATAACGGCCTGCGCACGGCGGATATCGCCGCAGAAGGAACTCGCCGTGTTTCGACGGTCGAAATGGGCGATGCGGTACTGGCGGCCTTTGCAAAAAGTTAAATGCGCTATAAAACGTGCTAACTATTTGATATGAAAAGTGTGATGCCTCGGCCACTCAAAGAGTGGCCGACGTTATTTATAAGTTTTGTGTATAATATATGTCTCATTCTTTGCTGGAGGACTTCGCATGTTGAAAGTCGGTTTCGTAGGATGGCGTGGCATGGTGGGTTCTGTGCTGATGCAGCGCATGCAGGAAGATGGTGATTTTAACGGCATTGAGCCGGTCTTTTTCACCACCTCCCAAGTAGGCCAGCCTGGTCCCGACATCGGCGTAGACGTACCTGCGTTAAAAGATGCGTTTGCTCTTGAAGAATTGAAAGCGTTGGATGTTGTTATTACCTGCCAAGGCGGTGACTACACCAAGCAAGTTTATGGTGACCTGCGTAAAAATGGCTGGCAGGGTTACTGGATTGATGCCGCCAGCACGCTGCGCATGGAGGATGAAGCTACCATCGTGCTTGACCCGGTTAACCGTAAGGTCATTGATGCGCAGCTTGCCAAAGGTGCCAAGACCTTTGTCGGTGGTAACTGCACCGTTAGCCTCATGCTGATGGGCTTGGGCGGCCTGTTTGAAGCCGATATGGTTGAGTGGATGACCTCCATGACCTATCAGGCGGCTTCCGGTTCTGGCGCCAAGCACATGCGCGAACTGCTCAATCAAATGGGTCAACTGCGCGACAGCGTTAGTAGCGAACTGGCTGACCCCTCCAGCGCGATTTTGGAAATTGACCGCAAGGTAACGGCGGCCATGCGTGGTGGCGACTTCCTGACCGATAACTTCGGCGCCCCCCTTGCCGGTAGCCTACTGCCGTGGATTGACACCAAGCTTGAAAACGGCCAGAGCCGTGAAGAGTGGAAAGGCTTTGTTGAGACCAATAAAATTCTGGGTCTTGGTGATAATCCTGTGCCGATTGATGGTCTTTGTGTGCGTATTGGTGCCATGCGCTCTCACAGCCAAGCATTCACCATCAAGCTGAAACATGATGTGCCGCTGGATGAGATTGAAGAGCGGATCGCTCAGCATAATGAGTGGGTCAAGCTGATCCCCAACGAGAAAGAGGCCACCATTGCAGGTTTAACGCCTGCCGCCGCTACCGGCACATTGGATATTCCGGTGGGGCGTTTGCGTAAGCTGAACATGGGCGGTGAATACCTTTCGGCATTTAGCGTTGGCGACCAACTGCTATGGGGTGCTGCCGAGCCGCTTAAGCGCATGCTCAAAATTTTGCGCGAACAGTAAAACAACGCAGTACGTCAGCCAAAACCGGGGCGCTTTTAGCGCGCCGGTTTTTTTGTAAGTGTTTTAACTTAAATTAAGCAACCCGCCTCCATGCGTTCCCTGCGTATTTGTGTTAATTATAATTTGCGTTCTGTGTTGGCATGTACCGCACTTGCTAGCGCGGTTTCCATAAAAAAACGGATTGGGTAACGTGGCGAAAAAATATTCAAATTATTGCGTTTTCTTGAAAACGATCGCACTGCTGTCGATTGCTGGGGTGCCGTCTTTTGCGCAGGCAATTGAAGCCGGACCTGCCGAGGTGGAATCCTGGCTGGAAGCCCCGCTAAATGCTTCGTTACCGTTGCTTGACTCAAACGCCTACGCGCTAGACGAGCTAAGCGTACAGGTTGCTGATGAACCATCATTTATCGCCTCTGGGCTTGAGTGGATGCCTTTGGCTCGTCAGGTGCATGCCGAGATTCAAGAGCAAGCGGGCAGTCGGCGCATTATCCTGCGCGCATCACAGGCGGTAACAACGCCCTGGTTGGATTTGCTACTGGTCATTGATTCGCCGGAAGGGCAGCAACAGCACGCGGTCACGTTGCTTTTTGACCCGGCTGACTACGCTAATTATCCATTGAACCAGGCAGAAGCTGGCGGCGTCGTGTCAAGCTCAGGCTCGGAAATGACAGAGCCTCTTCCACGTGCCGAGGTAAGGGTGCAAGAGGGTGATACGTTGTGGCGTATTGCCTCGCGTAGTAAACCTGAGCGCGCGAGCGTTCAGCAGATGATGTTGGCACTGGTAGCGGCGAATCCTGAGTTCTTTCCTGAGGGCAATATTAATAGTTTGCGGACGGGCCAGGCACTGCGCTTGCCCGCAGAAGGGCAAGTGCAGCTACGTTCAGTCGATGAGGCGGCTCACGCTGTCCAGGTGATGGTGGCAGGCGAGCAGCGCGCCAATACAGCAGTGCCTCAGAGTCTTCCAGTGGACGTTGAGGTTGAGGCGCCACCTGCGCCTGAGCTGGCTACTGCCCAGATAGAAGCCGAGCTGGCTCGTGCTATGGCCCGGTTTACAGAGCAGCTGGAGCAAAGCCAGGCAAGCTTACTTGCGGCTAATGAAGAGCGCGAGCAGCTTCGTCTTGAACTCAGCGAACTGCGTCATAATCTCAGTCAATTCATCGAGAATAGCGTGTTGGTAGAAGCGTCTCCTCCGATGCCATTAATGGCGGAGGCGAATGCTGCGGCACAGCCAATCGCTGACGTACACGATGCGCCATCAAGTGGTGTTTTGAGTAGTATTGAGCGTTATCAATGGCCACTCATTGCCCTTGGGCTGGTACTGCTGTTGACGGGATTAATATGGCGCAGAAAGCGGCGCGAGGCTGAAGAGCCGGTTGCTCAAGCGCATTTGAGGAGCGCGTCGCTTGCCGAGCCTCAGGTGTTCAAACCATCGCCACCCGTTAGTAGTGACCTGCAAGCCTCTACACGTAAACCCGAGAGAGGCGATGCTTTTGGCGCTAGCTATGCTAAAAGTCAGGCAGCAGGTTTGGCAGGCCATGGCAGCCGACGGTATCCGCAAGAAGATGCGCTGTTATTAAAGGGCATGGACTTTAAGCGGGTTGAAGCGCCCGAGCTGACACCGTCTGAAACGCTGAAAAAAGTAAGCACGGCTCGCCCGATAGGCACAGAGTGGGAAATTGAAGAGGTAGCATTCAAGCCGCCGGGTCGGGATAATGGCTAACCTTTCAAACTTTATGACGTGGCTTGATGACCCAGTTTTACCACTTTGATGAAACCCGGCCGCTGAAAGGCCGTTTGGCAATAGGCATTGAATATGATGGCATGCGTTTTTGCGGCTTTCAGCGTTTAAAGCATGCTGCTTCTGTTCAAGGCGCCGTAGAGGATGCCTTGGCAAAAGTGGCCGGTGCCCCCGTTCAGATACATGCCAGCGGACGTACGGACTCAGGCGTTCACGCCACGCGTCAAATAGCGCACTTTGACCCGCCGACTGAGCGGACTGAGAAAGCCTGGATTTTTGGTGCCAACACCAACTTGCCACGCGATGTCGCCGTGCGCTGGGTGAAGCCAGTCTCGGACGATTTTCATTCCCGGTTGGGCGCGCTTGGCAGGCGTTACCGTTATTTACTGCTCAATCAAATCAGTCGCCCTGTGCTTGAACGCACGAACGTAACGTGGTGCCGCGATCCTCTGGATGCAGATGCCATGCATCGCGCTGCGCAGGCTCTGATTGGCGAGCATGACTTTTCAAGTTTTCGTGCTGCAGGCTGCCAATCCAAAACGCCATGGCGGCAAATGCATTTTGTCGAGGTGAAGCGGTTTGGCCCGCTGGTGGTCATTGATATTCAGGGCAATGCGTTTTTACATCACATGATTCGCAATATCGCTGGGGCCCTTGTCAGCGTAGGTCGTGGGGCGCAGGACGAAGGTTATATTGAACGATTGCTGGCGCTAAGGAATCGTAAGAAAGGTGATGTAACCGCTCCCGCGTGTGGGCTGCATTTTGTTGATTCAATTTACGACGAGCGGTTTGATTTGCCCATGGAGCCGGTAGGGCCTAACCTGCTCGCTTTTACCGGGGAGTGGACAGGCGAACGAGAACTGCCAGACACTCCCAGAATAGCGGCGCGGCGTAAACTGACATTTGCTAAAACAACGTCGGACCCCGCTCAGGAGGCGCTAGATGAAGACGCTTAGCCCCATGCGTACGCGGGTCAAGTTCTGTGGGCTTACCCGCAGTGATGATATTAAAAGAGCCGTAATGCTGGGGGCAGATGCGCTGGGTTTTGTCATGTGGCCGAAAAGCGCGCGCAGCATTACGCTTGAGCAACTTGAAACGCTTTCGGGTGAAGTACCTGCTTTTGTTACCCGGGTAGGGTTGTTTGTTGATCAATCCGTTGACGTGATTCAGCAGTGCTTACCGTACCTGGACATGATTCAGTTTCACGGTGATGAGTCTCCTGCGTTTTGTGCACAGTTTGGACGCCCCTGGATTAAAGCGCTGCGAATGCGTGACGATATCGATTTATCTCAGGCAGCTGTTGACTATCATCAGGCACAGGCGCTGCTGCTGGACGCCTATCGGCCGGGCACGCCAGGTGGCACAGGAGAGGTCTTTGATTGGTCGAGAATCCCCGCAAAACTGGCAAAACCTGTTATCCTCGCAGGCGGGTTAACGATTGATAATATCGCCTCTGCCGTTCACCAAGTGGCGCCTTATGCCGTTGATGTGTCGGGTGGGATTGAAGCAGCGCATGGTCGTAAAGACGTTGAAAAAATGACACTGTTTATTCAGCAAGTCGCGTTAGCCGACGCCCGTTAAACACGCCGCGCAGTCTGTTTTTTATGACGCTGCGCTCTATGTCCGCTTATTCAATTGTTGCCTGTTCTGGCAATCTTGTGAGGTATCCTGTGACTGTCTCAGCAACTGGTGGCGCTAATACTGTTTCTGAAACCGTTCCTAGAACCGTTTCTGACACGGCTTCCAAGACCAGATTCAGCGACCTGACCCGAATGCCGGATGCCCGCGGTCATTTTGGCCCTTATGGTGGCCGGTTTGTATCCGAAACATTGAGCTACGCCCTGGAAGATCTGGAGAAAATTTACGTAAGCCTACGTGATGATCCTGCTTTTCAGGCCGAGTTTGATAATGATCTTGCCCACTACGTAGGACGCCCGTCGCCGCTTTATCATGCCAAGCGATGGTCCGAGACGCTCGGTGGTGCGCAAATATGGTTAAAGCGCGAAGATTTAAATCATACCGGCGCGCATAAGGTAAACAACACCATCGGCCAGGCACTGCTTGCCAAAAAAACCGGCAAACCACGGGTCATCGCTGAAACCGGTGCCGGGCAGCACGGCGTGGCGACGGCAACGGTTGCCGCGCGCCTGGGTCTTGAGTGCGATGTGTATATGGGCGCTGAAGACGTGCAGCGGCAAAAGTTGAATGTCTATCGTATGCGTTTATTGGGCGCACGAGTGATTCCGGTAGAGTCGGGCACACGCACCCTTAAAGATGCCATGAATGAAGCGCTGCGCGACTGGGTAACGAACGTTGATAACACGTTTTACATTATCGGCACGGTAGCAGGGCCACACCCATACCCTGAGCTTGTGCGCGACTTTAATGCGGTAGTGGGGCGTGAAGCACGCCGCCAATCGCTGGAACAAATCGGCCGCTTGCCGGATGCGTTGGTCGCATGTGTCGGTGGTGGGTCCAACGCGATTGGGCTATTTTATCCGTTTGTTGAAGACGATGCCGTCGCGATGTATGGGGTTGAGGCCGGAGGTGATGGTGTTGAGACGGGCCGCCATGCCGCTCCGCTTTCATCGAATGCTCCGCGCGGTGTGCTGCACGGAAACCGTACTTACTTGATGTCTGATGAAGCGGGGCAGGTCGCCGATACACACTCCATTTCAGCCGGGCTTGATTATCCGGGCGTTGGCCCTGAGCGCGCGCTTTGGAAAGATGTTGGTCGTGTTAGCTATGTCACCGCTAATGACAGCGCTGTGCTGGAAGCGTTTCGAGAACTGACGCAGATGGAGGGTATAATGCCTGCCTTGGAGTCAGCCCACGCGCTGGCGCATGCCAAGCCCTGACCAGCATATCGTCGTTAATCTTTCAGGCCGTGGTGATAAAGATATTATGACCGTAGCCAACATTGACGGTATCGAATTTTAAGGCCCGCTTTTAAGGACAAGCATGAACCGTATCGATCAGCGCTTTTCTGAACTCAAGCAGCAGGGCCGCAAGGCTCTGATACCTTATATTACGGCGGGCGACCCGGCGCCACAGTACACCGTTGGCTTTATGCATGCGCTGGTAGAAGCGGGTGCGGATGTCATTGAACTTGGTGTGCCGTTTTCTGATCCAATGGCGGACGGCCCGGTTATTCAAAAAGCCTGTGAACGCGCTTTAAAGCAGGGCACCCGCTTGGTCGACGTGCTGGATATGGTGGCTGAATTCCGTCAGGCCGATGCCACAACCCCGGTTGTGTTAATGGGGTATCTAAATCCTATTGAGCGTATTGGCTACGAGGCCTTCGCTGAGCAGGCTGAAAAAGTGGGCGTTGATGGTGTGCTAGTGGTCGATATGCCGCCTGAAGAGGCCGATGAATTGGGTCCGCTGTTAAAAGCGCATAATTTAGCAGCAATTTTCCTTGTGGCGCCTACCACTTCACCTACGCGAGCCGCTACAATATGTGCCCAGGGTGAGGGGTACCTTTACTACGTTTCGCTAAAAGGCGTTACTGGTGCGGCAACCTTAAATGCAAGTGACGTCGCTGAACGCCTGGCACCGCTACGTGAAATGACCGACCTGCCGCTATGTGTTGGTTTCGGTATCCGCGATGGCGTAACGGCTGCTGAAGTGGCTAACGTAGCGGATGGAGTGATTGTCGGTAGTGCGTTAGTAAACCGTATTGCCGAAAATGTAGAAACGCCCGAAATTATCGCTGGTCAGCTTAGAAGCGTGCTAGCAGAGATGCGCACCGCAATGGACGTCTAACGCTGCCCCTCATCGTCTATACTTGAAGTTGATTGACGACACTCATCAAGCTTGGCGCTGCCAGGCATGACGTAAAACGGAAGCCTTTTTGATATGAGCTGGTTAGACAAGATAGTGCCCTCCATGGGGCGTATCCAGCGTAAAGACCGTCGTGCCAGTGTGCCCGACGGCCTCTGGCGTAAATGTCCCAAGTGTGAAGCCGTTCTCTATCTTCCTGAGTTAGAGAAACACCATAGTGTTTGTCCGAAATGTGACCATCACTTACGGCTGACTGCGCGGAAACGCTTGGACTGGTTCCTGGATAAAGAAGGTCGTGAAGAGGTCGCGGCAGAGCTTGAACCTGTTGATCGCCTGAAATTCCGCGACTCTAAAAAGTACAAGGACCGCTTGGCGGCCGCGCAAAAGGATACCGGCGAGAAAGATGCGCTGATTGCTATGCGTGGTACGTTGGACGGTTTGCCGGTCATTGCGGTTGCTTTCGAGTTCACCTTTATGGGTGGGTCGATGGGGGCCGTAGTGGGTGAGAAGTTTGCCCGAGCGGCGACTATCGCGCTTGACGAAGGTGTTCCGCTGGTTTGCTTTGCGGCTTCCGGTGGTGCGCGTATGCAGGAAGCGCTTTTCTCACTGATGCAAATGGCCAAAACATCGGCGGCACTTGAGCGACTTAAGCAGGCCGGTGTGCCCTATATCTCGGTGCTTACCGATCCGGTGTTTGGGGGCGTATCCGCTTCGCTCGCCATGCTGGGCGACTTGAATATTGCTGAGCCCAACGCATTGATTGGTTTTGCTGGTCCGCGTGTTATTGAGCAGACCGTCCGCGAAACGCTGCCAGAAGGTTTCCAGCGCAGTGAGTTCCTGTTGGAGCATGGTACGGTCGATATGATTGTACATCGCCAGGAAATGCGTACCCGTGTGGGCGGCGTACTACGCAAGTTGACTCATCAGGAGGCGCTTTCGTTAGCCAGTGAATTGACGGATGATGAAGCCGTCGCTGAGCCGGTGGTTGATGAAGCACACATCGCCGATACTGACGTAACGGTTGACGAGACAGGTCCTGATTCTATTGACAAGAGCCATGAACCACACCGCAATGCCTAAGTCGTTAGCAGAGTGGCTTCAGCATCTGGAAACCCTGCACCCTGTCGGGATTGATTTAGGCCTGGAGCGTGTGTCACGTGTTGCTGAGCGTATGGGGCTATTTAAACGCCCCATTGCCAATCGCGTTGTCATTGTGGCGGGCACCAATGGTAAAGGCTCGACGGTTGCCATGGTTGACGCGGTGGCTCGCGCACATGGTTGGCATGTGGGTACGTACTCCTCGCCTCATCTATTGCGTTACAACGAGCGGGTGCGTATCAACGGCCAGGAAACTGACGACGCGTGCCTGGTCGAGGGGTTTGAACGTGTCGAACAGGCTCGCCTGGAAGCACCGGAAATTAGCCTGACCTATTTTGAAGCAGGTACATTGTGCGCGCTCTGGTGTTTGGCACAAGCTGAACTGGATCTTGCGGTACTTGAGGTGGGCTTGGGCGGTCGCTTGGATGCCGTCAATATCATTAATGCGGATGTTGCGGTCGTCACTACGATAGCCCAAGACCATGCGAGCTTTTTGGGAACCGATATTTCGCAAATCGGCCTTGAGAAAGCGGGTATATTTCGCCCATTGCGGCCAGCGGTATTGGGCAGTGAGTCGCTTCCCTGTAGCGTGGCCGATGCGGCTATTGCCTTGGCGGCGCCGGTTTACCGGTTAGGGGTAGCGTTTAACCACAGTGCCGAGGAAACCAGCCATTTACCCTGGTGCTGGAGTGGGTTGACGGCAACGGGGGAGACGTTTTCTCTGGATGCGCTGCCTGATACTGGCCTGCCTGTCGATAATGCCGCAACTGCACTACAAGCGCTGGCGCTTACGGGGCTGATGCTAACGCTAAAAGCCACGCAAAATGCATTAGCCAGTGTTAATCTGCCAGGCCGGATGCAGTGGATAGGGCAGTGGTGCCTGGATGTGGGGCATAATCCTCATGCGGCTACCTATGTTGCTCGCCATTTGCCAGTACCGCCTGATACAGGACGGCAGTGGGCAGTGATAGGTATGCTCAATGATAAAGACGTTGATGGTGTTATTGCGGCGTTAGCACCGCGTATTACTGACTGGGTCTGTGTAACGCTTGATGGCGAGCGCGGCCACACGGCCAATGAACTCGCTGAGCGTATTAAAGCCCATGGTGGCTGTGTGCGGCTTTGTGCAGACTCGCCTGAAGCCGGTGTTGATGCCATGGCTGAGATGCTCACTGACAAGGATCGCATTTTGGTAACGGGTTCCTTTTTTACCGTCGCCGCTCTGTTAGCTCGATCACTGCCACAAGCCAGCCGTTCTTAAGGCGTAGTCCCGCTAGAGGGAGATGATATGAAATATGGTAAAACAGAGCGCATTAGCGGTGTTGTGATTCTGCTTGCGCTACTCGCAATCGTTGTCCCTTGGCTGATGAGTGACCCGGCGCCGCGTGAGGAGCGACAGCAACCAACGTTCATTATTGAACAGCCCATAGAAACGGCGCGCCATGATGTAGACGCTCCCCAAATGCCCTCTACCATTAACCCTCAGCCCTCTTCAAATGTGGCAAGCAATGATGGGGTTAATGCACCGATAGATGCATCTCCGAGACTACCTGATACTTCTCAAATTGATGCGCCCAGTGAAACGGAAACCGTCGCACAAGCGCCTACGTCATCTTCAAACACTGACGCTCCCCAAAATGACCCCATTGCCGACCTGGTAGCCTCGAATAGCACGTCAACATCCAGCAGCCAAAGCGCTGCAGGTTCTTCAAGTGCTAATTCTTCAAGTGCAGGTTCTTCAAGTACAGGTTCATCAGGGGCGGGTTCATCGAGTGCTGGACCAGCGTCTACACAGCAAGGTGGGTGGGCGGTTCAGGTGGGTAGTTTTGGCGATGCTGCGAATGCTCAGCGACTAGGTAGCCAGCTTACAGGCGAAGGATTTAGTGTTTTCCAACGCCAGCGCGACAATAACTTGACCACAGTGCTCGTGGGGCCTTACGCATCATCAGAGGATGGCGAAGCGGCGATGGCCTTAATTAAACAGCGCGCAAACGTGCAAGGTCTGTTAGTGCGAGTAAGAGATTAAACGATGGCGCTAACGTGGATTGATGCTGTATTTCTTGCCGTGCTGGCGCTTTCGATGCTGGCCGGCTTTGTCCGTGGTTTTGTTAGAGAAGCGTTAGGGCTTGGGGCATGGGTGGTTGCGTTAATGGTCGCCCGCGTATTGGCAGAGCCGGTCGCCGAGTTAATGAGCGGGTTTATCGAAAGTTTTGACGCTCGACTTGTATTGGCCTTTGCACTGGTTATTTTTGCGGTGATCTTGCTTTGCGGCATTGTTATTCGCTTGGTGCATGCGGCCATTGTATGGGTAGGCATGGGGCTTTTGAACCGTTTTGCGGGAGCTGTGTTTGGTATCGCGCGTGGCACGATCATCTTGCTGGTGGCCACGGTCGTTATTACGCTCACGCCGCTTGCCGAGCTTCAGGCATGGCAGCAAGCCTCGTTACGGCCCACCTTTATCGAGTTGCGCGATTGGGCGGTTAGTCAGTTGGATCAGTGGGAGCGTGAGCTGCCAGAAGCGCCCGCCTCTTTACGCGATATATCACTGCCTGAGATTCGCCCGCATGGCAGTTTTGCGCCGCAGCCCATGGATAGTCAATAACGCCTAACAGCGTGTTTTGCGCTTGCCTAGCCGCTTGACGGGTACCGGTTAAACGCAAACGTATTAAGATGAGTTTTAAGAACGTACGGGCTTGTTTTGGCAAGCCATGGCACTAAAGCGAGGTAACTTGAATGTGCGGTATAGTGGGCCTTCTGGCCAAGCAGGCGGTAAATCAGGGAATCTACGATGCCCTGACCGTACTTCAGCATCGCGGCCAGGACGCTGCCGGTATGATGACCTGGAGCGAGGGACGCTTCTTACTGCGCAAGAGCAATGGGCTAGTGCGCGACGTCTTCCACACTCGCCATATGGCTCGCCTTAAGGGCAACCTGGGTATTGGTCACGTACGTTATCCTACCGCTGGTTCATCCAGCGAAGCGGAATCTCAGCCGTTTTATGTCAACTCGCCTTACGGTATTGCGTTGGCCCATAACGGTAACCTGACCAACTCTGAGCAGTTGAAGCAGGAGCTTTTCTCAACCGATTTACGGCATATCAATACCAGCTCCGACTCTGAAGTGTTGCTTAACGTGTTTGCCCATGAGCTGGGTAAGCAAGGCCTGCATCTGGAAGCGGAAGATATTTTTGATGCGGTACGTAGAGTGCACCGGCGCTGCAAAGGCGGCTACGCGGCGGTCGCGATCATTAACGGTTTTGGTATGGTGGCATTTCGTGATCCTCACGGCATTCGTCCAGTGGTGTTTGGTACTCGCCAAACGGACGAAGGGCAGGATGTCATGATTGCGTCTGAGTCGGTCGCGCTAGACGTGGGCGGCTTTGAGCTTGAGCGTGACCTGTCACCCGGCGAAGCGATATTTGTGGATATGCAGGGTCAGTGTCATACGCAAGTATGTGCTGACCGCCCGGAACTGCGCTCGTGTATTTTCGAGCATGTATATCTGGCACGCCCTGACTCCATTCTGGACGGTGCCTACGTCTATGGCACGCGCATGCAAATGGGGCGCAAGCTGGGCGACCGAATCCTGAACGAATGGCCTGATCACGATATTGATGTTGTGATTCCCATTCCGGATACGTCCCGTACCTCCGCGCTGGAAATGGCCCAGCACCTTGGGGTGACGTATCGCGAAGGCTTTATGAAGAACCGCTATATTGGCCGTACGTTTATCATGCCTGGCCAAACGCAGCGTAAGAAATCGGTACGCCAAAAACTCAACGCCATCGACATTGAGTTCAAAGGCAAGAACGTGCTGTTAGTGGATGACTCGATTGTACGTGGCACGACCTGTAAGCAGATTATTCAGATGGCCCGAGATGCGGGCGCGCGTAAGGTTTACTTTGCCTCCGCTGCGCCGCCTGTGCGCTACCCTAATGTGTACGGTATCGACATGCCTGCGGCGGTGGAGTTAATTGCCCATGGCCGCACTGAAGATGAAGTAGGCGAGCTGATTGGCGCTGACCGAATTTTCTACCAGGATCTGGAAGACCTGAAAGATGCCTGCCGCGAAGTAAACCCGGAAATGGAAGCCTTCGACTGCTCGGTCTTTGATGGCAAGTATGTTACGGGGGATATCGATGAAGCGTATCTGGCCGTGCTTGAAGCCAGCCGGAACGATGCCGCGAAAGATCAAAGTGCGGGTGATCATGCGCTGGTCGATATGCACAATCAGGATGATGACCTCGACGACTAACGACAGGTCACTGATGCTTACTGAAAATAAGGGGGACGTCCATGCACAATGACAGCCAACAGGATGAGTGGTCGTTAGAGACGCTGGCGATCCGTGCAGGCCATCATCGCACCTTCGAGCAAGAGCATGCGGAGCCTATTTTTCCGACCTCTAGCTTTGTCTATGAAAGCGCTGCGGAAGCAGCGCGTAAGTTTGGTGGGCAAGAGCCTGGTAACGTTTATTCGCGCTTTACGAACCCCACTGTACATACTTTCGAGCGCCGCTTGGCAGCACTTGAAGGTGGGGAGCGCTGCGTGGCAACGAGCTCGGGTATGTCGGCCATTTTATCGACGGCGCTTGCGTTATTGTCTGCCGGCGATGAAATCGTGGCATCGCGTTCGCTCTTTGGCTCGACCGTCAGCCTGTTCGATAAATACCTGGGCAAGTTTGGCATCACCACCCGCTATGTTGAACTCTCTAATGTAGAAGCGTGGGAAGCGGCTATTACGCCCAAAACGCGGCTCCTGTTTGCAGAAACGCCCTCAAACCCGCTTTCCGAGATTGCCGATATCCCGGCGCTTGCTGCCATAGCAAAACGTAATAATGCCCTTTTGGCCATTGATAACTGCTTTTTGACACCTGCGCTGCAGCAGCCTCTTGCGTTGGGTGCCGACCTCGTCATCCACTCCGCGACCAAGTACTTGGACGGTCAAGGGCGGGCCATCGGTGGTGCTGTCGTGGGTAAGCATGATGTACTGGAAGAAGTCTTCGGTGTGGTTCGTACCTGTGGCCCTTGTCTCAGTCCCTTTAATGCCTGGATATTTACCAAAGGGCTAGAAACACTCTCGCTACGAATGAAAGCTCATTGTGAAAATGCGCTCACGCTGGCGCGCTGGCTGGAACAACATCCCGCAGTAAGTAACGTGCATTACAGCGGTTTGGAAGCACATCCGCAGCATACGCTTGCCAAGCAGCAACAGAAGGGCTTTGGCGCTGTGCTTGGGTTTGAGGTTGTTAATGGGCAGGAGGGCGCTTGGCAGGTGATTGATGCGACTCGTCTATTATCCATCACCGGTAACCTGGGGGATGTAAAAACGACGATCACTCATCCCGCGACGACCACGCATGGACGCTTATCCGATGCGCAAAAAGAGGCAGCGGGCATTGTTCCTGGGTTGATTCGTGTGGCGGTGGGGCTGGAAAGCCAGCAGGACATTCAGCGTGATTTAGCGCGTGGCCTCGATGTGCTAGCAGCGGAATAAGACTGGCAATATAAGCTCTGTTTTATCGTTAGGCTTGCTTTATTGGCATAAAAAAACCCCACGTGTGTGGGGTTTTTTGCGACAGATCTGCTTTCTAGAAGCTGTCAGTATTGCCTGCCTTACGAGTTAAGGCTGTGCAGGTCATTACCTTTAATTGTCCGGTCTGCTACTGTTTGCTGGCTTTCGTCGAAAGAGGCATCAAGTACCTCGTTTTGAGCCTGGCCGCCATTGATCGCAGGTAAGTCCGATGGGGACATGGTGAGGTCTTCCTGGCTGTAATGGGCAGTCGATGTTGGAATCATCACGGTGTTCAGTTTCTCTGAACCACGCTCAGCCAGTGCAGCTGCTGAAAAGGTAGTGGCAGATAAAGCGACGGCAATAGCGGCGACAGTGGTAAATTTTTTCATGATATAAACCTCATTAGTGTGTGGTTGTTCTCCCATGCATGGTGTGCTTTTTGCCAAGTCACTCGAGAACATGACGAGATTGTAAGCCTGCAAACTAGATAATAAAATTGATTAAAAGTACGCGAAACATTCTAAAAAATTGAATTAATTTCAATAACATTACCGGGAGTGTTTTTTTCTTGTTTTTTTCAATGCTCCTTGCCTCTGTTTTTTAAATTCTCCATACCTATCAGTAGGAACCGCTTACTGGTTGCTGATTGTGCGGTCCATGAAAGCTGTTAGCATGTTAATCAATGGTTTTTACGAATGCTGTATTCTGCTTTTTTCAGCAGTCTTTTAAAGCGCCAGCCGGTATGCTTCTGATATTCATAGCGGTAGCCGCGCAAGAGTCGCTCTTTCGGCGGCTTGAGAAACCGAAGGTCGTTTTGATATTTGATGATAGTGTTCAGCTGAGTGCTTTGATGGGGGCTCTGCTGTGATTAACGGGCGCTCTCGCACTGTCTTGACTTCGATAAGAGCAGGCCTGCGATAGCCATGAGCGAAATGCCAACACTTGGGCATGTTTGACAGGAAGTCGAGTCAGCATAGCGTTTGTTTGGTAGTAACGAGGAAGAAAATAATGTGGCGGAACACGCAGCGCACTTGGGGTCTCGTGAGTATTCTGTTTCATTGGCTTAGCGCCATAGCAATTATTGGCCTGTTTATATTGGGCTGGTGGATGACGGGGCTTGGCTACTACGATAGCTGGTACAATCAGGGGCCATGGGTGCATCGCTCGATTGGCATGCTACTGTTGATAGCCACGGTTGCACGCATAGCGTGGCGCTTGCTGCAGCCGACGCCGGCAGGTGAAGGCAGCCGCTTCGAAGTCCTGGCAGCCCATCTGGGCCATATCACGCTCTACATCGTTTTGCTTCTTGTCATGCTTAGCGGTTATATGATTTCTACGGCTAATGGCCGGGGTATTAGCGTTTTCGGTTGGTTTGATGTGCCTGCATTACTGCATGGCCTTCCTAATCAAGCCAGCATCGCCGGTGATATTCATTGGTACAGCGCATTAACATTGGTAGTTTTGGCTGCAGGACATGCGTTAGCCGCATTTAAACATCACTGGATTGATCGACACGCTACACTGGTGCGTATGGTTAATCCGGCGCACCGATCTGAGCATTTATAAGCGATAAATGCTAATACATAAGTGCTAATTAAAAAGTACGAATTAAAAAAGTCCTTCGAGCTTGGTGAGCGAGCTCGTAAATACTGACTGGAATCGCGTTTTCGAGCATGGAGTAAATAAAAATTCTCTGTGTCTATTAAGGAAAGAGAGGAGATAACCATGATGTTGAAGAAAAGTGTCGTTGCATCTGCTATTGCCGCGGCTGCATTAGTGCCATTAAGCCAGGCTCAGGCAGCTGATTATAACGTTGACACCGAAGGCCAGCACGCTTTCGTACAGTTTAAAATTAACCATCTTGGCATGTCTTATATTCTGGGTAGTTTTGAAGAATTTGATGGCCAGCTCTCTTACGATGAAGATGATGTAGACGCTTCTGCTGTTGAGTTCGAGGTTCAGGTGAATAGCTTGAACTCTAACCACGCTGAGCGTGACCGTCACATTCTGAGCAGTGATTTCCTGAATGCAAGCGAATATCCAACCGCTTCATTTGTCTCGACCGGCTTTGAATCAACAGGCGACAACGAAGGTGTTGTGACGGGTGATTTAACGTTACACGGCGAGACGCAAGAAATTGAAATGCCCGTGACGTTAATCGGTCAAGGTGAGGACCCATGGGGTAATTACCGTGCCGGTTTTGAAGGCAGCACAATGCTTAACTTGGGCGATTTTGGCATCGATATGAGCGACTTCCCCGAGCCCATGCACGAGCTAGAGCTTTATGTGACGTTTGAAGGTATCCGTCAGTAAGTTATCCGTGTTAAAAAGCGCCACCGCCCCAAGGGGCGGTGGCGCTTTTGGTTATAAACATTGCAAATTAAGGAGTTACCGGTTTGAGCACTATATTGAGTCAGCGCAAGTTGGCAATAACTCTATGGCGCCAAACCTGGCCGATGGCCATCGGGGTACTGGCGTTATTGGGTTTTCAACTTGTTGATAGTGCTTTTGTCGCTCGCCTTGGCACTGCTCCTTTGGCAGCGCAATCGTTCACCTTCCCACTCTCTTTCTTAATTATTGGGATCCAAGTGGGTATGGGCATTGCCATTGCAGCGCTTATTTCGCGGGCCTTGGGAGCTGATGAGCATGCGAGAGCAAAGCGCTTAACCAGCCTGGTACTGCTTGCTGGGGGGGCCGTGATTGGTGTGCTGGGTATAGGCTTATGGCTTTTCCATGAGCCTGTTTTTCGTCTGTTAGGCGCAGATAACACGGCACTTTCTTACATCCGTATTTATTGGGGGCCGCAACTTTTTTCAGCATGGCTGGGTGCGGTGCTTTATTTTATCTATAGCGTATTTCGTGCCCACGGCAATACCAAGCTACCGGGTAAAATGATGGTGCTTAGTAGTGTAGCCAACCTGGTGCTCGATCCACTGCTGATCTTTGGTGTTGGCTCCTGGGAGGGCTTGGGGTTGCCAGGGGCTGCCTGGGCAACGTGTATCGCATTCGCTTTGGGGTTAGTGATTACGTGCCAGGCGCTGATACGTAAGCAATGGGTGTCTAACGTTGGACTCTTGGATGAGGCCAAACACTCCTGGCGCCCTTATGTAGGCATTGCCGCTCCCGCGATGGTGAGCCAATTGATGCCACCTCTTGCCAGCATGTTAACCATTGCCGTTGTCGCTGGGCTTGGCGATACCCAAGTAGCAGCGTGGGGGCTGGCAAGCCGCCTGGAAACGCTTTCGCTGATGGTCATACTGGCGATGACCATGTCACTTCCGCCTTGGTTGGGACGCTGTTATGGGGCTGGGGATTGGGGGCAAATTCAGCAGTTAATACGCTTGGCGCTTAAAGTGGCTGTTATATGGCAGCTGGGTCTTGGCGTGATACTTGCCTTGGGTGCGCCTTGGCTCGCGATGGTTCTGGCGGGAACGCCTAATGTGCAAAGCGAGCTGACACTACTGATTCGCTTCTTGCTGCCAAGTTATGCTGCGCTAGGGGTATGTATGTTGGTGGTATCGGCGGGAAATGCGTTGGGCTGGCCGCTGCGCGCCATGCTGCTTTCCAGTGCGCGCCTCTTTGTCTGCTACTTGCCTTGCCTGTGGGTAGGCTCTCTGCTCTTTGGCTGGTGGGGCTTGGCGGCAGGGGCAGCGATAGGAAATTTGTTATCGGGTTTAACTGCGTGGGTCGTATTGGTACGTATATTATCCCGCCCGCAACGGCAGGCGGGATACAACGCCTAAAGTAATTAATAAATGGGGTAATTAACACATAGTCAATTAACGCTTGTGTGGCGCTTGCTGGAATGAGAAATAGGCAAATAGCAGCGCCATTGCCAAGTAGCCGAGCACAAATTGTGGCGCGGCGTTCAATGCAAGTTGAGGCGCGTGCATTAAACCGACAAATGAAAAGCCTGCTGCAATCAAGGCAAATACGGCAGCGCGCCGAAACTGATGATCAATCACCGACACCGTCATGGCGCCCAACAAAATAGCCATAAACATGGCGCCTTGGCCCATTACCACAATGGCACTGGAAATATCGCTCACCACTTCGCCTGCGCCACGGCTAAAGCGCGTCATTATATAGTTAGCAAAGTAGGGCAGCATGGCGAGTGCGACGGCGGGATAATAGCGCGTATCGTTGGCCTGGAATGCCGTGGCAATCATCGACATGCCCACAAAGACTAATATGGGCGCTACCACGGAGACGGGAATAATGGCTGCCAGGGCGGCAATTAATCCTGTCATGGTGGCCAGCGCATAAACAGCACCGTTCAATAAGCTGTAACCGCGCCCGGCGCCCATCCACTTTGCGCCTACCGTGGCGATATACACGGTAGTAGGAAAAACGCCGCCAAACAGTGCGCCGATCATGGTACCTACGCCGTCAACCGCCTGACATTCGCGGACGTCGTATTTGTCGCCAGCTGCCTCCATCGCTTCAACATTGTTCATGGTCTCAATGGCGTTATAAAGCGTAATAGGAAGAACAACGGTTAGCACAGCGAGCATACCGGTAAATAGTAAACCTAAACCTTCAAACCAGGCCAAATTGGGAAGCAGCGGGTAAAAGCCCAGGTGCGTAAATGCATCGCTGAAGCGCTCACTACCAGCATCACCAATCAAGTAAGCCATCGCCGTGCCGACGATAATCGCGAACAGCGAGGTAGGCAGTTTAAAGGGCATGCTGACCCGGGCTACCAAGCCAACGATAATAATAGCCAGCACGAGAAGGCCAATAACCGGTACTTCCAGTGTTTTAAACAGCATCTCACCGGCAATAAACGTAAGTGCTACCCCCGCGACAGCCCCCAGCATGGCAGCCCGTGGCAGATGATACTGCACCCATCGGCCAATCAGGCTAATTGCCGCTTCAATAGTGCCACTAATAAAGCAGGCAGCCACCGCAACCTTCCAGGCCAGCTCGGTATCACCGGTCAGTTGCTTGGCGGGTAACAGTACGCCAAATAAAAATACAAACATAACCGGAGTAGAAATGCCGTATGAAAGGGCGGTAACGTCGGTACGGTTCTCTTTCCTGGCTAAGCGTGCAGCGCTCCAGGCGTAATAGAAGTTGCCGACCATAACGGCAACGGCCGCTCCTGGCAGCACCTGACCATAGACGATCGAGGCTGGGAAGCCCATGCCCAGCATGGTAATCGCGATAACGATAAAGTTGGCGATATTATTTTGGAAGAGAGCAAAGAAGGCATCGGTGTCTTCTTTTTTATACCAAGGGTAGTGTGTGCTGGCTGCCGCCATGGAAAGCCTCGTTAATAAAAGAGTTTAACAGTGCAAACCGTTAGGCAGATAGACCCAGGTGGGGTTGACTGATCGGTCAGGTTGGCGCTGAACAGGACGCCGCACGGGCGGCCTTGGCTCTGGCGGCAAGCGCGCAATTGTACACAACAATACAACCATTCCCAAGATACAAAAACGCCCAGGCAAAGCTTGGGCGCCGAGTAAAGCATTAGGCAACGCGGTTAGTCGTTAACCGCTGCAATTGCTTTGGCAAGGTAAGGGAGATTTTCATGAGAGAAGCCCGCAACGTTGGCGCGTCCAGAGCGGACCATGTAAATGCCAAACTCATCGCGTAAGCGATCTACCTGGTCAGGCGTTAGCCCGGTGTAGGAGAACATGCCGCGCTGTTCAGCAACACAAGCATATTTCTGATCCAGGCCGTAGGGTTTCAGGGCTTCCACAAAATCGCGGCGCAGCGTATTAATACGGTCACGCATTTCGGTGAGTTCTTCACGCCACATGGTGGTCAGTTCGGCATCGTTTAAAATTTCGCTTACGATGGCGCCGCCGTGAGCAGGCGGGTTGGAGTAGTTTTCCCGGGCCACAATGGCCACCTGAGAACGCACATTCTCCATCTGCTCCGCGTCTTTAGCGACCATGATAAGGCAGCCAGTGCGCTCGCAGTAGATACCGAAATTCTTCGAGCAGGAGCTGGTGATAATCACTTCGTCCAGCTGTTCGGCTAGTAGGCGTACGCCGTAGGCATCTTCATCAAGCCCTTCACCAAACCCTTGGTAGGCGAAGTCAACGAGCGGTAGGAGCTTACGTTCACGTAGAACGACCAGCACTTCCTGCCACTGCTCTTGGGATAGATCAAAACCGGTCGGGTTATGGCAGCACGCATGCAGCACCACGACGTCGCCTTCAGGAATTGTTTTCAGCGCGGCCAGCATGCCTGAAAAATCGAGGCGGTTATCAGCATCTACATACGGATATTTATGCAGCGCTATGCCCGCAGACGTAAAAATACCGTGGTGATTGGGCCACGTCGGGTCACTTACCCAAATACCTTTATGGGGTAGCTGAGTCGCAATAAAGTCAGCCGCTAAGCGTAACGCACCGGTACCGCCGGGGGATTGAGTAGCGCTGGCGCGTTTGGCTTCCAGTACGGGGGAGTCGCTACCCAGCACCATGGGCAATACGACATTGCTGTAGGCGGGCGCCCCGTGCGAACCGATATAGGTTTTGGTGGCTTCATTCTTGAGCAGGCGAGCTTCAGCTTCTTTGACAGCGCGCATTACCGGTGTAGTACCCTTTGAATCGCGGTACACCCCTACGCCCAAATCAACCTTTTGCGGATTGGTATCTTTTTTGAAAGCTTCGATCAGCCCGAGAATGGCATCTCCAGGGACTCGCTCAATATGCTCAAACATTTACTCAGCTACCTCGTCGGTTCTGGCGGCAAGAATGAAATCATTAAGATGCAGGCCATTAATACGATGTGTCCACCACATTACGGTGGTTTTACCCCATTCGGTGATTAACATGGGGTGGTGTCCGGCCTGCTCTGCTATCTCGCCAACACGCTGGGTAAATGTCAGCGCCTTGGCAAAGTCATAAAACGAAAAGCTTCGTGACAGCTTTATGATGCCATCGTGCTCGACAATCCGCCACTCCGGTAATTGCTCAAGATAAGCCTGACACTCGCTTTTATCTAGCGGCGGGGTATCTTTCGAGCAGGGCGCACAGATAGTTTGTGCAAGCCTGAGCATATACATTCCCTCATAAAATCGGCATAACACTGGTCATGAAAGCAGACAAACGCAAACACGGCCAATTATCATTGGAATGATTACGCGTAAGCAACAATATAGGTATGAATTTTGTCAAGAGGTGGAATGAGTGGTTTTGTTAGCCTGGTGGGCGCAGGTCCTGGCGATGCAGAGTTATTAACCTTAAAAGCCTACAAGCGCCTTCAGCAAGCAGATGTCGTGCTTTACGACCGCTTGGTTAGTAGCGCTATTTTGGCGCTACTGCCGAGCAATACGCAGCGCTTCTATGTTGGAAAGGTCCGGTCGCAGCATAGCGTTCCTCAACAGGAGATTAATCAACGCTTGGTCGACTGGGCCATTGAGGGCAAAAGCGTCGTAAGGCTTAAAGGCGGTGACCCGTTCATCTTTGGTCGCGGCGGTGAAGAGCTGGAGGCGCTAATCACTCATGGAGTAGCGGTGGAGGTTATTCCCGGTATCACCGCCGCCTCAGGATGCTCCGCTTATGCTGGCATTCCGCTTACCCACCGTGATCATGCACAGGCTGTCCATTTTGTGACGGGGCATTGGGCGGATGATGAACAGGCAGTGGAGTGGGAAGCGTTAGCAAAACCAAACCAAACACTGGTTTTCTATATGGGGCTAAACAGCGTTGGTGTAATTAGCCAAAAGTTGATGGCGTATGGGATGTCGCGTGATACGCCTCTGGCGTTGATTGAGCAAGGGAC
This sequence comes from Halomonas sp. AOP27-A1-41, assembly GCF_052378605.1. NCBI lineage: Bacteria > Pseudomonadati > Pseudomonadota > Gammaproteobacteria > Oceanospirillales > Halomonadaceae > Halomonas > Halomonas sp. AOP27-A1-41. The sequence continues at coordinate 26,285 of NZ_JBQSXT010000031.1, forward strand.
GATGGCTGAACAGCAAATCCATGCGGGAACATTGGCATCGCTGCCTGAGGCCTTGACGACAGGTGGTATTCAATCACCGGCGCTTTTAATTATTGGTAGTGTGGTTTCACTGCACACAAAGCTTGCGTGGTTCAAAAATGCGCATCCAAGCGAAGCTCCTGTTCATAATGATCTACAGTAGAAGGTGGGCTTGGCTAATGCATTGAATCTGCTAGTGGACTGGCTAGATGCCATTTGCTGTGTATGCTTGTAATGGACGATATGCGCTAAACGCATCTTTAACGCTGCTGATATCGGTAGCCTGGTAGAGAGAGGGACGCAGAATGTCAGAAGAAAACCATTCGGATCATCAGACGCCTGCGAGCAGGCTGGATGCCAAAACACTATTTAAAGATAACCGAGTCAGGGCTATCGCGGGTATCGCCGCCATTGCCGTTATTTGGGCGATCATGGCTCAGTCCAACGCAGGCACTCATAAAGAGCGTGTTGAAGCGCTTGAAGGGCAACTGGCAAGTGCTGAACAAAACAACCGCCGTTATAGCCGCCGTATCCAGGAAATAGATCAGGCAGAATCCAATTTAGCGGACATGCAGGAAGAGGCGGCGCAGCTTGAAGAGCAGCGCAATGAAGCCAGTTCTGCGTTGGAAAGTGCACAGAATGACGTGGCTACTATTCAGACGCGTCTTGAAGCATTAGAAACTCAACGAGATGAACTTCAAAATGAAGTGGATGCTTTAAACCAGGAGCTGGAAAACGCCCAGGGTGATATGCAGTCACTACGCGATGAGCGCGATGAAATCACAACGACCCGTGATAATGCTGAAGCGACACTTCAGCAGATAGAAGAAGCCCAGCAGAGCGCTGATGAAGCGCGGCAACAGGCTGAAACCGCACGCCAACAGGCTGAAGAGCAGCGTCAGCAAGCGGTTGAAGCACTAAGTAGCGCTGAAGATGATTTTGCTGAACTTAAAGAGCAGAGCCGTCAAGCGAATGAAGCGCTCTCTGGCCTTGAGGAGCAGGTAGCTTCGGCACAAAGTGAACTGGATGAGTTGGAAAATACCCGTGACTCCCTCACCTCTGAGCGTGATGAGCTTCAAAGCGAAGTCGATTCATTGGTTGAGCTTCGTGAAGAGGAGTCGCAGAGCCTGGAGCAGGTGCGTGGCGAAATGGAAGACTTGATGGTTGCGCTTGATCTTGGTCGTAATGAAGTTGCTAACATTAATAGCGATATTGAAGCGCGTGAAGAAACCTTATCTCAACTGGAGTCTCAGCTAAGCAACTGGCGGGATGAGCTTTCTTCCCTTGATCAGCGTTTAGGTAGCGCCGATGATGCAGCGAATGACGCTTCATCTGAGGGCGGCGCAACGGATCAGGCACCTGCAAACGAAAGCGATAACAGCCAGTCACAGAGCCAACAGCAAAGCAATAATTAAGCGTATTCGTCTGAATCAACCAGACGAATT
>NZ_JBQSXT010000032.1:0-22432 GCF_052378605.1 Halomonas sp. AOP27-A1-41
GTGGTGGGCGCCTGTGTTTTGCAAAGCTGCATGACGCCACTACTAAACCGCGGCGTGCCGCGTTGGCTATCGTTGCTTATTGTGTTGGTAGTGTTGTGCGGTGGATTGGGATTCATGAGCTGGGGGTTCGGGGCACAGATTGCAGCTGAAATGGAGTCGCTTACGACCATGCTGCCTGAGGCGTGGGAACAACTACGAGAACGTCTTGAAGATTCGCAGTTGGCGCCTTTGATCGATAATGCCGTGGAAAATGCGGGAAGCATCATGCAAGGCGGTGTGTCTCAGGTCGGCATGATCGTGGTTTCAATGGGCGGCAGTATTATCAATTTGTTCGTGTTGATTGTTGGGATGGTCTATTTTGCGGCTCAGCCGGACTTATACCGCCGTGGTCTTTTATTACTGGCACCGGTTAAAAGCCGTCCGCGCTTGGGCGAGGCGTTGGATGCGAGTGGTAAGGCATTGCGCTATTGGCTAGGTGGCCAGTTAGTCGCCATGACGGTAACGGGCGTACTGGTGGGTATCAGCATGTGGCTGCTGGGCGTGCCAGCGCCATTAGGGCTGGGACTAGTTGCCGGTCTTCTGGACTTTGTACCGTTGGTCGGCCCCATTGCCGCCGCTATTCCTGCCCTGCTGTTGGCGTATACGGTCAGCCCTGAGACGGCGCTCTTCGTACTGATGGCTTACGTTATTATTCAGCAGATTGAAGGTAATATTTTGCAGCCCTTGGTGCAGCAGCGTGCCGTCAGCCTGCCACCGGCGCTATTGTTGTTTGCGCTCCTTGCAAGCAGCACGTTGTTTGGCTTACCTGGCGTTATTTTGGCCGCACCCTTGGCGGTTGTTTTATTCGTAATGGTGAATCGTCTCTATGTGGCGCATGAAGACGACGATAAAAAAGAGCCGTAATTCTTCGTTAGCCCTGTAACGATTAGCCATAAATGATTTACCCCCTGTTGGCTGGGCGGTAAGCTTATAACGATTATCCACATCGACCAGAGCGCCTGTCTATCCACGGGCGCTTTTGGCGTTACCTATAGGTGAATTTATGTCGACGACGGCTGCCGCGACTCCGGCCAGTTATCGGGTACCACTACTGGCGACTGCGGCGATTGTATTAGGAGCGCTAATGATTGGCGTCATATTTGGCGCTAATACCGGTTTGCTAATGATTGTAGGCGGTCTGCTGGGCATGGTGTTGTATCACGCTGCCTTTGGGTTTACCTCTGCCTGGCGCGTGTTTATTACCGAGCGCCGCGGCCGCGGGCTGCGTGCGCAAATGGTGATGCTGGCCATTGCCGTGGTGCTGTTTTTCCCAGCGCTGGGTGCCGGTACATTGTTTGGTACTCCGGTGAGTGGTTTTGTCTCCCCTATCGGCATTTCCGTGCTGGTGGGCGCGTTTCTTTTCGGGATTGGTATGCAGTTAGGCGGCGGGTGCGCTTCAGGCACGCTGTTTACGGCGGGTGGCGGTAATGCCCGTATGTTGATTACGCTTGTCTTCTTTATCATCGGTTCGGTAATTGGCTCGGCGCATTTTGCGTGGTGGCAGCGTTTGCCAGCGTTTGAGCCGATATCGTTGATTGATATTGCAGGTACGACGGGCGGTATCGCCATCAGCCTGGTACTGTTTGTGGCGATTGCGGTGTTTACGCTCGTGATGGAAAAGCGTCGTCATGGTCAACTTGAACAGGTACCCATGGTTGAGAAACCCGCTACTCTGCGTTGGTTAAGCGGGCCTTGGCCGTTATTGGCGGGTGCCGTGGCCTTGGCGCTGCTGAATTTCGCAACGCTTGCGCTAGCTGGTCGCCCGTGGGGCATTACGTCGGCCTTCGCGCTTTGGGGAGCCAAGGTATATGAATTGTTCGGCGGTAGCGTAACGGGTTGGGGATATTGGCAGGCGCCAGGTAATGCGGCGGCGCTTGACGCTAGCGTGTGGAGTGATATGACGACGGTCATGAACGTCGGTATTATGTTGGGCGCTTTAATGGCTGCACATTTGGCCGGTCGGTTTGCGCCTAATTTTAGAATCCCTCTGCGCTCGGTGGTGGCTGCGGTAATTGGTGGCTTAATGCTGGGTTATGGCGCGCGCCTGGCGTTTGGTTGCAACATCGGTGCTTACTTCAGTGGTATCGCCTCGGGTAGCTTGCACGGTTGGGTGTGGTTGGTGGCTGCCTTTGCGGGCAATATTGTCGGTGTGAAGCTGCGTCCGTTGTTCTTTACCGGTGAAGTAGGGCGCCAGCCAACGGCAAAAACCTGCTAATTATAACGTATTGATTTTCAGCTGCCCCGGCAAATGTCGGGGCATTTTTTTGGCTAGAGAAGTATGACTGTGCCACCTTTGTCGTAGTGACATGGTACATTATGTCGATAAACCGTAAACGCTTGAAATTGCTGCGATGCAGCGGTAATGGAAAAGAAGAGAGCCCCTATGACGACGAGTAAGCGCCCCTTATATATTCCTTACGCCGGTCCTTCCTTACTTGAAATGCCGCTATTGAACAAAGGCAGCGCGTTTACTCAAGAGGAGCGTTTGGCGTTTAACTTGATTGGTTTGCTGCCGCAAAATGTCGAAACCATTGATGATCAGCTAGAGCGCGCTTATCGGCAGTACCAGCAGTGCAATAGCGATCTTGAGCGCCATATTTATTTGCGCGCCATTCAAGACGACAACGAAACGCTCTACTTCCGCTTGGTATCTGAGCATCTTGAAGAGATGCTGCCGATCATCTATACGCCAACCGTTGGCCAGGCATGTCAGGAATTTTCCAATATTTATCGCAATCACCGGGGCTTGTTTATCGGCTATCAGGACCGCGATCATCTGGACGATATTCTGCGCAGCGCCACTAAGGATAACGTTAAAGTTATCGTAGTCACTGACGGCGAACGTATTTTAGGGCTGGGTGACCAGGGGATCGGTGGTATGGGGATTCCCATTGGTAAGCTGGCGCTTTATACCGCCTGTGGCGGTATTAGTCCGGCCCATACGCTACCCATCGTGATTGATGTAGGCACTAATAATCAGGCGCTGCTGGATGACCCCATGTACATGGGCTGGCGCCATAAACGCGTGGGTCAGGAAGAGTACAACGCCTTTATGGCAGCGTTCATCTCAGCGCTGAAGCGCCGCTGGCCGAATGTTTTGCTACAGTTTGAAGATTTTGCCCAAGCCAACGCCGTACCGCTGCTTGAGCGCTATCGCAACGAGTTGTGCTGCTTTAACGATGATGTTCAGGGTACGGCATCCGTTGTCGTGGGAACGCTCATGGCAGCCTGTCAGGCGCGTGAAGAGAGCATTGCCCAGCAACGCGTGGTGTTCGTTGGCGGTGGTTCAGCCGGCTGTGGTATCGCTGAGCAGGTCGTGGTGGCCATGGAGGCCGAAGGTCTCTCCGAACATGAAGCGCGTGCGCGTATTTTTGTTGTCGACCGCGAAGGCTTGATGACGACGGATCAAGAGTGGCAGCGCGATTTTCAGCGCCGTTTGGCCCACGATCCTGCGCTGGTCGCGGATTGGAATGGCCAAGGGTTGGAAGAAACCATTGCCCAGATGAAGCCGACTATTCTGGTCGGTGTTTGCGGTCAGCGTGGGATATTCACCGAGCAAGTGGTTAAAACCATGCATGCAGGCTGCGAGCACCCGGTGATTATGCCGCTCTCTAATCCAACGTCTCAGGCAGAAGCTGTTCCTGACGATGTGATCCGCTGGACCGACGGCCAAGCACTGGTCGCCACCGGTAGTCCGTTTACTCCTGTGGTATATAACGGGCGCACATACCCCATTGCCCAGTGCAACAACGCGTATATCTTCCCGGGCATCGGGTTGGGCGTCATTGCTTCGAATGCAAATCGGGTGACCGATGAGATGTTGATGAGCGCGTCTCGTGCGCTGGCGCGTGAAGCACCCATCGTTAAAGAGGGTAAAGGTGCGCTGTTACCGCCGCTTTCGCGTATTCGTGAAATCAGCCAGTCGATTGCCTTTGAAGTAGCCGCCACTGCTCAGCATAACGGCGTTGCGCTAACGACCAGCGGCACCAAACTGCGCGAAGACATCGAGAAAGCAAGCTGGTCACCTGAGTATCGTACCTATCGCCGCCGCGCCGTTTAAACGAGCGCTCATAAAAAACCCCCACCGAGGTGGGGCATACAAGCATTGGTAGGTATTACTTATGCGGCGCCGATCATTTTGCGCAGCACGTAGTGAAGGATACCACCATGACGGTAGTAAGCCAGCTCATTGACCGTATCAATTCGACACTTGGCATCAACGGTATGCTCTTTTTCACCGGTTTTAATCACTACCTGCACCGTTTTGCCGGGGCTTAAATCACTTAGTCCCGCAATGGATATCTCTTCATCGCCGGTTAATCCCAGCGTTTCGCGGGTTTCACCTTCCGGGAACTGCAGCGGCACCACGCCCATGCCGATCAGGTTGGAGCGGTGAATACGCTCAAAGGATTCCGCGAGAACCGCGCGAACGCCTAGCAAGCGCGTACCTTTGGCTGCCCAGTCACGCGAAGAGCCGGTGCCATACTCTTTACCAGCAATAACGACCAGCGGTGTGCCAGCCTCCTGGTATTTCATGGCGGCATCGTAAATCGCCATTTGCTCCCCACTGGGAACATAGCGCGTTTCGCCGCCGACCACGCCGTCCAGCATCTCGTTTTTGATACGTACGTTGGCAAAGGTGCCGCGCATCATGACCTCATGATTCCCCCGGCGCGAGCCGTAGGAGTTAAAGTCGACCGGCTTAACGCCATGTTCTTGCAGGTAGCGGCCTGCGGGGCTATCCGGTTTGATCGCGCCTGCGGGGGAAATATGGTCAGTGGTCACCGAGTCGCCCAACATGGCCAGAACGCGGGCATTGCTGACGTCCTCGATCGCATCTGGTTCGCGTCCCATGCCTTCAAAGAAGGGTGGGTGCTGGATGTAAGTAGATTCGGGCCATTGGTAGACCTGACTTTCAGGAACGTCAATTGCCTGCCAGGTTTCATCGCCTTTAAATACCTCACCGTACTCTTTACGGAACATATCGGTATTTACTTTCTCGACGGCCTCGGCAATTTCGGCTTGAGAGGGCCAGATATCCTTTAGATAAACCGGGTTGCCGTCACTGTCCTGGCCGAGTGGCTCCTGAGTTAAATCACGCTGTACATTGCCCGCCAGCGCATAAGCGACGACCAAGGGGGGAGACGCAAGCCAGTTGGTTTTGACCAGCGGATGAACACGGCCTTCAAAGTTACGGTTGCCTGAAAGGACCGAGGCAACGGTTAAATCTCCCTGGTTTACCGCTTTCTCAATCGCTTCAGGCAGTGGGCCTGAGTTGCCGATGCATGTCGTGCAGCCATAACCCACCAGGTTAAAGCCCAGCGCATTCAAATCCTCGTTCAAGTTGGCCGCGGCCAGGTAGTCGGTGACGACCTTGGAGCCAGGCGCCAGCGAGGTTTTCACCCAGGGCTTGGTGGTTAGGCCTTTTTCACGCGCTTTGCGCGCCAGCAGGCCTGCAGCCATCATCACACTGGGGTTGGACGTATTGGTGCATGAGGTGATGGCAGCAATGACCACCGCGCCTGGGTCCAGGCTGAAATCCTGGTCGTCAATGGTGACTTTCTGGCTGGAGGCGTGCTTGAAGTCCCCCTCAAGGCTGCGCTCAATGCCTACGGCTGTCTGGCCGCCTTCGGAGTCGAACTTGCCTTTTTCCGCGTTGGGCTGTGCCTTGGCATCCTCCTGCATGACTTTATTAAAGGCGGCGGCCATGTCTTTTAAGGCAACGCGATCCTGCGGGCGTTTAGGGCCAGCGAGACTGGCTTCCACTTCGGTCATATCAAGGTGCAGGGCATCGGTGAACACCGGCTCATCGCCCGGCTCACGCCATAAGCCCTGCATTTTGCTATAGGCTTCTACTAGCGCAATCTGGTCATCTTCGCGCCCGGTTAAGCGCATATAGTTCAGTGTTTCGTCATCGACCGGGAAGAAGCCGCAGGTAGCGCCGTATTCCGGGGCCATATTGGCAATGGTGGCGCGGTCAGCAAGCGGCAGGTCTTTTAGGCCATCGCCGTAGAATTCGACAAACTTACCCACAACCCCTTTTTTGCGCAGCATCTCCGTCACGGTGAGTACCAGGTCGGTGGCGGTAATGCCTTCTCGCAGTTTGCCGGTCAGTTTGAAGCCGATAACTTCTGGAATCAGCATGGAGACTGGCTGGCCGAGCATGGCCGCTTCCGCCTCAATACCGCCCACGCCCCAGCCTAGCACGCCCAGGCCGTTGATCATGGTGGTGTGGGAGTCGGTGCCCACGAGGGTATCCGGGTAGGCAAATGTGGTGCCGTCCTCTTCCTTGGTCCACACGCTTCGGCCCAGGTACTCAAGGTTTACCTGATGGCAAATACCGGTGCCGGGCGGCACCACGCTGAAGTTATTAAAGGCCTGTTGGCCCCAGCGCAGAAACTCATAACGCTCACGGTTGCGCTGCATTTCAATTTCGACGTTCTCTTCAAACGCTGTCGCGTTACCAAACTTGTCGACCATGACCGAGTGGTCAATCACCAGATCAACCGGAGAAAGAGGATTGATGCGGGCCGGGTCTTCACCCAGTTTTTCTACCGCTGCGCGCATGGAGGCCAAATCGACCACACCGGGTACGCCGGTGAAATCCTGCATTAATACGCGCGCCGGGCGATAGCCGATTTCACGACTGGATTTGCCCTCTTTCTGCCAATCGACAAGGGCTTGCATATCGTCTTTTTCAACGCTTTCATCGTCGGCAAAGCGCAGTTGGTTTTCGAGTAAAATTTTGAGCGATTTGGGGAGTCGGTCAATGTTGCCAAGCGCATCGGCCGCCTTGGGAAGGCTGTAGTAGCGGTACTGTTTGCTACCTACTTCCAACGTTTGAAGCGTATCGGGTGTATTGCTCATGCCTTTCTCCTCTCATTGCGTTGCACGGTATGTCACGCCGCGAAACGGTCACAGTCTTCCTTTTTAGTATGGCTTACATAGTAGTAGGACATGGGTGTTTATAAAGGTTGATTCAAGGTGTCTTCGCCTAATAGTCAATACTTAACCTTGCAATAGCTTGTACTTGGCACCATTTCAGGCAAACTCTTTGCGACTTTATCAGCTAGACATTTACAAGGTGGTGTCATGGAAACGCGTCATGAACGTTTGATTATTCTTGGGTCCGGCCCGGCAGGTTATACAGCGGCCGTGTATGCAGCACGGGCTAACTTAAAGCCTTTGCTGATCACCGGAATGCAAGCGGGTGGCCAGTTAACCACCACGACAGACGTTGATAATTGGCCAGGCGATGCCCAAGGGGTACAAGGCCCTGAGCTGATGGAGCGGATGAAAGCGCACGCCGAGCGCTTTAACACCGAGGTGCTGTTCGATCATATCAATGAAGTCAGCCTTGATGAAAAACCGTTCACCCTCAAGGGCGACAGCGGTATTTACACCTGTGACGCGCTGATTGTGGCCACGGGCGCCAGTGCTCGCTATATCGGGCTACCGTCTGAGCAGCAGTTTATGGGCCAAGGTGTTTCAGCATGTGCCACCTGCGACGGGTTCTTCTACCGTAACCAGGAAGTCATTGTGGTGGGCGGCGGCAATACGGCCGTGGAAGAGGCGCTGTATCTCTCTAATATTGCGTCGAAAGTTACCCTGGTACACCGCCGCGACTCCCTTCGTGCGGAAAAGATCCTGCAAGACAAACTGCTCGAAAAAGTCGAAGCAGGCACTATTGCGCTGGAGTGGTTCCAGGAAATTGATGAAGTACTGGGCGACAACACTGGCGTTACCGGCGTACGGTTGAAATCAACACGGGATGGCACAGTAAAAGAAATCCAGGCGCCAGGCCTCTTTATTGCCATCGGCCATCACCCCAACACCGGGATGTTTGAAGGCCAGCTGGTTATGAACGGCGGCTATATCAAGGTGAATTCAGGGCTTGAAGGAAATGCTACCGCCACCAGCGTGCCGGGTGTGTTCGCGTGTGGCGATGTGATGGATCACATCTATCGTCAGGCCATTACTTCGGCGGGCAGTGGCTGTATGGCCGCGCTGGATGCCGAGCGTTATCTGGACGGTATCGCCTAATCAAGTTGTTCAAGAAGGGAAAGCCGCCTGCCGCTAACAGCTGGCAGGCGGCTCTGCAATACGAGCCCGGCCAAGCGTACTGAGTACCAGGCTTGCCCCCTCAGTGCTGCTGTGTGTGCTGGCAGGGCAGATGGAGAACGTACTGTTAAACCCCGTGGCATGCCCGAGCGGGGTGTATTTAATCCGCGCATGACCGTTCTTGCTAACGTGAACGCCACTGGTTGATGGAAACACCCGGATTATCTCGTCTTTATGGATGCCACGGGTCTTGTCGGCGCTAACCACCATCAGTTCATTCCCCCAATCACGCGCACAAGCGCTGCGGTCAGCCGTCGCGGGGCACAAGGTAATATCGCGGTGCTGAGTAATGGCGGTACTGCGAGCTAACGTGAGTGCGGTTTGTAGTCGGTTCACTTCGCTGGTAACCGCAGTACGCTCACTCAGTGATTGAAGGCCGGGTATGCCCCAAGCCGCCAATATGCCTGCCAGAATCAGCACAATCAGCAGCTCAATGAGCGTAAACCCTTGAAGGTAGGTTGGATATTCGCTGTGCTTGTGCGTCATGCAGTCTTCCCTGTGACTTGACCTGCTCGGCCTCCTCGCTATGCTCACTGTCCGTATCCGGCCTGGGCCGGTCATCAAGTAAGCCAGAGTAGGCAATGCCTGTGAGCGATTTTCTAATTATTGGCGGCGGTGTGATCGGCATGCTGACCGCGTTGCAGTTAGCGGATGCCGGTCAACACGTCACACTTGTTGAGCGCGGCATGTGTGGCAAAGAGGCCTCCTGGGCGGGTGGTGGCATTGTATCACCGCTCTATCCGTGGCGTTACGCACCGCCCATTTCGCAACTTTCTCGCTGGTCGGAAGGAGTTTACCCAACGCTTGCGCTACGTTTGCTGGAAGAAACCGGCATTGACCCTGAGTATCGTCAAAAGGGGTTGCTCTATTTAAATGTCGATGATGACGATAAAGCACTGCAGTGGGCGCGTCAGCTAGGCAAACCGCTGGTGCAGGTTAACGCTGATTTCGTGCAACAAAAAGAACCCGATGTTGCCATTGCCCATGAAAATGCCTTGTGGATGCCAACCCTTGGCAGTGTGCGAAACCCACGGCTTGGCCAGGCGCTGCGCGCTAAACTACTCGCCATGCCCAATGTAACGCTACGGGAGCAGTGCGAGGTGCATGACGTGATACGCCGTGGTGGCCAGGTGGTGGGTGTTAACACCTCGCAAGGCGTGGTGGAGGCGGGGCGGTTGGTCGTGTGCGGTGGTGCCTGGAGTGCAGGGCTTTTGGCTACGCTTGACGTGGCGTTACCCGTACGCCCAGTGAAAGGCCAGATGATCGCCTACCAGGCGCCTGCCGGGCTTGTGCAGCGGGTCGTCTTGAAAGATGGTCGCTATGTAATTCCGCGCAGCGACGGTCTGCTGCTCGTCGGCTCCACCCTGGAAGACACCGGGTTTGATAAAGCTACCGATGAGGAGGCGCTGGCCTCGTTAAAGCAGAGCGCTGAGCGTATTGTTCCCGCGCTGGCGGACTGCCCGGTTGCTTATCACTGGGCAGGCCTGCGCCCCGGCTCACCCGATGGCATCCCGTTTATTGGCGCACTTCCAGAGCAGCCCAACGTCTACGTAAACGCCGGGCATTACCGCAATGGGCTCGTGCTGGCGCCTGCTTCCACCCACTTGCTGGTGGACCAGCTGCTTGACCGGATGCCGTTGATTGACCCTACGCCCTACTTGCCGACGCAAGCACGGTTAAAGGGTTAAGCGCCGTCGTTTTTATCCTGTTGTTCTTGAAGATAACGGTCGCGATGGGCGCTGCAGCAGAACCACTGTTCGTGGTCGCGCAGTGCCTCGCTTTCCGGGACATGGACCTCACACCAGAGGCAGCGCACCATTTGGCCGCCTTCGTGACGGTTCAAGGCATTGCGCTCCGCGTCGCGGTCGAGTTTGTGCTGCCGATACATGCCGTAAAGCTTTAGGCCTGCGTAAAACAGCACAGCGAAAATTATCAAGCGAATAATCAAAAGGTTCATCCTTGCCAGTCCTCCTAAACGGAGCCGAAAACGATCAATGCGCATGCGGGCTTTGCCAGCAGGCAGTCCTTGCGGGACAATGCATTGACGCAGGTAATAATGTTCCAAGGATTCTCAAGAGATTTTAACGCCCATGCAAGATTTAACGCTGGTAATGGCCCAACTCGATCCGCTTGTCGGGGATATTCCCGGTAATGCGGCGCGCGCTATTGAAGCCGTGCGCGAAGCGCGCATTGAGCATGGGGCAGATATTGTTATCTTCCCTGAGCTGTTTTTGTCCGGTTACCCACCGGAAGATTTATTGCTGCGCCCCTCCATGGAAGCACGGTTGCGCGAAGCGCGGGCCAAAATGGCAGAAAAGGTCGCCCGCGACGTGCTGGTGATTATTGGTTATCCGGGGACCCGTGAAGGCAAGTGCTATAACATGGCGGGCGTGCTGTATAACGGCCAGTGGGAGGCCGAATACGCCAAGCAAGCGCTACCCAATTACCAGGTTTTCGATGAGCAGCGCTACTTTACTCCAGGCACAGAGCCGTTGGTGTATGAGCATAAGGGGGCCAAGCTCGGTCTTTTAATTTGTGAGGACCTGTGGGAAGGCGCGCCTGCACGGGCTGCCACCGCCGCCGGGGCGGAAGTGCTGATTAGCCTGAACGCCTCCCCTTATCATCAGGATAAACCAGACGAACGGCTCCGCTTGCTGGAGCTGCGCGCGCAAGATGTAAGCCGCCCGATTGTGTATGTGAATACCATTGGTGGCCAGGATGAGTTGGTGTTCGACGGCGGTTCCAGTTGTGTGGATGCACAGGGCCAGCTAAAAGTGCTTGCTCCGTATTGGCAGGCAGGCTTAATGCCGGTGCAACTGTTGCAAACCAGCGCCTCTACCTGGGAGCCGCAGTCAGGTGAAATTGAGCCGGATGCCGAGCCAGAAGAGAGCCTGTACTGTGCGCTGGTAACGGGGCTGCGTGATTACGTCAATAAAAGTGGCTTTGAAGGCGTGGTGCTGGGTCTTTCCGGCGGAATCGACTCGGCGCTGTCCTTGGCGATTGCGGTAGACGCACTGGGCCCACAGCGCGTTCAGGCAGTGATGATGCCGTACCACTACACTGCGGATATCTCCCGGCAGGATGCTGCCCTTCAGGCAGAAATGCTTGGCGTGCATTACGACATTTTGCCTATCGAGTCCATGGTCGATGCCTTTATGGCGACGCTTTCGGAAAGCTTTACGGGCACTGAACGTGATACCACCGAAGAGAACCTCCAGTCGCGCTGTCGGGGCGTACTGCTGATGGCACTTTCCAATAAGAAAGGCCTGATGGTACTGACCACCGGCAACAAAAGTGAAATGGCGGTGGGCTATGCCACGCTGTATGGCGACATGGTGGGTGGCTATAACGCCATCAAGGATGTCTATAAAACCTGGGTATACCGCCTGGCCCGCTGGCGTAATACGCAGTCTCCTGCTATTCCTGAGCGCGTCATTGAGCGTCCGCCCAGCGCAGAGCTTGCGCCTGACCAGCAGGATAGCGATTCGCTACCTGATTACGATGTGTTGGACGCTATCCTCATGTGCTATATCGAAGGTGATATGAGTGCTGAAGCGATCATCGCAGCGGGTTATGACCATGAAGATGTCTATCAAGTGGTCAAGCTGGTAGACCGTTGTGAGTACAAACGTCGCCAGGCCCCGGTGGGCGTGCGCGTCACATCGCGCGGCTTTGGACGTGATCGCCGTTACCCGATTGTTAACGGTTGGCAGCCGGGCGATTAACAGGTATTAGCGTAACGCCAACTAAAAAAAACCACGCCGAGGCGTGGTTTTTTGGGAGGGTAAACCGTACTGTCATCAGTCCATTACATTCATTTTAGTGCTTGGGTACAAAGCGGTCGCCTTGAAGTTGCTCGTGGTCGGGAGCATTTTCACGCAGTACGATGATGACTTCTTGAGCGCGATCGTTCATGCCCAAACCCTGATAACCCTCGATCATAACGGCCAGTGCGTCGCGGGTGGCATTGGATTCGGGGTAGTTTTCGATCACCCAACGCCCACGCTCGACAGCGGCCAGGTAAGCCCCACGGCGCAGGTAATAGTCGGCAACATGCAGTTCATGCTGGGCCAGCAAGTCGCGCAAATAAATAATGCGCTGCTGCGCATCCGGGGCGTATTCACTTTGCGGGTAGCGCTGGATCAGTTCACGGAAGTCGTTATACGCATCGCGCGAGGCGCCTATGTCGCGCTTGGAAATATCAATTAAGCGAAGGCGCTCAAGGCTGAAACGACCCGCCTGCCAGGCAGAAAGTCCGCGCAGGTAGTAGGCATAATCAACCTGCGGGTGGTCGGGGTGCAGGCGAATAAACCGACTGGCGGCGGCGCGTGCTTCTTCCCAGTCACCGTTTTCATAGTAGGCGTACACCAGCTCTAATTGCGCCTGTTCAGCATGGGGGCCGAAAGGGTAGCGTGTATCCAACGCTTCCAGCCGCTCAATCGCAATGGGGTAGCGGTTGCTATCCAGCGCGGTGCGAGCAAGTTCGTAGAGCTCACGCTCTTGCACTCCGGAAAACTCATCTTCTTCTTCCGGGGTCGTGTCATTACTGGCGCAGCCTGCCAATAAGGCAAGACTTAAAGCAAGGGCACCAAAGCGGTTGGCAGCAGAAAAAACGCGCATCATCATCCTCGTTGCAAACAAGCCTCAATCACCGAAAAGCGACGATGGCCATAAGTAGAAATGGTAGAATAGGTCGCAGTAAGCCCACTATAAATCACCTCGACGCAAAACGCAGGCTTAGTGGCGTTTTGTCGAGTGTTGTCAAAGGAAATAACGTCATGCCCCGGATAGTTGAAGCCATGCAGCGCGTGCCCGCAACACTTGCAGGTGCACGGTTGGATCAAGCAGCGGCGGAGTTATTCAGCGATTACTCACGCGAGCGCCTGAAAGCATGGATCAACGCGGGTGAGCTAACCATCGATGGCGCCCAGGCCAAGCCGAAAGCGAAGCTGCACGGTGATGAAATGCTAGTGTTAAAGGCCACCATTGAAGAAGATCTGCGTTTTGAAGCGCAGGACATACCGCTGAGCATTGTCTATGAAGATGATGCCGTGATGGTGATCAACAAACCCACCAATATGGTGGTGCATCCTGCGGCGGGCAATCGTGATGGCACTTTGCTCAACGCACTGCTTTATCATCACCCGGCACTTGCTGAAGTGCCTCGCGCGGGGATTGTTCACCGCTTGGATAAAGATACTACTGGCTTGATGATGGTGGCTAAAACTATTCAAGCGCAAACGGCCCTGGTTGAGCAACTGCAGGCACGCAGCGTATCACGCCAGTATGACGCGGTGGTGATCGGTAAGCCCGTGGCAGGCAGCACCATTGATGCGCCTATTGGCCGCCATCCTAAAGACCGTAAACGCCAGGCTGTCACCAACGCTGGTAAACCTGCCGTGACCCATTTTCGCGTTGTGGAGCGTTTTCGCGCGCATACGCACGTTCGCTGTAAGCTGGAAACCGGGCGCACGCATCAGATACGCGTGCATATGTCCCATGCCCGTTACCCATTGATTGGCGACCCGCTCTATAGCGGACGTGCCAAGCTGCCACCTGGTGCTGCCGGACCGCTTAAGGAGATCCTGCGTGAGTTCCCGCGCCAGGCGCTGCATGCCCGCGAGCTAAGCTTTGTGCACCCGGTGAGTGGTGAAACACTGACTTTTTACGCCGATTTGCCCGATGATCTACTAATGTTGTTGGACTACCTGCGCGAAGACAGTGAGACCATGCAATGAGTGATGCCATCGATTTACGGCCAACGCTACTAATACCGGATTGGCCTGCGCCTGATAATGTGCAGGCCTTTGTGAGCACCCGGGAAACGGGCCCTAGCCAGGAAGCGTTTGCCGCGTTCAATCCCGCCTCTCACGTCGGTGATAACCCTGAGCATGTGGCGCTTTGCCGCCGCTTGATGCAAAAAGAGATTGGCGATGAGCGCCCGCTGCTATGGCTAAATCAAACGCATGGCGCGCGCGTTCAGCAGGGCTACCAGGCCGACGTGCCAGAGGCCGATGCTGCCGTCGCCACCTCCAATGAATACGCCTGTGTCGTACTGACCGCAGACTGCCTGCCGGTGATGTTTTGTAATCAAGCCGGAACGCAAGTGGCGGTTGCTCACGCCGGTTGGCGCGGGCTGGCCGGAGGCGTTTTAGAGGCGACAGTGGCCGCCATGAATAGCGAGCCCGAGGATATTCTCGTATGGCTAGGCCCGGCTATTTCCAATGCTCAGTTTGAAGTTGGGCCGGAAGTGTATGGCGCCTTTGTTGCCGTACACCCAGAAACTGCGGAAGCGTTTGACCATAGTCCCTATCGAATGGGGCACTACATGGCCGATTTGTACCGGCTGGCGCGGTTTCGCTTGGAAGCGCTCGGTGTTGAACATATTAGCGGTGGGCACTTCTGTACTGCCTGCGAATCGCGTTTTTACTCTTATCGGCGTGATGGCGGTACGACGGGGCGCATGGCCAGTGTGATCTGGGTCAAAAAATAACCAGGTTGGCATTATCTCCTCTTGAAAACGGCGGAACTAGCACCATTTAACTTACAAAGCTAATATTTATTAGGAAAGTGGACAGCAGTTTTTTCCGAAACGCCGTGCGTTCGGGCGCAGGGCTAATCCAAGAGGCTCACTATGCGTTTTGATAAGTTTACTGCCAAGCTTCAGGCCGCTATTGCTGAAGCGCAATCCTTGGCCGTTGGCCGCGGCCATAACCAGTTAGACCCTTCCCATCTTCTTCTTGCGCTACTGGATACCAAGGATACGGGTATTAAAGCCCTGATCGAAAAATCCGGAGGCTCAAGCTCGCGTCTGCGTGATGGGTTAGTGCAGCAGCTTGATAACTTACCTAAAGTAAGCCAGTTCGATGGCGAAGTGCAGCCATCACGGGATTTCATTAAATTATTCAACCTGACCGACCGTGAAGCACAAGCGCGTGGCGACCAGTTCATTGCCAGCGAACTCGTGCTGCTGGCGGCGCTGGAAATGAATGGCCCGCTTGCCAAGTTAATGAAAGAGGCGGGCGTTAACCGGAAGTCCCTTGAGGCGGTGATTAATAGCCTGCGCGGTGGGGAAAGTGTTGATGATCCTAACGCTGAAGATCAGCGGGAATCGCTCAACAAGTATACCCTTGACCTTACTCAGCGCGCGCTGGATGGCAAGCTTGACCCGGTGATTGGTCGTGATGATGAAATCCGCCGCACCATTCAGGTATTGCAGCGCCGTACCAAAAATAACCCGGTTTTGATTGGCGAGCCTGGCGTCGGTAAAACGGCGATTGTTGAAGGGCTGGCGCAGCGTATCGTTAATGGTGAAGTGCCGGAAGGCTTAAAAGACAAACGCGTACTGTCGCTGGATATGGGCTCGCTGTTAGCAGGTGCCAAATTCCGCGGTGAGTTTGAAGAGCGCTTAAAGTCGGTTCTTAAAGAGCTTGCCCAGGAAGAGGGGCGGGTCATTCTGTTTATCGATGAGTTGCACACCATGGTCGGTGCCGGTAAGGCGGAAGGCGCGATGGACGCGGGCAATATGCTCAAACCTGCGCTTGCACGGGGTGAGCTGCACTGCGTGGGCGCGACCACGCTGGATGAGTATCGCAAATATATTGAAAAGGACGCGGCACTTGAGCGTCGGTTCCAGAAAGTGTTGGTCGATGAGCCGACGGAAGAAGATACCGTGGCCATTCTGCGCGGCTTAAAAGAGCGTTATGAAGTGCACCACGGCGTGGATATTACCGACTCGGCGATTATTGCTGCGGCGAAGCTTTCCACTCGCTATATCACTGATCGGCAGTTGCCCGATAAAGCGATAGATCTGATTGATGAAGCGGCTTCGCGGATTCGTATGGAGCTTGATTCCAAGCCCGAAGCAATGGACCGCCTGGACCGGCGTTTAATCCAGCTCAAGATGGAGCGGGAAGCGCTTAAAAAAGAGACCGACGAGGCGACTAAAAAACGCCTTGAAGCGCTTAACAACCAGATTCATGAGTTTGAGCGCGAGTATGCCGACCTGGATGAAGTCTGGAAGGCAGAAAAAGCCAGTATCCAAGGCTCGGCTCAGTTCAAGGCAGAGCTGGAGCAGGCGCGCCTTGACCTGGAACAGGCACGACGGCAGGGCGATTTAGGGCGCATGTCGGAAATTCAGTACGGGCAAATCCCTGAGCTGGAAAAGAAAATTGCCGAAAGCGGTGAAAGTGAAGCCGATATTACCAAGCACCAACTGCTGCGCTCCAACGTGACGGAAGAGGAAATAGCAGAGGTGGTATCGCGCTGGACCGGCATTCCGGTGTCCAAAATGCTGGAAGGCGAGCGCGATAAATTGCTGCGGATGGAAGATGCTCTGCATGAGCGGGTCATTGGCCAGGATGAGGCAGTTGAAGCTGTTGCCAACGCCGTGCGGCGCTCACGTGCGGGGTTGTCCGACCCTAACCGGCCGAACGGTTCGTTCCTGTTCCTTGGGCCTACCGGGGTGGGTAAAACCGAGCTTTGCAAGTCATTGGCCAACTTCCTGTTCGACACCGAAGAGGCCATGGTGCGTATTGATATGTCGGAATTCATGGAGAAGCACTCCGTGGCGCGGTTGATCGGTGCGCCTCCCGGCTATGTAGGTTACGAAGAGGGCGGCTATTTAACCGAGGCGGTGCGCCGTAAACCTTACTCCGTGCTGTTGCTGGATGAGGTGGAAAAGGCTCACCCGGATGTTTTCAATATCCTGCTGCAGGTATTGGAAGATGGTCGGTTAACGGATGGCCAGGGCCGCACGGTGGATTTCCGCAATACCGTGATCGTGATGACCTCCAACATGGGCTCAGACATTATTCAGCGCATGGGCGGTGACGTCAGCGCTGATAAAGAAAGCGCCTATGAGGACATGAAAAACAAGGTCATGGAGGTGGTGGGTAATCACTTCCGCCCTGAGTTGATCAACCGGATTGATGAAGTGGTCGTCTTCCATGCCTTGGGTCAGGAGCAAATTCAGGCAATTGCAGGCATTCAACTGGAGCGCTTGAGAGCCCGCTTGGCTGAGCACGATTTAGGCCTTGAGGTGAGCGATGACGCCATGGCGCAACTAGCGGTTGTTGGGTTTGACCCTGTCTATGGCGCGCGGCCACTCAAGCGTGCTATTCAGAGCCGGATCGAGAATCCGCTGGCGCAAGACTTGCTGGCAGGCAAGTTTTCACCCGGCGATGTTATTCGGGTGAGTGCCTCGGACGGTAAGCTTGCGTTTAATAGCTAACCGCTCACTGATAATCAGACGTTCTTGGTTATAACCATATGCCCCGCTCGGCCTTGCCGGCGGGGCTTTTTTTGTCTCAAATCGCTCCTTTGCACATTCATCGGGCATTGATGGTTGACATGCCAAGAGCCTAATGGAATCTTATCTGTTCCTGATTTGCGGGCGCGGACCTACGGGTAACCCCTTTTCACCGCGCGAAGGGTAGGCGTAAGCCTTTACCCGCCGAAGGACTTCCGGGTTTGAGCTAACCGCTCAGCCTGGCCAACGCCCCGACACGGCAATCAGCCGTGAAAGAGAGCCACTGATGTATGTTGTTATGGATCAGTGCCTCTCAGAGAGTGCAGGCCCTAACCGGGCCGTATGCCAGGGTTTGGCATCAGGTGCCGGCATGGGCCGGCAGCGGCATACCGCCGCACTCGACACCGCAGGATGTCCTGCGGATCGCACTCGAGACCTCCAGGGGAGAAATACAGTGGAACTGCTTTCCGGCGCAGATATGATCGCCCGCTTCTTGAAAGATGAGGGCGTTGAGTACATTTATGGTTATCCCGGCGGCGCGGCGCTGCATATTTATGATGCGCTGTTCCGCCAGGACGATGTGAAGCACATTCTTGTGCGTCACGAACAAGCGGCCACGCATGCCGCCGACGGTTACGCTCGCGCCTCGGGTAAGCCAGGTGTGGTGCTGGTCACATCAGGGCCTGGTGCAACCAATGCCGTCACCGGTATTGCGACCGCCTATATGGATTCCATTCCGATGGTGGTGCTGTGCGGCCAAGTGGCCAGCCATCTGATTGGCGAAGACGCCTTCCAGGAAACCGATATCGTGGGTGTCACCCGGCCTATCGTGAAGCACAGCTTTTCGATTCGTCATCCGTCTGAAATTCCGGAAGTGCTTAAAAAAGCCTTTTATCTGGCTTCTACCGGGCGCCCCGGCCCTGTGGTGGTCGATATTCCCAAGGATATGACCGCGCCGACCGAGCGCTACGAGTACATCTACCCGAAAAAGGTCAAGCTGCGCTCGTATAACCCGGTGACACGTGGCCATACAGGGCAGATTAAAAAAGCCATCGAGCTAATGCTTAAAGCCAAGCGCCCGGTGTTTTATACCGGTGGTGGTGTGGTGACCGGTAAAGCCAGTGAAGGCTTAACCGATCTGGTCAAAAAGCTGGGTTTCCCCATTACCACCACGCTGATGGGCATTGGCGCATACCCGCAAAGCGATCGTCAAAGCCTTGGCTGGCTGGGCATGCACGGCTCTTATGAGTCCAACATGGCCATGCACCACGCTGATTTGATTATCGCTATTGGCGCACGCTTTGATGACCGGGTTACCAACAACACGTCGAAGTTCTGCCCCACGGCGAAAATTATTCACGTTGATGTTGATCCTAGCTCTATCTCTAAAACCGTGCGTGCTGATGTGCCTATCGTAGGGCCTGCCGCTAGCGTTATTAATGAGATGATTAGCCTGGTTCAGGGCCATCCCATTGCGCATCCTGAAGCACTTGCTGAGTGGTGGGAAAAGATCGATGGCTGGCGTGCCGAGCGTAAAGGCAAGCTTTACGAACCGTCCAAGCCAGGTGAAGCGTTAAAGTCGCAGGAAGTTGTTGAAGCGCTGTGCCGGATAACGCGCGGTGAAGCATTTGTTACGACCGACGTAGGTCAGCACCAGATGTTTGCGGCTCAGTACTACAAGTTTGATAAGCCCAACCGGCTGATTACCTCAGGCGGTCTTGGCACCATGGGCTTTGGCTTCCCGGCCGCCATGGGGATCAAGCAGAACTACCCGGACGACGACGTCGTGTGTGTTACCGGGGAAGGCAGCTTCCAGATGATGATGCAGGAACTCTCCACCTGTAAGCAGTACGGCGTAGGGGTCAAAATTCTCAATCTGAACAATGCCTCGCTAGGCATGGTGCGTCAGTGGCAGGACCTGAACTACAAGTCACGTCATGCGCACTCTTATATGGAATCACTGCCTGATTTCCATCTGTTGATTGAGGCTTATGGATTTACCGCGATTACCGTCACTACTCAGGATGAGCTTGAACCGGCGCTTGAGCGTGCATTTGCCGACAAGCACGAACTGGTGTTCCTTGACGTGAAGGTGGATCCTTTCGAGCACGTCTACCCGATGCAGGTGCCGTTAGGCTCCATGCGCGACATGCTGCTGTCTAAAACGGAGCGTACCTGATGCGACATATCATCTCGATTCTGTTGGAAAACGAACCGGGTGCGCTGTCACGTGTGGTCGGCCTGTTTTCCCAGCGTAACTTCAACATTGAAACGCTTAACGTAGCGCCTACGGAAGATGCGTCGCTTTCGCGGTTGACGGTGACCACGGTTGGCGATGATCGTGTCATTGAGCAGATCACCAAGCACCTCAACAAGCTGATTGATGTGGTGAAGCTGGTTGACTTGACCGAAGGCAACCATATCGAGCGTGAGCTGATGATGGTGAAGGTAAAGGCATTGGGGGCTGCCCGCGATGAAGTGAAGCGTACCGTGGATATTTTTCGGGCGCAGATCGTCGATGTCACACCTAATCTATATACCGTGCAGATTACCGGTGATGCCGCCAAGTTGGACGCTTTTCTGCAGGCCATGGCGCCAGTAGGGATTCTTGAAGTGGCGCGTACTGGCGTTTCTGGTATTGCGCGTGGTGACAAGGTGCTATCGATTTAATTACCTGATCACTGCACGTTTAGCCAAGCTGTATTGCTCGACCCAAAAGCACCGTCTCGCCGAGGCGGTGCTTTTTATAATCGATTAGCGTTCGCTAATCGCAGACCAAAGCGCCTCAATAAGCGGATTTTTTAAACGCCGATTTAGGACGCAAAGGCCCACGTCATAGTGGGGCAGCTCTGGTTTTACGTTTAACATGCGAACGCGGTTGGCAAGCGGGCTGTTATCCAGAACGATTTTGGGAACCACGCCTACGCCAAAGCCCAGCCCCACCATACTAACAATCGCTTCGTGCCCGGCCACCTGGGCGTAGATTCGAGGCGTGATACCCATCGCTTTAAACCAGGTGTTGGCGTACTCCCGCGATAAGCCTGCTTCAGAAAGAATCATGGGCACTTGCTGCCACTGTGCTGCCGTTGAGCTTTCAGGGAAGCTGGGTAGCCAATCACACGGTTCGTTAGGCGCGATAAATACCAGTGGTGAACGTGTTAATGACTTAAACACCAGCGCATTAGGGGGAATGCGGGGGCGCGGCGTAATCGCCATATCATCGTCACCCTCCATTACTCTTTTCATTGCATTCGCCGGATCACCGGTATGCAGCTTTAACTCAATGCCGGGATGACGTGTTCGTACATCGCTTAATAGCTCATACAGAAAGCTGTAACTGGCAGTTACTGAGCAGTAGATGCTGATCTCACCGCTCAGCATGGTCGCTTCATTGGCCAGGCGACGCTTGGTCATTTCCCACTGTTCTAACGTTTCGCGTGCGTAGTGCTGAAAACTGAGCCCTTGGGGAGTCAGTGCGACATGGCGGTTGTCACGCTCGAATAGCCGAGTGGCCAACTCCTCCTCCAACTGCTGAATAGAGCGGCTAAGCGTCGATGGGCTTATGTGGCTCAACTCGCTGGCGCGGCCAAAATGGAGCGTGTCAGAAAGCGTGACAAAGTGCTTCAGTAAGCGAAAATCCATGCCAGTACCGTCATTTCAATATGTGAAATAGTTTGTTGCAAATACAGCGTTTTACGCAAAGATACGTGTGTCGTAAAGTTGCTTGACGCTTTACCAGCGCTGCACTAGACGGCGCGGTGGCCATCAGCGCTGACACGCTACTATAACAACGTAATGACTTAATAATGGTTTTCTGAAACCTCGCTTACGTGGTTGTCACGGTAAAAATGGTGACCTTTTCCTGGTTTAAGACCAACAGTCACTGCAGATGAAATTGCCAGATAAGCCCTAAACTGCATGATGCTCTGGATCACGGTCAGTTGGTTGGCAAATTCAGGGCTAGTGTTTTCAAGCAGTAGGTGCTTATTAACTTGGTGACGGGGTGCGCTTTGGCGCACCCCGTTTGTTTTATAGGGCTAGCCGCCATGCATTTTTGTCTACGTGCGGTAATTGACTGGCTGACTAAAGCTCACCGTGTAGAATGAAAGTGTTCACTAGTTTGTGGCTTTTTATTAAACGGATGACACCTATGATTCAGGACGCTCGCGATCAAGAGCAGGCCAGTACACCCCAGCCCGAAAACCACGACCAGACTCAAAAGGTCGATAATGAGGATTTAGCTGCCGCCTTTCTACGCGACACAGAGATCGTCGAAGATGCGGTAGAGGATGGCAAGAAAGTTCGCCGCAAGGGAATCTACTTACTGCCCAACCTGTTTACTACGTCCGCTCTGTTTTCAGGCTTCTTTGCCGTTGTCGCCGGTATTAACGGTGATTTTACATCGGCTGCAGTCGCTATTTTCATTGCTATGGTGCTGGATGGACTGGATGGCCGCGTTGCGCGTATGACCAATACGCAAAGCGAATTTGGGGCTGAGTACGATAGTCTGGCCGATATGATTTCCTTTGGTATGGCGCCTGCGCTTGTCGCGTTCACCTGGATTTTGCAGGATATCGGGAAGACCGGCTGGGTGGTCGCGTTTCTCTATGTCGCCTGCGCGGCACTTCGCTTGGCACGCTTTAATGTACAAAACGGAAGTGTTGATAAGAAGTGGTTTATCGGCCTTCCTAGTCCATCAGCGGCAGCACTGGTGGCTGCGTGTGTTTGGACCTTCCACAGCTTTGATGCGGATGCGTTTGGCTTCAAGCTGCTGATGTTGGTTGTTGTGGCGGCCGCCGGTATTCTGATGGTCAGCAACATCCGCTATTACAGCTTCAAAGATCTCGACTTTAGAAAGCCCGTACCCTTTGTAGTGTTGCTGGCCGTTGTATTGGGGTTTGTCATGATTTCGGTCGAACCGTCTGTAATGCTGCTCTTGCTGTTTGGTGCCTATGTGCTCTCAGGCCCGGCGTATGCGCTTATGCGCAAGGCAAAACCCAAAAGCTGAGCTTTTTAACTGAG
>NZ_JBQSXT010000033.1:0-21141 GCF_052378605.1 Halomonas sp. AOP27-A1-41
ACTTTCAACCCTCGGTTACCAACTACTCTTCCTCTAACCTGCAGACCCCTTATAGTGACGAGTTGACGGCGTCACTGACGATTCCAACGTCACTGAATGGCCACTTTCGCCCTAAAGTCGTGTATCGTGAAAACCGCGATCAGTTCTCTCGCAGCGAAAAACTTACGGATCGTGATGGCAATGATTACTATACGATGTCTAACGATGGAGAGACGGATTACCTTGGTTATGCGTTGGAGTGGTCTGGTAGCTATAAAAGCCATTTTTTCAATGCAAACGTGGTTTGGTCAGAAACTCGGACTAATGGAGCCGTTGATTATACGTATGAAGCCGACGATCAAAATGAGCTCGTCTATTACAGCAATGCAATCATGTCTATGGCCGACCTACGCGAACAAGATGCACGGCAAAACTTCGCAGCCCCCTTCAAAGCCTCTGTGAACTGGGCAACGGGCTGGCTTAACGGCAATTTAATTACTGATACCAGTTTAAATTATCGCGGTAAATACGAGTATTTAACCGATTCCAGAGAAAGCTATACAGACAACGAGGGCAACACTTATGATATCTATGAGGACACTAACACGGGGTCTTTGATGACCGTTGATACAAATATTAAATATTATTTTTTAAACAAAAACATTCACAACGCCTCAGTTGATTTTAGAATTAAAAATATATTCGACAGGGTCACAGGTAATACCAGTAACTATCAGATTGGACGCTCTTTCTGGCTTGGCTTGAATTACGCCTTTAACTGATAACCTGCATAAGGCCCCTCAGCAAGGCGAGCATTTTATTGAACGAGAGCGCTACCCGCTAAAATATAATGCTCGCCGCCAATCGCTACACTGATGATTTACTGAAAACGCCCAGGTCGCCGTGCGACCTCCTCCAGTGCCCATCCTTGCGTACGCAACTCACCTTCCAGCACGGTTTCCATTTCGGGTGTCAGGTCCGGGAAAAAATTAAGCCCGGTACGCGCTTCTATGTCATTAATAGTGACCAGGTAATCATCTAACGGTTCGTTGCCGCGAACGTCCTGGGGCATGATGAACGCCAGCGCGAGCGGTGCCTCATCGTGCGGGGCAACAATAATCTTATAGAACGCCTCTGGCACTTCGACAAACCCCACCCGATTAAACACATTATCCATAAAATGTTCAGGGAATATCGGCCCGGTAATCACCTGTACGCGATCAAAACGCGGCGCAAAGTGATTGATCACCGACTCCTCCAACCGCTGCCACAGCTGACGATTTAGATTAGGCCGCTGCGGCGTCATGTTACTCATCAAAAACGTATCAACCTGGGCATCACGCCCGTGCACTGCGGCAATGGCATAGTTAGGTGCCATATGTCCCCGGTCATAGCCACTCCGGGCATAGCTGTCGGTTTTTACCGGCCAGAGGGTCCGCCAATCCGCTTGAAAACTGGGCCGTGAGCCAATCTGGGTCCCTTCCGGCACCGCCTCCAGCTGGTAACTCACCCACAGCGGGTTAACACGCACATCCGACCAGCCAACTAAATAGCCCTCATTGCGTAATACGCGGTGAAACGTGGTGGGATGAAAACTCTCCCACGTGGGAACGCCCATCCAGGTATACGCATCCTGATGCTGACGCTCCTGAAACTCCCATAACCCCGCTCCCGCGACCACAAACAGCAAAGCGACGCCCAGACGTCGCCCCTCTCGACGCCAGCGCCAAAACGATACCCCCACGTTCCCCTACTCCCCACACGCTAATTTTTATCGCCCGCTTATGACACGCGGCCATTGCGGTGGCCGGTGCCTATGTCCACATTACCAGCCTAGTGAAAACATGGTTTCAAGGTCGTGGCGTGAATGTACCTGCATGGCGTTAAGCGTTTCCGTATCGCTGATCCCCTCAACCTCGTTAAGGCGCTCGGTCACCAGCTCAGCCAGGCTTTCAAAATTCGGGGTACGCGCAATGGCTACCAGGTCATAACGCCCACAGGTGGAGTACACCTCACTAATGCCTTCTACGTCCGCTAAACGCTCTGCTACTGCTTTAACCTGGCCTTTTTCGGTATTAATTAAAATAACTGCGTTTTGCATAGCGCCCTCACTAAAAAAATGTAAGTGATACCGAGGCCTATCGTCATTTTACTCACACCGTCTACACCTGTTTAGTGGCGTAATACGCAAGAAAAACGTCAACAGCCGCCAAAGCGTGGAGTATAACAGGCCTGGTTAAATCCGCAGCCTGGGCACGAAATCTCTCTAAATCCTTGCCTTGAACGAAGAAGTCGCGCGCCACGCATCTATTCGTTAGCATGGGCGGATAACAACGCGATATTTAGGGTCAAATGAGAGTGACCTATAAGGAGAGACCATGGCTAATCAGAGCCGCCGTCATTTTATACGCACCAGTGTATGGGGACTGGCAACCCTCCCCTTGGGCATCGGTATTTTATCGAAAACGGCCTTTGCTCAATCGCTACCTCGCCTTGCCCCTTCCGTACCGAGCGCCCAAGCGCTGAGCTATGTTGAAAAGGCGAGTGACGCCAGCGACCACCCTGCTTATACATCAGGTGAACGGTGCGACAACTGCATGTTCTATACCTCTGCTAATCAAGGCTGTCAGCTGTTTCCTGAAAATAGCGTTGAACCTGGTGGCTGGTGTCAATCCTGGGTGGCTCAGGGGTAAGGCTGCTAAAAATCCCTGCCAAACGCAGGGCTTTATACATTACTCACCGGTAAGCTGTGACCATTTACGGGTTGTCTTTACTTTCCTCCTCTATGGGCCAACGGTAGCGATGCGTCACCCGCCCTTCATCCATGGAAACCAGGCGTACGGGAAACCCCCAAAGCTCATGCAGATGCCGAATAACCGGGTAGACACTACGCCCAAGGGGGCGGCGACCGTCCTGTACGTGGTGCAGTGTTAATGAGCGATCGCCCCGGATATCAGCCTCAACCACTTGAATATTTGGTTCTTTCACCGATAGCGCGTACTGAGTAGAAAGCGCATCTCGCACCCGGCGATAGCCCTGTTCATTATGAATAGCCGCCACTTCGAGCGTTTCCGCCTGATCATCATCCACAATTAAAAACAACTTAAGGTCGCGCATTACCTTGGGCGACAGAAACTGCTGAATAAACGACTCATCCTTAAAGTTGCGCATAGCAAACTCAAGCGTACTGCGCCAAGGCGTGCCCGCAATATCAGCAAACCACTGATAATCCTCCTCGGTCGGTGCTTCGCATATCCGCTTGATGTCCATAAAGATGGCAAACCCCAACGCATACGGATTGATGCCGTTGAAGTAAGGACTATCAAAGTCAGGTTGATTAATGACAGCGGCGTGGGACTGCAAGAACTCAAGCATCAGACCTTCATCAACATCGCCTTCGTCATACAAGCGGTTCATCAACGTGTAATGCCAAAAGCATGCCCACCCTTCATTCATGACCTGAGTTTGGCGCTGGGGGTAAAAATACTGTGCCAGCTTACGCACAATACGCACTATTTCACGCTGCCAAGGGGCCAATAACGGGGCATTTTTTTCAATAAAATAGAGCAGGTTTTCCTGGGGCTCTGGCGGATAAATTCCGCCGCTGTGCAGGCCTAGCGGGTCGTTGTCGCTGTTAAGGCTACCAGGCAGCGAAGACGCATTGCCAGGCGGCTCAGGAATCGTACGCCACAGCATATTAACCTGCGTTTGCAGGTAGGCTTCCCGCTCATCCTGACGCTTGGCCTCCTCTTCAGCCGAGATCGGCGAAGGTCGTTTATAGCGGTCAACGCCGTAATTTTGCAGTGCGTGGCACGCATCCAACAGTTGCTCAACCGCATGGACGCCATGGCGCTCTTCGCATTTGGCAATGTAGTGACGTGCAAACACCAGATAATCAACGATCGATTCGGCATCGGTCCAGGTACGAAACAGATAATTGCCCTTGAAGAAGGAATTATGCCCATAGCAGGCATGCGCCATAACCAGCACCTGCATCATCAGGGTGTTTTCTTCCATCAAATAGGCAATACAAGGGTTGGAATTAATCACCAACTCGTACGCCAGGCCCATTTGGCCGCGTTTGTAAGCGTGCTCAACGGCCAGAAACTGCTTACCAAATGACCAGTGATGGTAGCCCACCGGCATTCCCACGCTGGCGTAGGCATCCATCATCTGCTCGGTGGTGATGACTTCCATTTGATTGGGGTACGTATCCAGGCGGTACTCATCAGCAAGTACTGCGAGCTTGTCGTTAAAGCGCTCTAGGACGCTAAAGCTCCAGTCAGAACCGGTCGCAATGGGCTTTTGGGATGCATTCATAGCGCACTCCTCAACACGCACGCGTTTAGCGCGCTTGGTTCAAGCGGCGTTTAAACAGCTCACGAAAAACAGGATAAATATCACTGGCTTCGACAATTTGGCGCATCGTAAAGCGTTCAGGAAAGTGCTCAGCAACGCTCTGATACTCATGCCAAAGCGACTGATGATCGTGAGGGGTGATTTCTACATACGCGTAGTACTGAAGTTGAGGCATCAGCTTTTTAATCAGCAAATTGCGACAGGTACTGGAATCATCGTCCCAATTGTCGCCATCCGATGCCTGGGCCACGTATAAATTCCACTGCTCGGCGGGATAGCGCTTTTGAACAATGCTATCCACCAGCGTGAGTGCGCTTGAGACAATGGTGCCGCCCGTTTCGCGGGAGTAAAAGAACTCCTCCTCACTCACTTCTTTTGCGGCAGTATGGTGGCGGACAAACACCAGCTCGACCTTTTCGTAGTGCTTCTCTAAAAAAAGGTAAAGCAGCAGAAAAAACCGCTTCGCAATGTCTTTATGGTTCTGGGTCATGGAGCCTGAAACATCCATGACACAGAACATTACCGCCTGGCTTGAGGGCTGAGGTTGCGCGGCCAACTGGTGATAACGCAAATCGTAGGTATCAATAAACGGCACTGCCTCGATGCGTTTCTTTAAACGCTCGATGTCAGCTTTCAGTTCAGCCACCCGTGCCGGATTACGTAGCACGCTGTCCTTGCGCTCTTCTGCCTCCAGCGCTTGCTCAGCTTCTTTTAGCGCTCGCTTGATCGGTGCTCGCATGGCAATACGGCGGGCGTAGGCCTCCCGCATGGAGCGCGTAATACTGATACGCGAGGGCACGCCATCCCGGGAAAGGCCTGCGCGCACCATTTTCACTTCTTCCAATGATTTAAGCGGCTTACGCTGCAGGTGCGGAAGCTCCAAACCATCGAAAACAAACTCTAAAAACTCCTCTCGGCTAAGCGTAAACGCAAACTCATCGTTACCTTCGCCTTGGTCAGAAGCGCTCCCTTCACCCGCACCGCCTCCGCCGCCTTGGCCACCGGGGCGGCGAATCCTGTCACCCTGTAAAAACTCTTTATTACCCGGCGAAACGATATTGCGCGCCCCGCCGGGGCCATGCTGAAACACCGGCTCGGAAATGTCCTTGGTGGGGATAGAGATGTTTTCACCACGCTCCATATCGGTAATGGAGCGGCGGTTAACCGCCTCTTCAACTGAGCGCTTGATATGCTGACGGTAGCGCTCCAAAAAGCGCTGTCGGTTAACCGCGCTCTTATGTTTAGCGTTAGGTCTTCGATCAATAAAGTAGGTCATACGACCTCCTTAACCCAAAGGGCCTTTGCAGTACCGGCGCTTACTGCGACTTACGCACGCGCAGGTACCACTCGGAAAGCAGGCGCACCTGCTTCTCGGTATAGCCGCGCTCCACCATCCGAGCGACGAAGTCCTCGTGTTTTTTCTGGTCCGACGTTGAGGCCTTGGCATTAAACGAGATGACCGGCAAAAGCTCTTCGGTATTAGCAAACATCTTGTGCTCAATAACCCCCTTAAGCTTCTCATACGACTGCCAGCTGGGGTTCATGCCGTTGTTCTGGGCGCGCGCTCGCAGCACAAAGTTCACCACTTCATGACGGAAGTCCTTGGGATTGGAAATGCCCGCTGGCTTCTCAATTTTTTCAAGCTCTTCATTAAGCGATTGGCGATTCAACTGCTCGCCGGTATCCGGGTCGCGGTACTCCTGGTCTTGAATCCAGAAATCGGCATAGGTCACATAGCGATCAAAAATATTCTGCCCATACTCACTGTAGGATTCGAGATAAGCCGTTTGGATCTCTTTGCCAATAAACTCCACATAGCGCGGCGCCAAAAATTCTTTAATAAAGCCCAGATAACGCTCAAATACTTCAGAGGGCAGTTGCTCACGCTCAAGCGCTTGCTCCAACACATACAGCAGGTGTACCGGGTTAGCAGCAACCTCGGTGCTGTCAAAGTTAAATACCTTGGAAAGAATCTTGAACGCAAAACGGGTGGAGAGGCCTTGCATACCTTCGTCCACACCTGCCGCATCGCGGTACTCTTGTATCGATTTGGCACGCGGGTCGGTATCTTTTAGATTTTCGCCATCGTACACGCGCATTTTGGAGTAGATACTGGAGTTCTCAGGCACTTTTAACCGAGACAGCACCGAGAATTGCGCCAGCATGCGCAGCGTATCGGGTGCGCAGGGTGCGGCATTGAGGGAAGAGTCTTCCAGTAGCTTTTGATAGATTTTGATCTCTTCAGACACTCGCAAGCAGTAAGGCACTTTGACGATATATACGCGGTCAAGAAAGGCCTCGTTGTTGCGATTATTGCGAAATGCCTGCCACTCGGATTCGTTGGAGTGCGCCAGGATAATGCCATCAAACGGAATGGCGCCCATTCCCTCCGTTGGGTTGTAATTCCCCTCTTGGGTGGCAGTCAACAGCGGATGCAGCACCTTGATCGGCGCCTTAAACATCTCAACGAATTCCATTAACCCTTGGTTAGCGCGGCAAAGCCCGCCCGAGAAGCTATAAGCATCCGGGTCATCCTGGGAGTAAAGCTCAAGCTGGCGGATATCGACTTTACCCACTAACGAGGAGATATCCTGGTTATTCTCGTCACCCGGTTCCGTTTTAGAGATTGCTATCTGGTGCAGCCGCGAAGGATAAAGGCGCACTACACGAAACTGGGAAATATCGCCGCCGTACTCTTTTAAACGCTTGGCGGCCCAAGGGGACATCACACTTTTCAGATAGCGCGGCGCAACCCCATACTCTTTTTCAAGCAGTTCGCCATCCTCTTCAGGTGAAAACAACCCAAGCGGCGACTCATAAACGGGTGAGCCTTTAATGGCGTAAAACGGAATACGCTCCATTAGCAGTTTTAAGCGCTCCGCAAGTGATGATTTACCGCCACCCACCGGCCCCAGCAGATAGAGAATCTGCTTGCGCTCCTCAAGCCCCTGGGCGGCATGACGGAAGTAAGCCACTATCTGCTCAATGGCCTCCTCCATACCATGAAATTCAGTAAATACCGGGTAGCGGCGTATTACCTTATTGGAAAAAATACGCGATAAGCGCGGATCTTTTGCCGTATCAATCACAGCAGGCTCGCCGATGGCGTCCAGCATGCGCTCCGCGGCGCTGGCATAAACCGTTGGGTCACGACGACAAAGCGCCAGATACTCTTCCAAACTCATGTCTTCTTGCTGCACGCGGGCAAAACGGTCTTGAACGTGGTCAAAGATGCTCATGAAACCCTCCTATGGCCATCCCCAAGCAATCACCACCCGGATGAATATTTTATCGTGGTGAGCCGAACGAGGTGTCGCTCTATTAGCGTAGCCAGCATTAGCAAAATGTGATGACTAAAACTTCAACGCTAACAGGTGATACGCATAGGCATACGCCAGAAAATTCCCGCACTTCAAAGGCAGGATATTGATACAACAGGCTTTTAACCAAAAAGCACTTCATCAGAAACGTTTAACGATTCACTAATGATCAACATTGGCATAGCGGGCCAGGCGTCACGCCTTTTTATTGAGCGTCTACAAAAAACCGCCGCTGCGTGTGCAGCGGCGGTACAAAAAGCGATACGCCTGAAACCTCCTGAGTCTTGCTACCCAGAGTGCTGTTCAAGAGCGACGTTGACATCCGCGATCAGTAAATCCAGTAATTCAACGGTGGTATTCCAGGCACATACAAAGCGTGCCCCACCAGCGCCAATAAACGTATAGAAGGTCCACCCCTTGGCTTTTAGGGCGCTAATTGCATGGGCTGGCAACTCAACAAAGACGCTGTTTGCCTGAGCAGGAAACATCAACGACACGCCAGGCAGCGCTTGCAGCCCTTCCGTTAAATATTGTGCCATTGCGTTAGCATGTTGAGCATTGGTGAGCCACGCCCCGCTCTCCAAAAGGCCCAGCCACGGCGCTGATATATAGCGCATTTTGGATGCCAACTGACCTGCCTGCTTACAGCGATACGAAAAATCTTCTGCCAGCTCGCGATTAAAGAACAAAATCGCCTCGCCCATCGCCAAGCCATTTTTAGTCCCAGAAAAACACAGTGCATCAACGCCTACCTGCCAGGTCAGCTCGGCAGGCGTAGCATTCAAGCTGGCACAGGCATTGGCAAAGCGGGCGCCATCCATGTGTAGGCGCAAATCATGCTTATCGGCAATCGCGCGAATGGCCAGCAGTTCTTCACGGGTATATACCGTTCCTACTTCAGTCGCCTGGGTCAGCGAAACCACTTTAGGTTTTGGGTAGTGAATATCGCTACGCCGCGTCACCAGCGCCTCAATCCCCTCAGGGGTAAGCTTGCCATTCGCCCCTGGCGAGGTCAGCAGCTTGGCGCCATTGGAGAAGAACTCCGGGCCGCCGCACTCGTCAGTTTCAATATGCGCCAGCTCATGACAAATCACGCTATGGTAACTGCGCCCCATCGCAGAAAGCGCCAGTGAGTTAGCCGCAGTACCGTTAAAAACAAAAAACACTTCGCAGTCGTAATCAAACATTTGACGAAAGCGGTTCGCCGCACGCTCGGTCCAGTGGTCATTGCCATACGCCAGGTCATCAACCTGATTAGCGTCCAGTAGATACGCCATGGCTTCCGGGCAAATACCAGAAGTGTTATCGCTGGCTAAAAAACGGGGGGTACACTCCGACGTCATGACAATTATCCTTATACCTCATATTGTTACAGCGCCAGCTGGGTGCCACTAGCGCCTTTAACATCACGTTATGCTTAATAAGGTGATGGATCAGTCAGTCTATCGTCATTTATGGACGAGCGTCACCCGCCACTATCAACGCGGTTAAAGCTGGGCAGCCAAGCGCATTCCCTGATCAATAGCGCGCTTGGCGTCAAGCTCTGCCGCCTCATCGGCACCGCCAATGATATGAATCGGTTTACCGAGCGCTTCAAGCGGCGCCACTAAATCACGCACTGACTCCTGCCCCGCGCATACCACCACCGTATCCACACCCAGCACGCTGTTCTCGCCATCGCGGCGAATATGCAGCCCATCTTCATCAATTTTAAGATACTCGCAGCCCGTTAAGGTTGAAACACCGCGCGCCTTTAGCGAAGCCCGGTGTACCCAGCCAGTGGTTTTACCCAAGTACTTGCCAGGCTTAGAGGTTTTACGCTGTAGCATGACAATGTCACGTGAGACAGCGGGCGCCACAGGGGCTTTTAAACCGCCGCGTTCGCTAACGGCCAAGTCAACGCCCCACTCGTCGCACCAGGTATCAACATCAAGGGCCGGATGCTCTTCATGGGCCAAAAGCTCGGAAACGTCAAAACCAATACCGCCTGCCCCGATAACGGCAACCCGGCGACCTACCCGCTCGGGGGATTCAATGGCATCGGCATAGCTCAGCACACTGGGGTGTTCAGCGCCGGGCAGCGACAGCGTGCGCGGGCGTACGCCGCTGGCGATGATAATATCGTCAAACTCAGCCAGCGCTTCTGGAGTGGCACGGGTGTTCAAGCGGACCTCTACCGCGTACTTTTCCAGCATGACGCGGTAGTAGCGTAGGGTTTCGTTAAACTCCTCTTTGCCAGGAATCCGGCGCGCGTAATTAAACTGCCCGCCCAGCGTGTCACGCTGCTCAAACAGCACGACGTGATGGCCCCGGCTGGCGGCGGTAACGGCCGTGGCAAGCCCCGCTGGCCCACCGCCCACCACGGCCACGCGTTTAGGCGTGGTGGCGGGCTCAATCACAAGTTCGGTTTCATGGCAGGCGCGCGGGTTAACCAAACAAGAGGTTAGCTTGCCTGCAAAGGTGTGGTCCAGGCAGGCCTGGTTACAGGCAATACAGGTATTGATTTCATCGGCCTGCCCCGCTTCGGCTTTACGTACCCACTCCGGGTCTGCCAAAAACGGCCGCGCCATGGACACCATATCGGCGTGGCCTTCGGACAGCACCTGTTCGGCAATCTCTGGCATATTAATCCGGTTGGTGGTGATCAGCGGCACCGAAAGCGCTGCTTTTACTCGCCGGGTCACTTCGGTAAAGGCCGCACGTGGCACGCTGGTGACAATGGTGGGCACCCGCGCTTCATGCCAGCCAATTCCGGTATTAATGATATCGGCACCCGCGGCTTCCACCGCCTGGCCAAGCGTGACGATCTCTTGCCATGTGCTGCCGTCTTCCACCAGGTCAATCATCGACAGGCGAAAAATCACCACAAAGCGCTCGCCCACTGCCGCTCGAATGCGTTTAACAATTTCCAGCGGAAAGCGCATGCGATGCTCAAAACTACCGCCCCAGGCATCGCTGCGCTGGTTGGTCCGCTGGCAAATAAACTGATTAATCAGATAGCCTTCCGAACCCATTATTTCGACGCCGTCATAACCCGCCTCTTGCGCCAGAGACGCACAGCGCACGTAGTCGGCAATTTGCTGTTCAACGTCGTCACTACTTAGTTCACGGGGAGTAAATGGATTAATGGGTGCCTGAATTGCCGAGGGCGCCACCAATTCAGGCGAGTAGGCGTAGCGCCCCGCATGGAGAATCTGCATGCACAAATGCCCGCCTTCCGCGTGAACAGCCTCCACCACTTGGCGATGCTCTGCCAACTGGGTCTCATCGGTTAGCGCGTTGGCGCCCTGAAACACCGCACCTTCCGGGTTTGGCGCAATCCCCCCAGTGACGATTAAACTTACCCCGGCCCGTGCACGCTCAGCATAAAAAGCCGCCAACCTTGCAAACCCATTGGGCGTCTCTTCCAGGTTGGTATGCATGGAGCCCATTAAAATGCGGTTGGGCAGCGTTAGATGGCCAATCGTAATTGGCTGGAAAAGATGTGGGTAAGCGGGCGCACGGGTCATCACGGTTCTCCTTGGCGTTATTCAAACAAGCGTATGACATCCAAACGCCGTCGTACAGCCCTTTACGACTTACCAGGGAGATCCAGAGCCATCGCTTCTCAGTCTTGCTCATTGCGTTAAAGCACGTAACATTATTCGGCTAACGATAAGGAAAACCGCTATGCCGTTGATTTACTTTTTGCCACCACTAGCCACCGTGCTGATCTGGTCGGGCAACATGACCATTAATCAGTTGACCGTAGGCGCGATTGCGCCGAGCAGTATCGCTTTTTTACGCTGGCTGTTGGCGCTAGCGGTGATGACGCCCTTCGTGCTTCCGGCCGTGCTTCGTCATCGTGCGGAAATACGCCGCAACTGGCCGAAACTCGCCTTACTGGGTCTTTTAGGTATGGGGCTATGGCAAGGGCTGGCCTATGTTGCAGCGGAAACCACAACGGCTACCAACATGGGTATTCTAGCTGCGATGGTGCCGCTTTTGACCGTGTTGCTGAGTGCGCTTATCCTGCGTGAACCGCCAACCCAGGGCGGCGTTATGGGCGGCGTGCTGGCCTTTATCGGCGTCACCGTGTTGCTGGGCCGCGGTAATCCCTTATCGCTTCTTCAGCTTGAGGTTGCCCATGGCGATGCGCTAATGGTGGTGGCAGCCAGCTGCTACGCGCTCTACGGCGTTATGCTAAAGCGTTGGAAAATGAACTTACCGCCTTGGGTAATGCTCTATGCTCAGGTATGTTTTGCGGTACTGTTTTTGCTGCCACCCTATTTGATGGGGCCAATGACGCCTGTAAATAGCCAAAACATTGGGCTTATTCTCTATGCAGGCATTCCTGCCTCCGTCATTACCACATTTTTATGGATGCGCGCGGTCCGCCAAATTGGCGCTAACCAGGCGAGCATTTTTATCAACCTGATGCCTCTGTTCAGCGCACTGATTGCCATGGCGATGCTGGGCGAGCAAGTGGCAGGCTTCCACTTTACCGGTGGACTTCTGATTCTGGCGGGCGTCATCATGGCGCAAACCTTGACGCGCCCACTGGTGGGAAACGTGTCGGTGAATAAGCCGGGCAGCGCCTAGCCATCATGTACTAGGCTGTTTTCTTTTTTATTCTGGAACCCCCTGATATGTCCCTGGAAGACCTGCATCTAAATGTGCGCAACCTGACGAGCGATGATTACGATCAGCTCAAGACATTGATGGACGCTGTCTATCATAATATTGGCGGCGCCTGGCCCCGCCACACCATCGACAAGCTGATTCAGGAGTTTCCCGACGGCCAGATCGCCATTGAAGATGACGGCAATCTGGTAGGCGTCGCGCTAACGGTTCAGGTGGATTACGACGAGTTTTCCAACCCGCATAAATATGACGACCTGATTGGCCATCGTGAGATTATTCTCAACGATGAAAATGGCGATGCGATGTACGGGCTGGATGTGCTGATTCACCCGGACTACCGCGGCTACCGCCTGGGGCGGCGCCTTTACGAAGCGCGCAAAGAGCTGTGTCGTTCGCATAACCTGCGCGCCATTTTGGCGGGCGGGCGCATTCCCGAATACTATCAGCATGCCGATGAGCTAACGCCGGCCCAGTACATCGAAAAAGTCTCTCGCAAGGAGATTTACGATCCCATTTTGTCGTTCCAGTTGGCTAACGACTTTCAAGTAAAACGCCTGCTGCGCAAATACCTGCCCGAAGATGAGCAGTCCAAAGGCTACGCGACCCTGCTCGAGTGGAACAATATTCTCTTTGAGCCTGCCGAAAACGTGCTGGATACGCGCCCAACCCAAGTACGTGTTGGCGCCGTACAGTGGCAGATGCGTGAGTTTTCCTCGGTAGAAGCCGCCCTTCAGCAGATTGAGTATTTTGTCGACGCGCTTTCAGATTACCAGAGTGACTTTGCGGTTTTCCCGGAGCTCTTTTACGCGCCGCTGATGGGCTTACAAGACCGCGCCGCCCAGCAGGACCAAATGGCAGCGATACGCTTCCTGGCAGGCTTTACCGAGCGCTTTAAAGCCGAACTTTCACGCATGGCGGTCTCCTACAATATCAATATTGTTGGCGGTTCAATGATTGAAGTGGGCGAAAATGACCGGCTCTACAACGTTGCCTACCTCTTCCACCGCGATGGTGAAGTCGACAAGCAAGCCAAGCTGCATATCACTCCTCAGGAGCGTCGCGATTGGGTAATCGAAGGCGGTGACAACTTGCAGGTGTTTAACACCGATGCAGGCCGCGTGGGCATTTTGATCTGCTACGACGTAGAGTTCCCAGAACTCGGCCGTCTACTGGCCGATCAGGACATGGATATCCTGTTTGTGCCGTTCTGGACCGACACCCAGAATGGCTACCTGCGGGTTCGTCATTGTGGCCAGGCACGTGCCATCGAAAACGAGTGCTACGTGGTACTCTGCGGTAGCGTCGGCAACCTGCCCTCGATTGAAAACCTGGATATCCAGTACGCGCAGTCTGCCGTCTTTACCCCTTCTGACTTCGCCTTCCCCCACGATGCAGTGCTGGCGGAAACCACACCCAATACCGAGATGATTTTCTTCTCGGACCTGGATTTGACTCGCCTAACCGTGGTGCGCGCAGAGGGCTCAGTGACGAACATGAAGGATCGCCGCAAGGATCTGTTTGATCTACGCTGGCGGGACTGGTCACTGAAATCAGGTTCCATTGAAGTATAAGCGCGAACCGGAAGTACCGGATGGCAAAGCGTCTTTCGTGGATTACTTTGCAGGCTGCTTCAAGGAAACCCCGGACTACCAGAGCGAGATCGTGCGTAGTGTGACCGATGGTGACCTGGTCTGGCTTCATGTTCACTCTACCAATGGTGATGAGGATCTCGGTGAGGCCGTTGTGGATATCTTCCGCGTTGAAAATGAAATGATCGTCGAGCACTGGGATGTCATCCAGTCTGTGCCGGAAGAAGCGGCCAACGACAACACGATGTTTTAAATTAGACAGCTATGTTTTAAACCGGATAGCAGTCAATTTTATTTGGCCCGAAAGGGCCTTTTTTACAAACCGAAAAGCTACCTACCGGTCGGTAGCTTTTGTGTTATAATGCATCGCTTGGGTTTGGCATGTTTGACGCATACACCATTAAGTACTTCATGTTTGGAGAGCAAGAAATGTTACCCACAACGACACCCGCATTGCGCCGGGTGCTCAACGCAGCCGTTGCCCAGTTTGCCCAGCATGGTTATGAGGGCGCTTCATTGTCGGGAATTGCTGCCGACGCCGGTATTCGCAAAGCGTCGCTTTATTCGCATATCAAAAATAAGGACGCGCTGTTTTCGGCGGTGTTTGAAGATGCCTTGAAAGTTGAATCGCAATTTGCTCAGGAATGCTTTGAGCACTCCAATACAGGACTGCCAGGCCAGCACTATTGCGAATCGTTGTTGGCACGCTACGCCGATTCTGAGCACTTTCGGTTTCTGCTACGCACCTCGTATATTCCGCCCGAGTCGCTTTTTCATGAGCTTCAGGAAGGCTACGAAACTTACATGCAACAGCTGTTAGCAGATTTCACGACAGCGTTGCGTCGCCATGTGGGAAAGGCACTTTCCGATCAAGATGCCCTGGTGCTAGGCCACGCCTACATGGGCATGGTGGATAGCCTCCACGTGGCGCTTATCTATATTGGCACCGAGCGCTTTGAGGCGCGTCTCAACGCACTTGAACGCCTCATGGGCGACAGTATCGCAAGGCTTGCAGGAGAGCATCATGACTGAACAGGTCATTCGTGAGAATACTCACCAAAGTACAGTGGGTATGGCGCTGGTCATTCTGCTGGCCCTTTTGACCGCACTCGATGCCATGGCGATTGATATGTATCTGCCCGGCATGCCGATGATTGCGCAGACCTATGAGGTCTCGGCGGGCAGCGTGCAGCAAACGCTATCGGTCTTTTTGGCAGGACTAGCGCTGGGGCAGTGTCTTTATGGCCCGCTGCTGGAGCGTTTTGGGCGGAGAATGCCGCTTCTGGTGGGGCTTGTAATCTTTGTGGTGGGTTCGGTGGTCGCGGCCATGGCACCCACGCTTGAATGGCTGCTCGCCGCCCGCTTTTTACAGGCCATCGGCGCGGCCGCAGGCCTGGTCGCTCCACGTGCCATTGTGGCCGATCTTTGCGATGTGAAAAGCTCTGCCAAAATCTTTTCGCTATTGATGCAAGTCATGATGATTGCACCCGTCGTGGCGCCCATGATGGGGGGCTTTCTGCTTGAGCACGGTGGCTGGCGCGGTATCTTCTGGGCACTGGCCGGCTTGGGCGTCATCGGCTTGGCATGGAGCCTGATAGGTATTCCCGAGACGCTTGACGTTAGGCAGCGCACAGCACTTAGCGTAGGCAGTGTTGTGCGTGGGTATCTGGCTCAGTCGCGTCGTCGGGTCTTCATGGCGTATACGGCGGCCGGTGGCTTTGTTCTGGGGTCGCTTTTCACCTATATCAGCGCCGCAGCGTTTGTGTTTACCGACCATTTTGGCATGACCCCGACCCATTTCAGCTATCTGTTTGCCGCCAATTCTGTCGGACTGATTATCGGTGGCATGCTGTCCAATGCGTTGTCTGCACGCGGTATGACGCCTGCCGGGGTAACTTATATCGGGCTTGGTATACATGCACTGGCGGGTGCGCTTTTATATCTGGTCGTCACGACGGATATGGTCACGTTCGAAACGTACGTGGCGCTGCTGGGGGTGGCGATTGGGGCGCTCGGACTGGTGTTTGGTAATTTGACCGCGCTGACCATGAACGCTGGCGGGACGCAGGCCGGTGTGGCGTCGGCGCTGATGGGTACCCTGCACTATGTGATCGCGGCGGCCGTCGGCTATATTGCCAGCCTAGCGACCCAAGGGCCTCACTTGATGCCACTAACACTTACGCTGTGTGGCGTGGCCGCGTTATTGCTCTGCCGGCTTGCCGGTGCCATGACGAAAAAAGCACAGGACGTTCACCTCGATGGGGCACGTACTTAGCGCTTTTCAGAAAGGGATAAATAAACGTACAAACGAAAAAGCCGCGCAACCACGCGGCTTCTCATTGAAAGGACATATTCTACGGCTCATCCGGCCACACCAGGTGGCGCGGCACGCGGCCCTTGGCATCAAACATCACGCCTTCATCACGCAATTTCTGATGCTGACGGGTAGCACCGCCGTGGTCAGCAAGTGTAAGTGAGGCCGCAATCACCCGGTGCCAGGGAAGCTCATGACCATCAGGCAAGTGGCGCATGGCAGACCCCACCATTCGCGGTGTGGCGCCTTCGGTCATAGCGGCGATACGCCCATACGTCGTGACTCGCCCCGCCGGAATCTGATCAACAATCGTATAGATCTGCTCCAAAAGCTCGGGACGGGCCATAACGAATTCTCCGTAATTACCTCGGCTGACGGCTTATAGCGCTTCCACCAGCTGATCAATTGCCTGAAACACTTCTTTTTGCGCTGCAGCACGCTGCTCTTCGCCCATGTTCAGACCTTCTGCGTACACGACATCCACATCGGTAATGCCTATCAAGCCTAGCATGCTTTTCAGGTGCGGCGTTTGGCTATCCCTGTCCGACCCCGCATACATACCACCACGGGCCGCCAGGATAATCGCCCGCTTACCTTCGACGAGACCTTGTGGGCCGTTTTCTGTGTAACGGAACGTTTCGCCAGCACGCAGTACGCGGTCAAACCAGGCTTTGAACTGCGAAGGGATACCCAGGTTATACATCGGTACCGCCAAGACCAACACGTCATTAGCACGCAGTTCGGCCAACAGTTCATCAGAGCGAGCAGCCAGTGCTTTCTGCTCGTCGCTGCGCTCGTTAGCCGGTGTCTGCCATGCGCCCAGCTCCGCAATGTCCAGGTGAGGCAGCGCATCGGCAATCACGTCACGCTTAGTGACATCGACGCCTTCGCGGGCAGCCGCACGGCTTTGGAAGTGGTTGGCCAAGGCGGTAGACTGACCGTTTTCACCAAGTACAGAGGAGGTAACCAGCAGGGCACGAGTTGTCATTTAAAAAAGCTCCAACGTAGGGTTAATAAGGAATTGACGCTATTTTACGATGATTTTGATTAATCAAAAGCGCAATGATATGAGTGTTACGTTCGATAAAATCGAATTATGATGATATCTATAAAAAAACCCTGCTTTTGTATGAGCAGGGTTTTAGTTGGCTGATGATTAGTGCTTTTTAGGCCACGCCTTGGGATCAACCTTATTGGCTAACGTGGGGAATTTGCTGGGGTCAAAGGTAGGTTCTTTGCCTGCCTTCAACTGCGCCTCGTAATCACGGAACAGCGCAAAAGCAACCGGTGAAAGCAGCAGGATAGCCACCAGGTTAATAATTGCCATCATACCCATGGAAAGATCCGCAAAGTTCCAGATCGCCCCCAGACTCGCCACCGATCCCACCATGATCATCGCCAGCACCGCCAAGCGGTAAAGGAGAATCGCTACCGGCGCTCGGCGACCCGCTAAATACTCAATATTGGACTCGCCGTAAGAGTAGTTGGCAATCAAAGAAGTAAACGCGAACAGCAAGATAGCGACAGCTACAAACATGCCCCCCCAATCGCCTACGTGGCTTGAAAGCGCCATTTGGGTCAATTGGATACCATTCGTCTCTTCACCGGCTAAAAGCTCAGGCCCTGCCATAATAATAATGGCCGCCGTGGCCGTACAAATAACCAGCGTATCCAGAAACACACCCAGCATCTGAATAAAGCCTTGGGCAGCCGGATGATTAGGCCGCGTGCTGGCGGTGGCTGCCGCATTCGGCGCCGAACCCATGCCCGCCTCGTTGGAGAACAGGCCGCGTTGAATGCCGTTCATAATCGCTTGTGACACGGCATACCCCACGGCCCCACCAGCCGCTTGCTCAAGGCCAAAGGCGCTCTTCACAATGGTCATGATGGCTGCCGGGAAGTCACCGATATTAAGCCCGACCACAACAAGCGCGAGTAGCAGGTAAAGCAGAGCCATTAATGGCACCACCAGCTCCGCGACCTTGGCGATGGACTTTAAGCCACCAAAGATAATCGGCGTCACAACTACCACCAAGACTAACCCCATGGCCCAGGTGGGAACAGCAAATGCTTGCTCCATGGCCTGGGCGATGGAGTTGGCCTGTACGCTGTTAAACGCCAATCCAAACGCGACAATCAAACAGATGGAAAACAGCACGGCCAGCCAGCGCAGTCCAAGCCCACGTTCAATATAACGGGCGGGGCCGCCGCGAAAGGTGCTAT
Organism: Halomonas sp. AOP27-A1-41; assembly: GCF_052378605.1. NCBI lineage: Bacteria > Pseudomonadati > Pseudomonadota > Gammaproteobacteria > Oceanospirillales > Halomonadaceae > Halomonas > Halomonas sp. AOP27-A1-41. The sequence goes on from NZ_JBQSXT010000033.1 coordinate 18,408, forward strand.
CCCCATGGTCTGTTTTATAGGCCTGCGCCAAGGTAGATTCAATGAAGCTGGTCGCCATACCCACCATGGCGGTCATCCACATCCAGAAAATCGCGCCAGGACCACCAAAGTAGATCGCCACTGCCACACCTGCCAGGTTGCCGGTGCCTACGCGTGCCGCCAGGCTGGTGGAGAGTGCCTGGAATGAAGAAATGCCGTCACCTGCGTTGCGCGAGGTGCGCAGCAGTTTAAACATGTGACCGAAATAGCGCACCTGGATCGCACCGGTTCGTATCGTAAAGTAGAGGCCTGCGCCGATCAGCAAGTAGATCAGTACACTGCCCCATAACAGCCCGTTGCCGCGATCAACCAGCGCGGTCAACAGTTGAGGTACCGAGAAATCCATACAACACGCCTTTTTTTAACTTATCGAAGGCGCTTCATTCTTCACGCCTGCACGAAAATGGCAAGAAAATTGGAGCATTTATTCTTAAAACGCTCCTAAGCAGCTCCAATATCCCTCGCTAACCACGCCCAGACTAAGGCTGCTTCGTCATCTACCTGCCGACGGCTGGGACGTACCAGCCAGAACTGCTCATCGCTTGGCACACTAATGGCCGGAAACGGCGTCACCAGGTCATTGCGCTGTTCCAACAAACGGTGATGAATGAGCGCGACCCCTGCGCCTTGGCTAGCTAACGCTAACGTCATCACCTGGTTATCGCATGTCATAGCACGACATTGCGTTTCCAAATGACCCACGCCCGCCGCCTGTAGCCAGCCTGACCAGCCGACACCAAAACCTACCGCGTGAAGCAATGTGTGCCCTCTTAAATCGGCAGGCGTTGTTAGCGTTGCAGCAAGCGCTGGCGAACACACTGGCAGCAGTTGTTCATCACCTAGCGAGTGCATTTCAACGCCACTCCATTCCCCCCGCCCATAACGGATTTCGATATCAGCGCCCTCTACCCCATAGTCATCTGGCCAGATAGCGCTGACCAGGCGAATGGTGATGTGTGGACAGTGCTGGTAAAGAGCAGCCAAACGCGGCGCCAGCCAGGATTGCTGGAGAATCGGCGTGGCTCTTAATGTCACAGGCTGCCCGCTGGTAGCGCCAAACACCTCAGCCGTTCCTTCGCTGATCCGCGAAAAAGCATCATTGATACTGGGCAGCCAGGCTTGCCCTACAGGCGTAAGCGTTAAGCTTCGCGCATGGCGCACAAAGAGCTTTTGCCCCAACCGCTCCTCCAACAACCGAACTCGCTGACTAATGGCCGCCTGGGTAACAGCCAACTCATTTCCAGCCGCGGTAAAGCTGAGCGTTCGCGCCGCCGACTCAAATGCCTGTAGCCATAACAGTGGCGGTAACTGACTCATGATAAATTCACCTATAAGTAAAATAAGGTCTTAGAGGCCATATTAATCATTTGCTTGAGCCATGACGAGTGCGCATCCTATCCGGGTGAGCCCCCGGTCGATTTTCGTTTTCAGGACGAAGCAACTGATATTAGCGTTCGTGCCCCGTCATTACCCTTGATAGCGGCGCTCGTCACCTCCAGGGCACGTATTTGGAGCGTGACATGCTCGCCTCTCGCCTGCGTGTGTTGGCACGCCACTCATAAACCGCCCCGCGCGATATAAAAACTCAGCAAGGAGATCTCAATGAAAACCTGCCTACGCCTCTCACCCAGCATGCCGTTGGTAGCCACAGCACTCTTATCCGCTGCCTTTGCGTCCACCACGCACGGCGACGATCAAACACTTGATTTTGGTGTTCCCGCTTGGCCTGGCATTACCGTAAAGACGGAAATAGCCGAGCAGCTATTAAACCCGCTGGGTTATGAAACCCGCGCGCAAGAGATTGGCCTGCAGGTGATCTATCAGGGTATGGAGAGCGGTGATATCGATGTATTTCTGGGCGCCTGGCTGCCTGCTCAGCGTGACATGTTCACCCCACGCAAAGAGTCAGGCGTGCTGATTGATGTGGCGAACAACGTTGATGGCGCGCAAATGACGCTGGCGGTGCCTAGCTATATTTACGAGAGCGGCATTCAAAGTTTTGCTGACCTTGCCGAAAACCGCGACCTGTTTAACGGTCAGATTCTCAGCTTTGGCGCTGGCTCGGCGGCCAGCGAAATTCTCCATGACGCCATTGATAATGACGCTTGGGAGCTGGGTGACTGGCGCCTGGTTGATACCAGCGAAATCGCCATGCTGTCCGCCGCTCGCGATGCTATCGAGCGTGAGCAAGCGGTGGTCTGGGTCGGCTGGACACCTCACTGGATGAACCTTGAGCTACCCATGCGTTACCTGGAGGATCCAGACAATCTGTTCGGTGAAAACAACGGTGAAAGTGATGTACTTACCGTGCTGCGCGCCGACTATGCTGAAGCCAACCCCAATATCACTACGTTTTTTGAGCAGTTCAGCTTCACCGCTGACGAACAAAGCTGGATGATCCAGGCGTTTGGCCAAGACGAGCGTGCGCTTTCCGAGGTAGCCCAGGAGTGGATCAGCAATCATCCCGAGCGGATAGAAGCCATGCTTACCGATGTAACGAACACCGACGGCGAACCCGCTTGGCCAATTATTAAAGCGCAGCTGACGTTATAAGTGCGCATCTTATGCCAACGCATCACAACCATTTAACGTAGCAAGGATGCGCCGCGGCCCTCACCGGTCGCGGTGCTCGCCTCGCCATGTACTCAGCTCCCATCACGCACGCCCAGGGTTAACTGAGTCCCTAGGCTTTGTG
>NZ_JBQSXT010000034.1:0-20821 GCF_052378605.1 Halomonas sp. AOP27-A1-41
ACTATCCCGAAGCGGTCGCGCTGATCAGTTTCGAGATTATCGAAGGTGCTCGGGACGGTCGCAGTGTGGCGGATTTGATGAGCTACGGGCGCGAGATTCTGAGCCGTGATGACGTGATGGAAGGCGTGGCCGAGATGGTCGACGAAGTCCAGGTCGAAGCCACTTTTCCGGATGGTACCAAGCTCGTGACGGTTCACACGCCTATTGTGTGAGGGGTGAGGAGTGAATGGTTAGGGGTAAGCGGTATTACTCCTCACATCTTACTCCTCACAACAAAACAAGGAGTAAGTAGATGATTCCCGGTGAGTATCAGTTAAAAGAAGATGATATTGAGCTATGCGTGGGGCGTGAGCGCATCACGGTGGACGTGGCGAACACCGGTGACCGGCCGATTCAGCTCGGCTCCCACTACCACTTTGCTGAGGCCAATCCCGCGCTGGTGTTTGATCGCGACAAGACCCGCGGTTTTCGCCTCGATGTGGCCGCAGGCACAGCAATCCGCTTTGAACCTGGCCAGACCCGTGAAGTCACGCTGATTCCGTTTGTGGGTAAGCGAGAGATCTACGGCTTTCGTGGCGAGGTGATGGGACCGCTGGACGGAGATAAACAATGAAACCGGGTAACAAGATTAGTCGGCAGGCCTACGCCGATATGTACGGCCCCACGGTAGGCGACCGGGTGCGCCTGGGCGATACCGAGCTGTGGATTGAGGTCGAAAAAGACGCCACCCACTATGGCGACGAGGTCAAATTCGGCGGCGGCAAGGTGATCCGCGATGGCATGGGTCAGAGCCAACGTAACGATGAAACCGTCATGGACACCGTCATCACTAACGCGCTGATTCTCGATTGGTGGGGCATCGTCAAAGCCGATGTGGGGCTACAGAACGGACGTATTGCTGCGATTGGCAAAGCGGGCAACCCAGACGTGCAGCCCGATGTGGATATCGTGATTGGCCCCGGTACGGAAATTATCTCGGGCGAAGGCAAGATCCTGACCGCGGGCGGCATCGACGCGCATATCCACTTTATCTGCCCCCAGCAGGTAGACGAAGCGCTGATGAGCGGTGTCACTACCATGCTGGGCGGCGGCACCGGCCCGGCCACCGGGTCGAATGCCACCACCTGTACGCCGGGCGCGTGGCACATTGGCAAAATGCTTCAGGCGGTGGATGACCTGCCCATGAATATCGGCCTGCTGGGTAAAGGTAATGCCAGCCTGCCGGAAGCCTTGGAGGCCCAGCTGGAAGCGGGCGCCATGGGCCTCAAGCTTCACGAAGACTGGGGCACAACGCCCGCATCAATTGATACCTGCCTGAGCGTGGCCGAGCGCTATGACGTGCAGATCGCCATTCACACCGATACGCTTAACGAATCGGGCTTTGTGGAAGATACTTTGGCGGCGTTTAAAGAGCGTGGCATTCACACCTACCACACTGAAGGCGCGGGCGGCGGACACGCGCCGGATATCCTCACTGCGTGTTCCAAAGAGTACGTACTGCCGTCATCGACTAACCCCACGCGGCCCTACACGGTGAACACCATTGATGAGCATCTGGATATGCTCATGGTTTGCCACCACCTGGACCCCAACATTCCCGAAGACGTGGCGTTTGCCGACTCACGCATTCGCCGTGAAACCATTGCTGCCGAAGATATCCTGCACGATTTGGGCGTGATCTCAATGATCGCCTCCGACTCTCAAGCCATGGGGCGGGTAGGCGAGGTGGTCTGCCGCACATGGCAAACCGCGCACAAAATGAAAGTACAGCGTGGCTTGCTGCCTGAAGATGAAGCGCTTGGTGCCGATAATCTGCGTGCCAAGCGCTATATCGCCAAGTACACCATCAACCCGGCGATCACCCACGGTATCGCTCACGAGGTGGGCTCTATTGAGGTAGGCAAGCTTGCCGATCTGGTGCTCTGGAAACCGGCTTTCTTCGGCGTTAAGCCGTCGCTGATTTTAAAAGGCGGCATGATCGCGGCAGCACCCATGGGCGACCCTAACGCTTCAATCCCCACGCCCCAGCCGGTTCATTATCGCCGCATGTTCGGCGCTTTTGGCCGCGCGGCCAGCCAGACCCGGCTCAATTTTGTCAGCCAGGCGGCGATTGATGCAGGCCTCAAGGAGCGCTTGGGGCTTCAGAGCACGCTTGCCGCGTGCAAGAACGTACGCGGGGTGCGTAAGAAGGATATGAAGCTCAACGATGCCTGCCCCGAGCTGACCGTGGATCCGCAGACTTATGAAGTGCGCTGCGATGGCGAGCTGTTAACCTGCGAGCCCGCCACAGAGCTGCCGTTGGCTCAGCGTTATCATTTGTTCTAGATGCAACCCCGGCAGCGCTGCGCACTGCATCGCTAGCTGAAGCTACTCCTACAGGGGGGCATGCACTTTAACCGGTAGGAGCTGAGTTCCACTCGGCGATGGCGGCGCAGCCGCCCTTGGGTGACGGGGCGCGGTGCATGGTGTTAGCCACCAGCCTTGGCAGCGCTGCGCACTGCATCGCTAGCTGAAGCTACTCCTACAGGGGATGCATGCACTTTAACCGGTAGGAGCTGAGTTCACTCGGCGATGGCGGCGCAGCCGCCCTTGGTTGGCATGGCGCGGTACATGGTGTTAGCCACCAACCCGGCAGCGCTGCGCACTGCATCGCTAGCTGGAGCTGCTCCTGCAGGGCGTAGGCTGATTGGAAAGGTTCAATGTATTGGGCGATTAAGAGGTTAATGATGCTGAAACTGATAGAACGTTTAGGCCCGGTGGATGAAAGCGCAGCCAGCGATACGCTCACACTTCCCTTTGAACTGCGCATCCGTGGGCGCCTAAAAGCCGAAAGCGACAATGGCCAGGCGCTGGGGCTATTTTTAGACCGTGGCCCCGTACTGCGCAGTGGTGAAGGGTTAAAAGCGGAAAGCGGCGAGGTCATTCGCGTATGCGCCGCCATTGAACCGGTAGTGACCGCACGAGTAAGTGCTGGCTTACCCCTGGCGCGGTTGGCCTACCACTTGGGCAACCGTCATGTGCAGTTGGCGCTGGGCGAAGACGAGCGCGGCGGCTGGGTACGCTTTCCGCCCGATCACGTGCTGGAGGAGCTGGCTGAACTGCTGGGCGCAACGCTTGAACGTCACGCGGCCACGTTTGATCCAGAGCCGGGCGCCTATAACCAGGTGGGTGGACATGGTCATTCACACAGGCACTCGCATGCTCACGACCACGACCACGACCACGACCACAGCCATCACCATGCCCACTGAATCCGCAGCGTTGGGCAGCCAGCCTGATCTAGCCCTGCTCGGGCTGATGCAGCTAGTCAGCCCGGCACTGCCCATCGGGGCCTTTGCGTTTTCTCAAGGGCTGGAAAGTGCCTTTGAACTTGGCTGGGTTCACGATGAGCAGACGTTGGCCGAGTGGCTTTCCGGCGTGCTGGAAGATGGCCTGACCCGCTGTGAACTACCGGTAATTGTCCGCTTATATACGGCGTTTACGCAGCACGACAGCGCGGCGATTGCCCAGTGGGATGGTTGGCTGAGTGCCACGCGGGAAACCGCCGAGCTTGCCGCTGAAGACAGTCGCTTGGGAGCCTCTCTCAAGCGGCTGTTGGGTAGCCTTGGCCTGCTACCCAGTGAGGGCTTACTACCGTCCTTGTTACCGGTTCAGCCGGGCTATGTCACGCTGTTTGCGTTTACCGCCCATGCGCGAGGCGTAAGCATTCGTCAGGCGCTGATCGGGTTTGCCTGGGCATGGCTTGAAAACCAGCTGGCGGTGGCCTGTAAAGCGCTACCTCTTGGGCATACGGCCGCTCAGCGGATTATCGAACAGCTGCGATCGCCGCTGGTTAGCGCGGTAGATGAAGCATTAACGCTCGACGATCACGACCTTGGCCCCATATTGCCGGGGCTGGCGCTAGCCAGTGCCCTACACGAAACTCAATATTCACGCCTATTTAGAAGTTAGGAGATACTTACCATGACTCACTGTTTACGTATTGGTGTGGGCGGCCCCGTTGGTTCGGGTAAAACGGCGCTACTCAAGCAGCTCTGTCTGGCGCTGCGCGACTATTACGATATCGCGGTGGTGACGAACGATATTTATACCCGCGAAGACGCTGACTTTCTGCTTAAGCATGACGCCTTGGCCGCTGATCGCATTCTGGGCGTCGAAACCGGGGGGTGTCCGCATACGGCGATTCGTGAAGACGCCTCGATGAACCTGGCGGCTATCGATGAATTACAGGCGCGCCATCCTAAGCTTGAGCTGGTATTGGTAGAGTCTGGGGGAGATAACCTTTCTGCGACGTTTAGTCCCGAGCTTTCTGACCTCACGCTTTATGTGATTGATGTCTCGGCGGGAGACAAAATTCCGCGTAAGGGTGGGCCGGGGATTAACAAGTCGGATCTACTAATTATCAACAAGATCGATATCGCCGAGCAGGTGCACGCGTCGTTAGAGGTAATGGAGCGTGATTCAAAGAAAATGCGCGGCGAGCGGCCCTTTGTATTTACCAACCTTTACGATGGCGTAGGGCTTGAAGAGATTGTTCGCTTTATTCTTGATAAAGGAATGCTGGATGAGCGGCGCCCTCAGGCAGCGCTGGCGTAGTGGTTGAAACGCTGTCTTTGAACGTTCGCTGTTGAAAATCCGCTGCGGGACAGCCGCTATTGAGACATGGCTGCCAAAGTAACGTGACGTTAAAAAGTAAAATGCAGTGCAATAAAAAGCTGCCATGACCAGGCGGTACAAGGTCATGGCAGCTAAACTGTAGGTCGGCATCTTTGCCAAAAACGGGCCATCCTTGGCCACCACATCCACACAGTGCACCTTATGCTCGGTAAACACCTTAACTTGGGTTATGGAAACAGGTTTATATTCTAAAATAGCAACTAGTAGACTCGAAATGTCCGATTTTTAACGGAAATAATGATTTTTATTAACTTTTGCTAAAACCATTGAGCTTCTCGTGTAAGTCGCTGTGGCAAGACTAAAAGCTAATGTTATTGAGCTTTTATTGTGATGTGCTAACGAGAGACTTGCTGTTCTGATAGCCGGGTAGCCAGCAGTGTTGCAGCGCGGCGTGCCAAGGGGGAAAACTCCACGCTCTCAAGTGCCAGGCTGGCAACAAGGCGCTGCTTCATTGAGCGTGCCCAAAAGGTTTCCAGGTGACGGCAGATAGCCGCTGCTGCTGCCTCTTCATCACGACCGCTGCCCAGGTTGGTGGCGATCTGGTTAGTCATACGGACCAAATTGGCATCGTTGTTGTTTGACATAGGGTCTCTCCTCAACGCGGTAAAGGGCTCAGCCCTTGGCAGTGACAGGGCGGTGATAAATTACATGACGGCCTGGGCGTGCAAAACCGGCTAACAGAAGACCTGCTGCCTGCGCCTGTTCAACGGCCAGGGCGGTAGCTGCCGAGACGGCAACCAGCGCGCCGATCCCCACGCTTGCGCACTTGTGTACCATTTCATAGCTGGCTCGGCTGGAAACTAGTACAAAGCCCTCCTGGAGTGGTACGTCATCGCGTGCCAGCGAACCGATCAGTTTATCCAGTGCGTTGTGACGACCCACGTCTTCACGCACTCTTTGTATACGCCCCTGCAGATCACACCAGGCCGCGCCATGCACGGCGCCTGTTGCTTCCTTTAGAGGCTGATGGTCATCTAGCGTACAAAGCGCATGCTGAATGGCTGTGTCGTCAAGGTGTGGTGCACTCACCGTAGGGATGGGCCGAATGGCCTGCTCCAGGGCTTCTGTACCGCACAGCCCACAGCCGGTACGCCCGGTTGTGCTACGGCGGCGTTGTTTAAGCTCGGCCAGCCGCTGGCTGGCAATGCTTAGGTGAACCGCCAGGCCTTGAGCCTCTTCATGAAGCTCAAGGTCGTAGCACTCGTGAGAGTGGGCCAGGATGCCTTCAGAAAGACTGAACCCCAGGGCCAGATCTTCAAGATGCGAAGGACTTGCCATCATGACCGCATGGGAAATGCCGTTGTAGACCATCGCTACCGGCACTTCTAGCGCTAGCGCGTCCTCCTGCACAGTAGCGCGCCAATTGGCCGCGCTACTGTGGACTTCAACCGACTGGCGCGCCAAGGCGTCAGCCGGTTGCGCGGGTGCGTCGCGTTCACGCACTGCACTCATGACGCCTCCTGCTGCGCCTTGGCCAAGTGGCCACGCTGGGCCTTGTCAAAGGAGGAGAAACGCTGCTGCCAAGCGGAGGGCTGGCTGACTTTTTCTACTTGCACGGCGGTAACCTTGTATTCGGGGCAGTTGGTGGCCCAGTCCGAATTATCGGTAGTAATCACGTTGGCGCCACTACCGGGATGATGGAACGTAGTGTAGACCACCCCCGGCTGCATTCGCTCGCTCAGCCGCGCACGGAGCACCGTATGGCCTGATCGGCTGGTAATGCCGAGCCAGTCGCCGTCGCGCACGCCACGTAGCTCGGCGTCGCTTGGGTGCAACTCTAATATGTCCTCATCGTGCCAGTGTTGGTTGTCGGTGCGACGGGTTTGGGCACCCACGTTGTATTGGCTAAGAATCCGCCCGGTGGTGAGCAGCAGTGGGAAGCGGCGGGTGGCGCGCTCCTCGGTGGGCACGTATTCGGTAATCGCAAAGCGCCCGAGGCCAATGGGGAAGTTGATTTCGTGCATGGTCGGCATTCCCTCAGGATACTCGGCATTACACGGCCACTGTAGGCTGCCATAGACTTCCAGCTTTTCGTAGCTCACCCCGGCAAAGCTCGGCGTTAGTTGAGCGATCTCGTCCATGATTTCAGAAGGATGCGCGTAGCGCATCGGGTAGCCCAGCGCGTTGGCCAGGTCCTGGGTGATTTCCCAATCCTGCTTACCGGCTAGCGGTGGCATGACCTTGCGTACTCGGTTGATACGTCGTTCGGCGTTGGTGAAGGTGCCGTTCTTCTCCAAAAAGCTGGAACCCGGTAGAAGTACATGGGCGAATTTGGCCGTCTCGTTCAAGAAGATATCCTGAACAATCAGGCAGTCCAGCGAACGCAGCGCAGCCTCAACGTGCTGCGTGTTGGGGTCAGACTGGGCGATATCTTCGCCCTGCACGTAAAGCGCCTTGAAAGTTCCTTCGATGGCGGCATCGAACATGTTGGGAATGCGCAGCCCCGGTTCATCGTCGAGCTTGACGCCCCAGACGCTTTCAAAGCGGCCACGGGCAATCGGGTCGGCCACGTGCTGGTAGCCCGGCAGCTCATGCGGGAAGGAGCCCATATCGCAGGAGCCTTGCACGTTATTCTGGCCGCGCAGCGGGTTCACGCCCACGCCTTCACGGCCAATATTGCCGGTGGCCAGGGCCAGGTTGGCAATTCCCATCACCATAGTGGAGCCTTGGCTGTGCTCGGTCACGCCCAAGCCGTAGTAAATGGCGCCGTTGCCAGCAGTGGCGTAAGTGCGCGCTGCCTGTCGCACAGCCTCGGCGGGCACGCTGGTAATCGCTTCGCTGGCTTCCGGAGAGTGGCGCGGGTCGGCGATAAACGTGCGCCAGCTTTGGTACGCTTCGGTGTCGCAGCGGCTAGCCACGAACGCCTTGTCTTCAAGACCTTCAGTGACCACCACATGCCCAAGCGCGTTGATCAGCGCGACGTTGGTACCAGGGCGCAGCGGCAAATGCTGGGCGTCGCTCAGGTGAGGCGTTTTGAGCAGATCGATAGAGCGTGGGTCAGCGACGATTAGCTTCGCGCCCTGTCGCAGGCGCTTGCGCATCAACGAGCCAAATACCGGGTGGGCATCGGTGGGGTTGGCGCCAATCACGATAATCGCGTCGGCTTTCATTACCGAGTCAAAGGTCTGGGTGCCGGCAGATTCGCCCAGCGTGGTTTTCAGGCCGTAGCCGGTGGGCGAGTGGCAGACCCGTGCACAGGTGTCGGTATTATTATTGCCAAACGCTGCGCGAATCAGCTTCTGCACCAGGTAGGTCTCTTCGTTGGTGCAGCGCGATGAGGTGATACCACCAATGCTCTCGCGGCCATGCTCGGCCTGAATCGCTTTTAGGCGATTAGCGGCAAACCCAATGGCTTCTTCCCAGCTGGCCTCGCGCCAGGGCTGGTCGATGCTGTCGCGGATCATCGGCGTGGTCAGGCGGTCGGGGTGAGAGGAGTAGCCGAACGCAAAGCGCCCCTTCACACACGAGTGGCCGTGGTTAGCGTCGCCGCCCTTGTAGGGCACCATGCGCACCAGCTTGTCACCTTTCATTTGCGCTTCAAACGAGCAGCCCACACCACAATAGGCGCAGGTCGTGACTACGCTGCGGTCCGGCACGCCGTGATCAATGACGCTGTTTTCCATCAGCGTGGCGGTCGGGCAGGCCTGTACACAGGCGCCACACGAAACGCAGTCTGAATCCATAAACGCTTCGTCTTGCCCCGCGGCCACTTTGGAATCAAACCCGCGACCGTCGATGGTCAAGGCGAAGGTGCCCTGCACTTCCTCGCAGGCGCGCACGCAGCGGGAGCAGACGATGCACTTGCTGGGGTCGAAGCTGAAGTAGGGGTTGGAGGTATCTTTGGTGGCCTGAAGATGGTTCTCACCGTCAAACCCATAGCGTACTTCGCGAAGACCAACGCTGCCCGCCATGTCTTGTAGCTCGCAGTCGCCATTGGCCGGGCAGGTCAAACAGTCCAGCGGATGGTCGGAGATGTACAGCTCCATCACGTTGCGGCGCAGTTTGGCGAGTCGCTCGTTCTGGGTGGTCACCTGCATGCCTTCCACCACGGGGGTGGTGCAGGAGGCTGGCAGCCCACGGCGGCCCTCTACCTGTACGGCGCATAACCGGCAAGAGCCGAACGGCTCCAGGCTGTCGGTGGCACATAATTTGGGAATATTAATATCGGCCAGCGCCGCTGCACGCAGTACCGAAGTGCCTTCCGGCACCGTGATGGTAATACCATCAATTTCCAGGTTCACCAGCGCCGTACCCGTTGGGAAAGGCGTGCCCAGGTCTTTATCGTGGGCGGCGCTTCTGGCGTACTGTTTGGGGTCAAAGTGTCCGATCATGATCTGTCTCCGTTCGCGGCCCGCTGAAAATCGTCAGGGAAGTGGTTCAGGGCGCTTTGCACTGGGAAGGGGGTCATGCCCCCCATGGCACAGAGCGAACCATCCACCATCGTTTCGCAGAGGTCATGGAGCAGGGCGAGGTTGGCCTCGCGGTTTTGGTCGGCGCGGATACGATCAATCACTTCCACGCCACGGGTTGAGCCGATACGGCATGGCGTACACTTGCCGCAGGACTCCACCTTGCAGAATTCCATCGAGAAGCGCGCTTGTTCGGCCATATCCACGCTCTCATCAAACATCACCACACCGCCGTGACCTAGCACCGCGCTCTCGGCGGCAAAGGCTTCGTAGTCCAGCGGTAAGTCCCATTGGGATTCCGGCAGGTAGGCGCCCAGCGGGCCTCCCACCTGCACGGCACGCAGCGGTTTGTCGCTTAACGTGCCGCCACCGAACTCCTCCATCAGGGTGCGCAGCGTGGTGCCGAAGGCAAGTTCCACCAATCCGCCGCGCTGAACATTACCCGCCAGCTGAAGTGCCAAGGTGCCCCGCGAGCGGCCCATGCCATGCGAGGCGTAAGCCTCAGCGCCTTCAGCGAGGATAAACGGCACGGCGGCCAGCGAGAGCACGTTGTTAACCACGGTAGGAAGGCCGAATAGTCCTTCAATAGCGGGCAGCGGTGGTTTGAAGCGTACCAGGCCGCGCTTGCCTTCCAGACTTTCGAGCAACGAGGTTTCTTCACCGCAAATGTATGCCCCAGCGCCCAAGCGCACTTCCAAATGAAAAACGCGGCCACTGCCACACAGGTTCTCACCCAGATAACCGGCCTGTTCGGCATGGGCGATGGCCTCGTCAAGAATCTCCTTGGCCAGCGGGTATTCTGAACGCAGGTAGATGTAGCCTTGGGTTGCGCCTACTGCAAGCCCGGCAATCGTCATGCCTTCAATCAGCAGGTAGGGGTCGCACTCCATCACCAACCGGTCGGCGAAGGTGCCGGAGTCGCCTTCATCAGCGTTGCAGACGATATACTTTTGATCGGCCGGTGTGTCCAGCACCGTCTGCCACTTGATGCCAGTAGGAAACGCCGCCCCACCGCGCCCGCGCAGCCCAGAGGCTTTTACTTCCTCAACAATGTCCTGTGGCGCGCTTTGCAGCGCTGCCTCCAGACCGCGAAACCCACTATGCGCCCGGTAATCTTCAATCGAGAGTGGGTCGGTAATACCAATACGGGCGAACGTCAGGCGCTGCTGGCGAGCGAGGTAATCGATCTCTTCGGTTGGCCCCAGGGCCAATGAATGGGTGATGCTGCCCTGCAGCATGCCGCTGTCCAGCAGCGCGGGGATATCGGCAAGTGCCACCGGGCCATAGGCAAAGCGGCCGGTGGGTGTTTCCACCTCAACCAGCGGCTCAAGCCAGGCAAGCCCGCGTGAGCCGTTGCGCACCAGCGTAATGGGTTCACCATGGGCAGCGGCTTCTCGTGCCAGCCGGTTGGCGATGGCATCGGCGCCCAGCGCCAGCGCGGTGGTATCTCGGGGTACGAAAACACGAATGCTCATGCGATTACCTCCAGCGGCCTGGTTTGCAGCTCATCCAATAATGCATCGAAAGCTTCAGGCGTTACCCGACCGCGCACGCCATTATCCACGCGAACGGAGGGGCCACAGGCGCAGTTGCCCAGACAGTAAACGGCCTCAAGGGTGATATCGCGGTCGCTGGTGGTCTGGTGGTAATCGATGCCCAGGCGCGCTTTGGCGTGAGCCTCAAGCTGGCGCGCGCCGACGGCCTGGCATGCCTCGGCGCGACAGATCTGCACCACGTGGCGACCCGGCGGTGCGGTCCGAAAGTGGTGATAAAAGCTAATGACCCCGTGTACTTCAGCGCTGGTCAGCTGTAATGACTCGGCGATGAGAGGCACGGCATCCGGAGGAATAAAGCCGAAGCGGTCCTGGAGGGCATGAAGAATCGGCAGCAACGCGCCTGGTTTGTGGCGTAGCGCATTGATCTCGGCCTGAATCGACTGCGACGACCATTCTCGAGACTCATTCATCATGTCTCTCCTGGTGCTGATTTATTATTTAGTAAACATGCACAGCTCTGCCTATTTTAAGCGATGTGTTAAAAAGAGCGTGCACCACGGTCAGTGCAACGCTAGCATCAACGCTATAAGTACAAAATATGAAAGATTATGCCTATGAAAAAAGCCATGCAAAAAATCAGCGTTATCCCCTCTTGGTGCTTTCGCGATGAGGAGGGTAATCAGCTTGATATACATCTACTTCGCTTGCTTGAAGCGGTTTATCGGCGGGGAAAACTCACGCTCGCCGCAAGCGATGTCGGCATCTCGTATCGCCATGCTTGGAACCTTTTGCGCCAGAGTGGGGAGTTCTTTGGCGTACCGCTGGTAGAGATGCAGCGTGGGCGCGGCGCACGGCTTTCACTGCTAGGTGAAAAGTTGTTGTGGGCCGAGCAGCGTGCGATTGCCCGCCTGGGGCCGCAGCTGGAAAGCCTGGGGTCTGAACTGAACCTGGCGATTCAACAGCAGCAGCAAGGGGCGCTATCGGTGTTGCGGCTGCACGCCAGCCATGGTTTTGCTGTCGAGCTACTTCCCAAATACCTGCACGAAATACCCCTGGACTTACAGTACTGCAGCCCGCAAGAGTCGCTGACGGCCCTTCATCGGGGCAGTTGCGATGTGGCGGGTTTTCATCTGCCGCGTGGCAAGGTCGGTGAGCGCGTACGCGATACTTACCAAGGGCTTTTAAAGCCGCGTCAGCACCGAGTGATTGGCTTTATCGCCAGGACTCAGGGGCTGATGGTGGCGCCGGGTAATCCGCTTGGTATCACGGGGGTCGCATCGCTGGCTGATAAGTCCGTGCGGTTCGTCAACCGCCAGGCTTCGTCAGGCACGCGCTCGCTGCTGGACTGCCTGTTAAAAGAGGCGGCGGTTTCCAGCAAAAAGATTCGTGGGTTTGAAATAGAGGAGTTTACCCACTCTGCGGTAGCTGCTTACGTCGCCGCTGGCATGGCTGATTGCGGCTTTGGTGTAGAGGCTGCCGCTCAAAAGTTTGGGCTTGATTTTTTACCGCTGGCTATCGAAGACTATCTTTTGGCCTGCCATCACCGTTCATTAAAAGAACCACGGCTATGTGCCTTTCTGAAGGCATTGCAGGGTGAGCCCTTTCAGGAAGCGGTCAAGCGCCTGCCGGGTTATAGCCCAAGCCAGTGTGGTGAGGTGATGCGGCCCGAGGATGTACTCACGGCAAAGAAATGAGTGCTCTGTTAAACACCAGGAGACAGAAAAGCAGAACTTCGCTTATCCAGCGATCAATAACCCAATCAACGGCCCGCCCTCAACGCAAGAGCGGGCCGTTTGCTCACCCTGGAGCGTTGGATGGAGGAACGTTTAGTAGCTGGTAATCCATAAAATGATGCCAAACCAGATGGGATCAAACCCTAGGCTTGTGATCATGGGAAACGTAATAGGCAGCGTCATTAGCAGTAGTGTTATGCCATCAAAGAAGCAACCCGGTACGATATAAATGATAACAATCATCAGCTGCCAATCGCGGCAAACATGATAGAAGCATGTTTAAAGCACCCTTATTGACGCTTCATGCACTGTTTTATATTCATGAACGGCGACGGGCGACCATAGAATGGCTAACAATTCCTTGCACACTTATCCTGGCCAGCAGTGATGCGATGCCAATTGATTACCTTTCAGGTTATGTTGGTATCTTGAAAACGCCCCCTTTTGCACCGTCGTCGTGGTCAGGTTGAGGGAATATATGAAAGATAAGTTTTGTAGCTTGTTGAAAAATAAAAATATGGCCTATTTACCACCAGAACAAACGCTGGCAGTGCCCGCAAAAGTGAAAACAGTCGTTTTTTTGTTGATGGAAAATTTTTCCATGATGGCATTTACAGGTGCTGTTGATGCGTTGGTAACAACGAATTTGATGAACGCAACGACCACTTACAACATAAGGGTTGTCGGTAATGGCAGCGCCGCTGTGCAATCAGACTTGGGGATTGAAATTAACGCTGATGCATCTCTTGCGGATTTTGATCTTTCCAACGAAAAAGTAGATGTATTGATAGTGTGTGGTGGCTTGAGAGTTAAAGCGCAGTCCTCAGCGCTTGTGCGTAATAAGCTAAGAAAGGCAGATAGTCACGGCGTTGTATTGGGTGGTTTATGGAATGGCGCCTACTTTCTTGCAGACGCAGGTCTGTTGAGTGGCTATCAGTGCGCGTACCATCCTGACGGACGCGCCATGATGGCTGAGGAGTTTCAAGACGTTACTATCTCTGCTCGAAGCTACGTTGTGGATAGAAAGAGATTAAGCTGCGCGGGCGCGAGCAGCTCCCTAAGCCTCATGCTAGAAGTTGTTAGAGCCGATTGTGGTGACCAAGTAGCCAGTGCGGTTGAGGAAATGCTCAGCTGTGACAAGGAAATAGAACTGCCAGACATTTCAACGATTAACGTTGATCAAAACCATACGTTACCAGAAACGCTTAAAACAGCCCTTCAGTTGATGAAAAACAATATTGAAGAGCCGTTATCTATTGTTGAAATAGCCAATTGGGTGGGTATTTCACGGCGCCAGCTAGAGCGATTGTTCTGTCACTATATTGTCGCTAGCCCTTCTCGGTATTACATGGAGTTGCGTTTAACACGGGCGCGGCAGCTATTGCAGCAAACAAATAAACCGATAGCAGAGGTGACCGTGGCAACAGGGTTTGTGAGTGTTTCGCACTTTAGAAACTGCTTTTATCAACTGTTTGGCGTGTCCCCTGGCCAGTTTAGAAAGTCGTTTCAAAAGGGCGGCCGTTTCCTGTGACCTTGTGCATGAATGGCGGCGTACTGATAAATACGGGATTCAAAGGGAGCCGGGCAGGCTCCCTTGAAGAGCATATCTGGACGATATTAATTTCCCGACCACCCCATGAATATGGGGACATAGACCACTAGCAGCAGCACGCCGATTAGACCCAGCAGATAAGGCACGATGGCGCGTGTAATACGCTCAAGCGGTAGCTGTGTCACTGAAGATGCAACGTACAGGTTGATCGCCACGGGTGGCGTGATCATGCCTATCGAGAGCCCTACCACAATAATCAGACCGAAGTGGATTGGATCGACCCCCAGCTGCAGCACCAGCGGTAGCAGCACCGGCGTTAAGATAATCAGCGCGCTTGCCGTTTCGATAAACACACCGGTCAGCAGGATGACGGCGACCACCAGCAGCATGATAATCAGCGGGTTGGTGGAGAGCGACAACACCGATTGTGCGATAGCACCAGGCACCTGCCAGCTAGACAGCGTCCAGCTCAGCACCGCCGACATGGCAATCACTAGCATGATCACTGCAGTGGTGATGGCTGAGCGGATCAGCAGCCGATACACCTGGGGCAGGGTTAAATCACGATAGATGAATAGCGATACCAGTAGCGCATAGTTGACGGCTACCACCGCCGCTTCAGAGGGCGTAAAGATCCCCGTGAAGATACCGCCCAGAATAATCACCGGCGTCATCAAGCCCCAGCTTGCCGCCTTGAACGTGCGCAAGATGGTGGTGATGGACAGCGGTGTCCCCTTGGGGTACTGGCGTTTATAGGCTTGGGTAATAGCAATCGCCATTAATCCCAAACCCATTGCCAAACCAGGTAAAAAACCGCTCAAAAACAGCTTGGATACCGACTGCTGGGCAATCACCGCATAGATAATCATGGGCACCGAGGGCGGAATGACCACGCCAATCGTGCCACTGGCGGCAATCAGGCTGGCCGCCGATGCGGGGTCGTAGCCCTTTCGCTTAAGCTCCGGCACCAGGCTTGAACCGACCGCCGCCGTGGTGGCTGCCCCCGAACCCGAAATAGCGGCAAAGAACATGCCCGCCATGACCGATACGACCGAAAGCCCGCCACGCATAAAGCCCACCAGCGAATCGGCAAAACTCACCAACCGCTCGCTCACCTTGCCCTGGGCCATTAAGTCACCGGCAAGAATGAACATGGGAATCGCCACCAGCGCGAAGGAGTTGATGCCCTGGAACATCTGCTGGGTCACCACCATCAGCGGCACGCCCGACTGATACAGGGCAAACAGAGTGCTTGCGCCAATCGCAAAGGCAATTGGTACGCCCATTAGCATAAACAGGAAGAACAGGCCAAATAGCAGCATGGTCATGGTGTCTGTTCTCCAGTGGGTTGCGAGGGTTTGCCTTCAAGCACCAGTTCAAGCAGATCGACCAACGCATACCAGGCCATGATGGCTGCACTGATCGGCATTACGGCATACACGTACGACATCGGCACGCGCAGCGAGGCGGATTTCTGAAAGCTCTGTACCTGCATGTAGCGATAGCCGATCACTACCAGCGTGATCATAAAAGCGATAACCACCATCACCGCCAGTATTCGCGCTATTTGGCGTAAACGAGCGGGAAGCGCGTCGACGGCAAAGGTAACGGCGATATGATGGCCGCGCTGAAAAGCCAGCGTGCCGGCTAGAAAGGTAATCCAGATGAGCAGAAAACGGGCGACCTCTTCGGTCCAGCCAAAGGCGGTGAAAAACACTCGAGAGACAATTTGCAGCGTAATCACGCCGATCAAGGCCGCCATGCCCGCAAAGACCACTGGCTGGAGAACCGTATCTAGACCGCGCTCTATGCCTCTTAATAGTGCCAATAAAGGTTGAGAGAAAGTGGCCACGTTACAGCAGTGCCTCCTGGATGCGAGGAAGGCGGTTACTGAACTGTTCGCCAAGTAGCTCTTGGTATGCCGCCGCACTTGGGGCGCTGTCATCGCTATTCATTATGCAGGCAATCGCCCGTGTGGCGCGTTTAAGTAAATGGCGGGGCATGTGGGAAGAGGGGACGTTATCCACGTTATCTCCTTGGAATGATCTGTTTTTTTATAGTGTAGAGGGGGAGGGGCTTAATCAGCGCGTCATCTATACCATATTGGTTTTAGCGAACAAATAATTGATTGTAATCCCGCCATTCGTCGTAGAGCCTGCCGGGAAACCACGCTGGCAATAAAAAACGTTTTAGATCGTAACCTTGAGCAAATACACGGTTGGCGATAGCCTCTCTACCTACGTATAAATACATAGCCAGGCTTCACGCCGCACCGACCGGCCCTGACAGGAACAGAGAATGGACACGCTGATTAATAGTCTTACCGACATCGTAGGAAAAACAGGCGTACTGCTGGGTGATGATGTTGCCCAGCGCAGTGTCGACTGGTTCACCAAAGCGTCTTGTCAGGCAAAAGCAATTATTCGACCGCAATCCACTGAACAGCTCAGCCAGGTCATGACGCTTTGTTATGAGGCCAATCAGCCGGTGGTCACCCACGGTGGATTAACCGGCGTCGTGCATGGCGCCGTTGCCAGCCCTGACGAACTCGTGGTGTCGCTGGAGCTAATGAACCAGATCGAGCATATCGATGCCGTGGGTTCCACGATGCAGGTACAGGCGGGCGTGACGCTTCAGCACGTTCAGGAAGCCGCTCAAGAGATCGACATGCAGTTTGCGCTGGACCTGGGCGCGCGCGGTTCCTGCACCATTGGCGGTAACATCGCCACTAACGCGGGCGGCATTCGGGTGATTCGCTACGGCATGATGCGCCAACAGGTGTTAGGGCTGGAAGTGGTTCTCAGCGATGGCACCGTGGTCAGTTCCATGAACACCATGCTGAAAAACAACGCCGGTTACGATTTAAAGCAGATGTTTATGGGTAGCGAAGGCACCCTGGGAATTGTTACCCGGGCCGTGCTGCGCCTGCATCCGAATATGCCCAGCGAGCAGACCGCGTTCGTCGCGGTGCCCTCATTCGACGCGCTGACATCGCTGTTAAACATGGCCTCCAAAGAGCTTGCCAACAGCCTGAGTGCCTTCGAAGCGCTATGGAACAACCACTACGCGTTGATGACTTCCGCAACGACCAAACATACCGCATTGCTGGCCAACGACTCGCCGTTCTACGCCATTATTGAAACGCTTGGCTCGGACGATGAGAAAGATGCCGAAGCGTTTGCGAGTGTACTGGAAAAAGCCCTCGAAGCAGAGCTGATCACGGATGCCGTGCTGGCCAGCTCCAGCAGCCAGCGCGAAGGTATCTGGGCCGTGCGCGAGGATATCGAAACCCTGGTGCACGCGCTTGACCCGATGTTCTCCTACGACGTTAGCCTGCCGATCACCCACATGGATGAGTACGTAACGGCGCTAGAAGGCAAGCTGAAGGTGCAATGGCCAGAAACCTGCGAGCTGGTAGTGTTTGGCCATCTGGGCGATGGCAACCTGCACATCATCGTCACGGTGCGTGACGCCAGCCAGGACGCCCGGCGTCAGGTCGAAGAGTTGGTGTACGGCTCGCTGGTGAAATACAACGGCTCGATCTCCGCTGAACACGGGGTGGGCCTGGAAAAGCGCGACTACCTGACACTTTCACGCTCACCAGAAGAGATCGCCCTGATGATGCGCCTGAAACAGGCAATGGATCCTAAAGGGCTGCTTAACCCCGGAAAAATTCTGGCCTGAGCACTTGGTTAGTCATCGCATTCAGCCAACAGGCCGCCGTGAGGTAGCCTGTTGGGTGCATCAATCAATCAACTGGTGAGGCGTGGCTTACTCCGCCAGTGCTTCTTGGATGCGTGGCAGATAGTCGCCAAACTGCTGGCCGTACTTCTCGTACACCGGCACCACCGCAGCTTGGAAGGCCTCAATATCAGGCGAGTCATTAATCTCCATACCGGCTTCCTGCAGAGCGGCTAGCTGTTCGGCTTCCATATCGGCATTAACCTGACGCTCATACTCGGCGGCTTCCTGGGCAGCCTCTTCCAAAACGGCCTGTGCTTCTTCCGGCAGTTGGTTCCAGGCCGACATGCCCATCACAAAAATAGCCGGGGCATAGGTATGGCGCGAGAGCGTCATGTAGTTCTGCGTTTCGCCCAGCTTAAAGGAGTAGACCACGTTTACCGGGTTTTCCTGACCGTCGATGGTGCCCTGCTGCATCGCCGTGAGTGCTTCGGTCCAGGCCATCGGAATGGCGTTGGCGCCCAGCTCGCGGAAGGTATCGGTGTAAACGGGGTTTTCCATCACACGAATGCGCAGGCCGTCCATATCGGCCGGCGTGTTCACTGCGCGCTCGCTATTGGTCAGGTTGCGAAAGCCGCGTTCGGCGTAGGCCAGGCCTTTCAGGTTAACGTCGGAAAGCTTATCTAAAAGCTCCTGGCCGATTTCGCCGTCCAAAACCCCATAAGCCGCCTCAGGGGACGGGAACAGGAAGGGCAGCTCAAACACTGCCATCTCTTCGACAAAGTTGGCCACCGGACCATTGGTAATCAATCCCATATCCACGGTGCCAATCTGCATGCCTTCCAACAACGTACGCTCATCGCCTAATGAAGCATTGGGGTAGATATCAATGATCACCTTGCCGTCGGTGCGCTCTTCCACCAACTCCTCAAACTTGGTAGCAGCGATATGAAAGCCATCCTGCTCGTTGACCACGTGCGCCAAGCGCAGAGTCACGGGGTCCATATCGTCAAAATTAGCCGCGTAGGCTGAGCTGCAAAGCGCCAAGGAAACAGAGAGTGCCAGCGCATGTTGTGCGAATGTTTTCATTTTTATAGGTTCCGGATGTGTAATAAAGGAAAGTGCCTGCAAAGCATGCATCACACGAAGCAAAACGGTCAATTAAGCGAACAGTAAAGCCGCCGCGCGGCTAGACACAGCACGCCCGCACAGGTACGATACGCACCCAATGCGCCCGTAGCTCAGTTGGATAGAGTATCGGCCTCCGAAGCCGAGGGTCGCAGGTTCAAATCCTGCCGGGCGCGCCATAATTTCAAGGGCTTACGTTAACGCGTAGGCCCTTTTTTTGTGTGTGTGCCCAAATGGTGCCCATCTTGTGCCCGCTATGTTCAGTCCTCACAATTAAGCTTATCTTTTATGAATGACTTTCGGCCTTTCAAGGGCACAATGATGGGCACTCCATAATTATTAGGCAATGCCCATCCACTCAGCTAGCTGCTGATTGGCCTTTAATCGTTGGCGTTGCAGTAGAGCGCTATCAAACAGCATATCCAGAGTGGCAGATGAGGTGGCAAGAGGAAGCGCAACGGCAGCTTCGTCACGAAACTGCTGACGAACTATCTTGTCATCGTCTAGGTAGTGCCACCAGTGCAAAATATCTTGCTTGGCTTTCTGCATAACTCCCGCGGAAGGCAAGAGATCGGACTTTGCATGATTGGCTTTTTCAGTGGCAGGTAACAAATTCCACAGATCGTTATTGTTCCAACGCGACCAAGGAAAGCAATGATCTACTGCATAAGTCCAACGGTGTAAATCTTTCTGGGACCAAACACAGGGAAGCGGCGAGGGGTCTTTCAGGCGCTGACTCACCAGTTGGCGAACCTGCTGTGTATTCCGGCGACTTTCCTGCCACTGTAAGGCTTGATGTAGTTTGCCGATATCGTAAGACGCGTCGTAGCGCTGCATAAGTTGCACCCACTCATGCACTATCGCTGGCTCCAGCCAGCAGGCATAGCGGCTCATCGAGTCCCACAGCGAGGTAGGAATACGAAATTTTCCAAAAGAAGCCAGCGTAGCGCTATCGAGTCGAACGGCCTGCTCGCGAATACGTATCCCTTGATAACTACCGTCAAACATGGGGCGAAGGCTGCCGGGCCAGGTAGTAAAGTGGGCAGGCATCTTGAGAATCGTCTGACAAGCATCACGAATGGCGCGCATAACCGTGGCAGCGGCGTTAGGATCGTAAAAAGGTGACCCAATACGCAAATCGTGGGGGGAGACCTGCTTAAGACGATAAAAGTCGTCTTTAGCAAACCCGTAGCCTTTAATGCCGGGTGCTTGACGTAATTGATGTTCTATTAACAAAGGACGGTAAAGCTTAAGCCAAAAAAGGCCTACCGCACCTAGTGGTACCGTAACCCACTCTTCTGTGCGTGAGATCACAATTCCTGGTGCACTGTCAGCTAAGCGCGTCAACGTGCGAAGTAATCCAAGTTTATAAGAAGATGCCTTGTCGTCGTTGACGATAATATGGCGAAGAGAGGGCAGGGCACCGGTGCCATCATCAGGCAATTTAAAAACTCGCAAATGCCAGGCAACAGCTTTGCGGCCAAGTTGATCGCTATTCAAGCTTGCCTGCATTGGCAGCAATGCCAAGTCTTGTGCCCAGCTATCTAATTCAGCCACGTTAACCGGTTGAAACTGACGTTCATCGCTATTCGGGCCTTCGCGGCAGGTAATCACCAGAAGTCCACCGGGCGCCAATAGTGAACAAATCACACACAAAGCACGTTGCTGTTCAATAGGGGATAAATGCATCCATACCGCTGATACCAGAATTAGTTGAAAGCGCTGTGAAAGCTGGCGGACGCAATTTAAGGCAGGCAAAGTATCGTCAATCCAACTGACATCCCGTTCGTGCGTATGCCTTTGCCCTAGCGTTCTCAGCTTTACCGCTGGCTCTACCGCCATCACCTGCCAACCCCGCTCCGCAAGTGCCTTAGCATCGCGCCCGCTTCCAGCGCCAATATCTAGTGCTAAACCTGCCTGCTCAGGAAGTTGATGCAGCCATTCACCATGGGCATGTTCAAAGCCCAGCGACTGGTACTGGTCAAACAATCGATGAGCGTGGTCGTCGTAGAAACGCATTGACGCTATGAATGGATGGTTATTCGCCATGCCAAATCCTTAGGAAGCAGCCACGGGATAGCACTTAACCTTACCAGTTTTGTGCACCTCAGGGGTGAGTGAGATGCTGGGCACTTCAGCTATCGG
>NZ_JBQSXT010000035.1:0-19529 GCF_052378605.1 Halomonas sp. AOP27-A1-41
GTTTATAGCGCTGTTTCTAGGAATTGGCGCAGGGCTTTACTCATTGCTGACCACAGTGCCCCTGCTCGAGGTGTTACTCCGTTGGGCAGGAGTAGCATTTCTGCTTTACCTAAGTATCAAGTTAGCCATGGATGACGGCAGGCTACCTGAGCAAACAACATCGAAACCACCAGGGTTTATGACGGGCGCGATCATGCAGTGGCTAAACCCCAAGGCGTGGATTGCATCAGCCTCAGGCATTGGCGCTTATACAAACGGTAACGACCTGACGCAAATTGCCATTTTCGCTACACTGTACCTACCCATTTGCTGGTTATCGCTAGCAAGCTGGGTGTACGCGGGGGCTTTTTTAAAGCGCTATATTCAAACGCCTCAATTATTAGTGGCCATTAACCGGCTGCTCGCGGTGTTACTGGCCGCTAGCTGCCTATTTTTATTACTCGCCTAGCGATTTGCGATACTGTTTGGGAGTCGCGGCAACCAGCTGCTTAAAGGTTCTTTGGAAATGGGGCTGATCGTTAAAGCCTACCTTTAAGGCTGTTTCAATGATCGGCTTTCCCTGCTTGAGTTCACGCTGGCCAAGCTGGATTCGCCGATTAACCAGATATGCATGTGGCGTCAAACCAAAGTGTTGCTTAAACGTACGAATCAGATGCCCAGCACTATATCCGGAGTAAGCGCAAAGATCTGCCAGTGATATCTCTTTTGAGGCGTGCATATCAAGATACGCGGCCACCGCCATGAGCTCGCCCGGTACTTTTGGTTGTGGCTGGCAGGATTCTTGGGCAAGCCACTGCAACACCTCAAGCAGGTAACCGACCACCACCGTTTGCTTCTCAAGCAGGCTGCGCTGGTTATCCAGCAAGCAAGCGGCCATTGCCCGATAGCCGTGATAGAGCACAGGCTGCGATATCACCGCCGTTGCAATATCTTCCCAGCAGAGTGAAGCCAGCAGCCCGGCCTGGTAACGTAAATCGGTCAGCCAACGTGTATCTACATACAGCATCATATAAGCCCAAGGTTCATTTTCAATGGGATTACAGGCATGCACCCAATGTGGGTTCATTAGCACTAAATCACCCGTGCTAATGTTATAAGACGTATCACGGTAACTAAACGTGCTTTTACCAGCAGTCACCGCCCCTAACGACCAATGTGTATGGCTATGTGGCGCATAACAGACCTGACGCGCATCGCTGGTTTTGCGAAGCTCTATATACGGCATTTTTGGGTCACGCCAAAAAACAGGAGCTGCGAAAGGAGAAGAGTGTGGGGGCATCTGTTATATCTCAGCCAATAAGAGAAATGATGAAGAGTAAAATGATCCTACTGCCTACGTATCGCCACCTCACCACTCGCGCTAGACAATACCATGGGACTGATCCAGTATGTACCGCCGTATTAGTCCGCCGATGTAGACCCCATCCATGGCCATTATCTCAAAAAGTCCTAAAGTGTGGTTCGAGCGCATTAACGGCTCAAAGAATATGCTATGGCTATTGGGTGTGTTCTCATTCCTTGAAACCATTATTTTACCCATTCCCATTGAGCTAATACTCATCCCGCTAATGGCAGCCAACAAGCAGCGGATCTGGCTTTTGGCTACCATCACTACATTGGGCTGTCTGATCGCCTCCCTGGTGGGCTATAGCGTAGGCTTGCTGTTATTTACGTCGATAGGCACATGGTTTATCAACGTCACCGGTATGCAGGAGAGCTTTCAGGCGTTTCAACTGTTTTTTGATCAATACGGCTTCGCTGCCATTATAGCCATGGGTATCCTGCCTATCCCCTTTCCGATAGCCATGATAACTGCAGGCCTTTCGGGCTACCCTGTCTTGCTGTTCTTGCTAGCGGCATTAATTGCTCGTGGCCTTCGCTACTATGGCTTAGCCTGGCTGGTTTATCGCTTCGGTAATCGAGTGCTTTTGCTATGGAAGCGCCATGCGTTGTTTACCAGTTTGATAGGCGGCGTAATAGTGCTGTTGATTGCTCTGGGGCTACAAGCACTCACGCGCTTGATGGTGTAACCGACATAAAGCAGTAGACCAGGAAAGTAGCATCCGCTAGATACCGTAATCCCGCTCGACCTTGGCAATCCGAGTTTTAAAGTGCTGATACCACTGCTGATGCCCAAGCCGCTGTGCTTCTTTATGTTCGGCATGCGCCTTCCACGCTTTAATCGAGGCCAAATCAGCCCAGTAGGAAACCGTTACGCCCACCTCATTACGAGCCGATTCAACGCCTAAAAAACCTGGCTGCTGCATGGCTAACTCAACCATACGCTCCGCCATGTCATCATAGCCATCTTCAATACTCGTGCGCAAAGAGGTGAAAATAACGGCGTAATACGGGGGTTCTGGAGTCATTGCGATAAGGGCCATGAAGTTCTCTTGATCTAAAAACGGTTTTAAAAAGCATAACGTAGGCGAAGCAGTAGACTCCATAGCTAATTATTGGTGTTTACTCATCAAAACAATGATGTCCGATATTGTCCGATTGTTGACCGATCAGCACATCGTTCGCGTACCTGAACCCTATTAGCCTATAGCCTTTCTGCACTACTATTGAGGCTTACCATGTCACGCTCGAACACCGCACTACTCATGATCGACATACAATCCTCCTTCCCTGCGCGTGATTATTGGGTAGAATCACTTGCTAAAGCGTGGCGCCCGAACCAGCGCGCCCTGTTAAACGCGGCAAAGGCCCATCAGATTACCGTTGTACGGATACTTCATGAAGAGCCCGGCAGCCAAGGTGCATTTGACCCCGCAAACGGCCTGGTTTGTCCGCTAGAGAATTTTAACGATAAGGTGGCCGTCACGTTTAACAAGCGTGTGCATAACGCCTTTAGTGATACGCTACTTGAAAGCTGGCTGCGCGAGCGCGGCATTACCCGTCTTGTGATCAGCGGCATTCGCACCGAGCAATGCTGCGAAACCACGGCACGCGTTGCATCAGACCTTGGTTTTAGCGTCGATTTCGTTAGTGACGCCACCTTGACCTTTCCCATGACGCGCCAAGGTATCACCTGGTCGGCGGAAGATATCAAGGCGCGTACAGAGCTGGTGCTTGAAGAACGCTTTGCGCGCATCATCAACACCACGGATGTCATCAATGAGTGGCAAAGCAAGTGTGAATGAACCATTACGAATTGCGGTATTGATGATGCCGGGGCAAGTACCGCTCGACTTGATTGGCCCGCTGCAGGTATTGCAATGCGCAAGCCGTCTGTCTATCGAGATTGACGTGCGTTATATCGGCCCGGAGGAAGCCTTGCAATGGCTCGGGCCGCTATCGCTTAGCGGCATAGATACGCTGCCTGAGCAGCTAACGCATCAGCATTTACTGCTTATTCCAGGGCAATACCGCAACAGCATTGAGCCATTGGCACAGCAAACCTGTGTCGGCTGGCTCAGGGCCAACGCCCAGTACGCGGATACTGTGATGACCGTTTGTTCAGGCACGCTATTACTCGCTGAAACGGGCCTGCTAAACGGACGACGCTGCACCACCCATCACACACTGCTCGACCAGTTACGCACCAAAGCGCCCTTAGCCAAGGTACAGCGCGACTGCATCTTTATCGAAGATGGGCACTATTTAACCAGTGCGGGCATCTCGACCGGCGTCGATACCATGCTGTATTGGCTTACCCGTACATGCGGTCATCAGTTGGCCTTAAGCGTTGCGCGTGAGATGGTGCTTTACCTACGACGCAGCGGGCAAGAGCCCCAGCTGGGCGCCTGGCTTGAAGGGCGCAACCACGTGGATGAACGAATTCACCGGGTGCAAGACACCCTTTGCGCGGCTCCCTCACAGCCTTGGCGTGTGGACATGCTCGCTACACAGGCCGCCATGAGCGAACGCCATTTTCGGCGGCGGTTTAAACATCTCACCGGCATGTTGGTAGGCGATTATATTGCGGGCCTGAGACTCCAGCGCGCCAAGGCGTTAATGACCGAAACCACCTGGACACTCGCGCGCATTGCCGCTGAATCCGGGTTTGGAGATGAGCGCCAGCTGCGCAGAATCTGGTCACGGCAGGAAAGCGTGTCGCCTAGCGTATGGCGCCGTTCTCAGCTACCCATACCGATTTGAGTATTGAGAGCTTCACTGCCCAAACAGTGCCACTTTCGTAGCCTATGTATTTGCAGTTTAATACAGGCCATGCGATGAAGCCCGTTCATCAACGAAGCAGGTTGTCACTATGGCCAATTTTATTCTGCCCGGTAACGCCGTTCATTTGAATTTCCAGCAGCGCCTGCCCAACACCAACCTTCGCACATGGGTGCAATGCCTTTGGTCGATGGGCGGGCAAAACACCCTTGCGCACCCCATCGTAGAAAAGCTTTACCCCGATGCAGGCGCCAGCCTCACCATTCACCTTGGAAGCTCTCGTCCCATCGTCACGCTCTGCTTTAACAGACACATGTTGCTTGAGACGTTTGATACGTCCACCCCCCGGATGGGCATTCGGTTTAAACCGACCAGTATGTATAGTCTCCTGGGCTTAGCCCCGGAACAGTGTATAGACGCGCATCTTTGCTTGGGCGATGACATAACCCCCTCCTGGATGGACAGTTTAATGCCGGTGGTGGAGCGCCTTTATCAGCTTGATGCACCCAAAGGATTAGCCCTGCTTGAAACATGGCTTCTGGATTTACTCAAAAGTCGACTAACGAGTAACAGCCCTGTGCCAGGAATCATCCAGGCCATTAACCAGTTACAGCTCCCACCTGAGCAGTTAGCTGCCAATGTTGGGTTAACACGACGCACCCTGGAGCGTCGATTAAAACGTGAAGTTGGTGTCTCGCCTGGCGCATTGGTGACGTATGCTCGACTCAACCGAGCGCGACTGTGCTTACTTGAAGCTGACCGGCCGCTATCAGAAATAGCGCTCCACTGTGGCTACTATGATCAACCGCACTTTACCCACGCCTTCCAATCATTTACCAACGAAACACCCGCCTCTTACCGCCAGCGCAAGTTGTCGCAAATTTACAAGGCGTAGTACGCACACCTTTATATGCTGAGACCTCATCAATCAACGAGGTCACTGCCATGTCTCAGCGTCTTTCTCGACAAGCCGTTTACAAGCTAACTCCTCGCCTTGCTAAACATTTGGTGCCTCTGGGCGAAGTAGCGGCTAATAGCGCGGTAACGCCTGCCATCATCCACCTCGTTCAGCTACGCGTTTCCCAGATCAACCAGTGCTGCTTCTGCCAGCATATGCATACTCAGGAAGCCCGAGACGACGGCGAGCATCAGGTAAGACTGGATGTACTGCCTGCCTGGCGGGAAGCCCCCTGCTTCAATAAACAGGAACGTGCAGCCCTTGAGTGGGCCGAAGCGCTTACCTTAATCAGCCAACAGTCTGTTAGCGACAGCGTCTACCAGAATGCTCTGGCTGCCTTTGGCGAACAGGACCTTCTTGAGCTGACCACGGTGATTCTAGCCATTAATAGTTGGAACCGGGTGGCGGTAAGTATGCAGTTTGTGCCTGACATCTCACTATAAACCGAAAAAGACATCGCAAGCCTGTGCGACGGCCTGCGATGTCTTGATCAAAATCCCCCTCCGCACGGCTGGCTTCTAAAAGCCACTCCACTCGTTTACTATGCGCCACCCTCACTCCCAAGCTACCCAGGCCGCCATGTCCTTTAACGCACTCTATACCGACCTTTCTGGCTATTACGATGTGATGTGCGGAAACATCGACTACCGGGCGCAAAGCAACGCCGTGCAAAGGCTTCATCACATTTTTGGTACCGGTGGCAACCTTCACCTAGATGTAGCGTGTGGTACCGGGTCCCATGTTCGCCATTTTATTGATAATGGCTATGTGAGCAGCGGTTTGATTAACCAGCCCATGCTGGATATTGCCGCCATCACGCCGTGGAACAACACTTCGGGGAACGCCATTTTTGCCTGCGTGAAGATTCAACACCCCACGGTTGTAGCAACGGGGCAATCCACTTGTTGCTGATCAGTTCACATAGTATCCACTTACTTTCCAAACGCCGCCTTCAAAGTGCGGCGTAATGGTTTCGGTAATATCAGACTTGTTGGCAAAACGCGTCTGATAGATGAACTTTTTGTAGTCATTTTTGGGAGCGCCGGGCATAGAGGTTTGCGTGATGACGCGTGTGCGGCTTCTTGACTCCACCGATCCGAAGTCACGGCGCGCTGCGCTAATGATCCGCTCCAGCATACTGGGCGAAAGCGGACTCTTAAGAAGCGGTGATGACTCCTCCCAAGCCAGCTCATACTCGCCACTATCGATTGCATCAAGCCATGCCAGCGCCGCGGCCTCAGCCGCATCGGTATTCGCTTGAGCATAAGGTGCCAGCATTAGCAGGGCTGTAATGAAACAGATCACGATTTTTGGCATGGATAACTCTGGGCAGCGATCAGTAAATAGGTGTGCTTAATTTAATATCGGTACCAGTCGCCATTACTTTAGGGTTTGTACGAAAAGTCGCTGAGCGAAGGCCAGACAAGGCAAAATCAGCGAAAAAACGGAGTTTACATGTGTAAATGAGTATTTTGAGCTGATTTTTAACGCCGTATGGTCGAGCGCAAGCAGTTTTCGTACCAAGCCTAGTATTAATCATAATAATCGAACAAGCTAACCGCAGTTTTTTCTATCTCTTGGCTTTATTAAGTAAGAGAAAGCCCCCTGCGCTAACCGCGACACAGGGGGCTATTTCATGCGCTAACTAGCAAAAAAATGCCCTTAACGCACCTTACAGGCCAGCAAACTCAAAAGGCTCGGCGTCCTCAAACGCGTTGACCGTATTGCCTGCATAAACACTGTTATTCTTGAGGCTCAGTTTGCGAACAGGCGCGCCCTCAGTAAAGTCGGCATCCTTCATATCCACCCAAAACGTGTTAGGCGTAAGTGCCGTCTCGAAATAATAAACAAGGTGTTTCTGATCAGATACCGCTCTCCACCTGGTGGAAGAAATATTCGGCTCCTCTTCTGATGAGATGCCGAAAGGAACAGACGCATTGCGAATCACGCTAAATGCACTGCCAACAGCGACTCTTGTATCGCTCGTTTTAGGGATGGCATCCATGTAGAACGACGCTCTGACAAATCGATCTGCGGCACGGTTTGTGCCAGGCAGCATGACCAAACCACCGATCTGTCTCCAGTAGTCATCCAGCGTCAGTTGCTGCTCGAAGGTGGGCGAGTTTGTCACCACATTGTATGACGTATCGTGATGAATAGTGAGTTTACCGCCGATATACTCAAATATTGCGCTATCACCCTTGGCATCTGAAATTGACAAGTGAAGCGTAGCAAATCGAGTGGTGCCCGGTATTTCAGCAGAGACGACCACAAAAGGCTCATCGCGCAGCGCCTCCACCGCCTCATCAACGGTCGCAAAATTATCCAAAACATACTGGACCCAGGCAGCCACGGAAAGCCCCTCGTCATCCGGCCCAAATTCAGGATACTCTGCCTCAGCAAGCCATAGCAGGTTAGCCACCAAGCCTTTTTCGTTCATGCCATCAGTGCTTGAGATATCAAACGCGCTAGTAACGACACTTCCATACTGGGATGTCCAAGTAACGGAGTTGGGTCCAGCCGCACCATCGCGCTCCATCCCCTTTGGAAACAGCCATAGGTTCGGATGTATTTCGTCCCTCCAATCCATGGAGCGCGCCGTGATAATCATGTCATCAGGGCCCTGATATACCGCGCGCGTGCATGCATCCGCTGTGATGGCCACGAACAAGGCACACATGCTTGCCGCTAGCGTTAATTTTTTTTTGATTCCCATGGTGGTTTCCTTTTATTTAAAAACGTTATAGAGCCTGCCAGAGATAATTGGCGGCTAACAGGAAAAGCGCCAATCCCTTTTTTATAAAAAGAATAGCGGCATGGAATCCCCAGCCCATGCCCATATTGAAAATATCAAATCCACTTCACCTTAGGCATAAATTTAGCTTTGGTCACGCACCTTATTGCACAAAATCCGAACTAGTATTTAAACTCAGATGATTGTTCTATTTTTCATCATGTTTTGTCACTACTCACAACCAGGAGTCAGTAATGTTCCGATGCGTAAGGTTATGGACAGGCAGTAACCATCAATCGTGTTTTGAAGAAGGATGGATCGATCTTCCCAAAGGCGAGCGCCATGACTTGCTCAGTGATGTCATCGAAACGACCAGTATCTCCTTTCGCGAAACAAGCGAAGGCGGCAGCTTTAGCTGGCATGACGCTCCCAACCGCCAATTCGTCTTAACGCTTAGCGGCACACTCACTTTCGAGACGCGCACGGGCGACTCATTCACGCTGCACCCCGGCGACATTTTATTGGCGGAAGACACCACAGGCGGCGGCCACCGCTGGCATCTAATCGATAACCAGCCTTGGCGACGCGTGTATGCCATAGTGCCTCAGGATATAGACCTTCCTTTTATCAGCGCATCAAGCAAGTGTTGAGTTCCTAAGCGGAGAACGTTCATGCCTACATCAGCACAGATTCCCGAGCGGGCAGATATTGTAATGGTCGGCGCTGGCATAATGAGCGCCACGCTCGCAACCCTCCTCAAAGAGCTAGAGCCTTCACTCAAGATTGTGGTACTGGAAACGCTGAAAGATTGCGCCCAGGAAAGCTCCAATGGTTGGAATAACGCAGGTACCGGACATGCCGCCAACTGCGAAATGAACTACACCCCTGCTCGCTCAGACGGCACGGTTGATATCAGCAAGGCGCTGGAGGTCAACACAGAGTTCGATATTTCACGCCAACTCTGGACCTACCTGGTCAAGAAAGGGGCCATTCCCAACCCCCAGGCGTTTATCAATCCCTGCCCGCACATGAGCTTTGTTTGGGGAGAGGATAACGTCAACTATCTACGCCAGCGCTTTAAACAGATGTCATCGCACCACTGCTATCGCGGGATGGAATATAGCGAAGACCCTGCGCAGATAGAGCAGTGGACCCCGCTCATCATGGAAGGACGCAGCGATGGCGAGCCCGTCGCGGCGACGCGTATCATATCAGGGTCTGATGTCGACTATGGCGCGCTTACTCACCTGCTGTTCGACCATTTGTCGCAGCAATCCGGGTTCGAAATTCACTACCTGAAGCACGTGCAGGATATTACCCGCCAAAACGACAACCGCTGGTGCGTGGAAATACACGATACGCACAGCAAGCACCATGAAAGCATTCAGGCCGGATTCGTGTTTATCGGTGCGGGTGGCGGCGCTATCGAACTGCTGCAAAAGTCTGGTATCCCTGAAGGGCATGGTTACGGCGGCTTCCCCGTCAGTGGTATTTGGCTACGCTGCGATATAGACAGCATTAGCGAACGTCACCACGCCAAGGTGTACGGCAAGGCAGCCCATGGCTCGCCCCCGATGTCAGTTCCCCACCTGGATACGCGCATTATTGGTGATAAAAAATCGCTGCTCTTCGGCCCTTACGCCGGTTTTTCATCGCGCTTTCTCAAGCAAGGTTCTCTGACCGACATGTTCCGTTCGGTACACCTGGATAATGTGATTCCCATGCTTGATGTTGCAAAGGATAACTGGCAACTAACGGAGTATCTGGTCTCCCAAGTGCTGCAAAGCAAGAACCATCAATTTGAGATGCTGCGCCAATACTACCCTATGGCACGCCATCATGACTGGACCCACGCCGTGGCGGGGCAGCGCGTGCAAATCATTAAACCCAGCCATGAGAAAGCCGGTGTGTTGGAGTTTGGCACCGAGCTAATCTCCTCGTCCAATCACTCCCTCGCCGCGTTACTAGGCGCTTCTCCTGGCGCATCAACGGCGGCCTTTATCGCGCTAGAGGTATTGGAGAAATGCTTTGCCGACAAGCTAACCGATGATGGCTGGCTCCCCCAGCTCAAGACGATCATTCCCACCTACGGCATCGACCTTAAAACGGATAAAGAGGCCTGCTACAACACGCGCAAGCAAACAGCCGCAACGTTAAACCTGAACTTTGTTTGAGGTCTCTCATGTCTATCAAAAACGTATCTGATTTAGTGATCGAAACGCTGGTGGAAAGTGGTGTTGAGCGGATCTACGGCGTTGTCGGCGACAGCCTGAATGGCCTAACCGAGGCCATACGCGAGCGGCCCAGCATCGAATGGGTGGGCCTACGCCATGAGGAAGTTGCCGCATTCGCGGCCAGCGGCGAATCACAACTAACCGGTAGCCTGGCCGTTTGTGCAGGCTCTTGCGGCCCCGGCAACTTGCACCTTATCAACGGCTTGTTCGATGCCCACCGCACGCGCACGCCGGTGTTGGCCATTGCCGCGCATATTCCCTCTTCAGAGATCGGCGGCGGCTACTTTCAGGAAACCCACCCCCAAGAACTGTTTCGTGAATGCAGCCACTACTGCGAGCTGGTCTCCGACGCCAGCCAATTACCTTATGTACTGGACAATGCCATTCGCGCCGCCGTTGGGCAGCGTGGCGTTGCGGTCGTGGTGCTGCCTGGTGATGTTGCGCTGCGCACCTCACCGGTTAAAACGATAACGCCGCGCCATGGCTTATTACCCCCCACGCCACGTGTAGTGCCCGCCAAAACCGAAGTGGAAGCACTCGCCAAACTGCTCAACGATGCAGAGCGCATTACGCTCTTCGCTGGCCGAGGCTGCGCCGGTTCACACGCCCAGCTAATGCAATTGGCCGATGCGCTTAAGAGCCCCATCGTGCACGCACTCGGCGGCAAAGAGCACGTCGAATATGACAACCCCTACGATGTCGGCATGACCGGCTTTATCGGGTTTTCATCAGGTTACGCGGCCATGCAGGAGTGCGACCTGCTGCTGATGCTGGGCACGGATTTTCCGTATAAACAGTTTTTACCGCAAAAGACCAACGTCGTGCAGGTCGATATTCGCCCTGAAAACCTGGGCAGACGTGCCAAGCTGGCATTGGGCGTGGTCGGCGATATCGGGTTAACCATTGAGGCCATTCTGCCGGAGCTTCATACGCGCACTGACCGGCACTTTCTGGATGCAGCGCTGGCTCACTACGTTAAAGCGCGCGAAGGGCTGGACAAACAGGCGCAAAACCACTCGGCCCACTCACCTATCCATCCACAGTATCTTGCGCGCTTGTTGAGCGAAAAGGCCAATGAGGATGCGATTTTTACTGCCGATGTAGGAACGTGCACGGTCTGGTCGGCACGCTACCTTAAAATGAACGGTCAACGTCGTCTTATCGGCTCGTTCTCGCATGGCTCGATGGCTAACGCCATGCCTCAGGCGATTGGCATTCAGTACGCGCAGCCGGGTCGGCAAGTGATTACGTTCTCCGGCGACGGTGGCCTTTCCATGCTGATGGGCGATTTACTGTCACTTAAACAGCACAACATTCCGATCAAAATCGTCATCTTTAATAATGGAGTACTCGGCTTCGTTGCGCTTGAAATGAAAGCAGCCGGTTTCATTAATACGGGCGTAGACCTGGATAATCCCGACTTTGCTGCCGTTGCAAGCGCAATGGGCATTTATGCCCGTCGTGTTGAAAACCCTGGCGAGCTGGCCGACGCCATCGATAGCGTATTAGCCCACGACGGCCCCGCCGTGCTTGATGTAGTGATAGCCAAACAAGAGTTGGTACTGCCGCCCACCATCGGCATAGAGCAAGTCAAAGGGTTTAGCCTCTGGGGGCTACGTGCCGTCATGGATGGCAGCATGCACGAAGTAATTGATCTGGCCAAAACCAACCTGCTAAAGCGTTAAGTTCTGTTTAAAAAACGCTTAAAAGCAAATGGCCATTCGCATTGAATGGCCATTTTTTACTTCTGAACCCTGTAAATCACAGCGGCGTGACAACCTCAGACCTCTTCTGAACCCTTGGATTCAGGGCGTTGCTGGAACTGAAGACCCATTAAAAAATTACGCAACACCTGGTCTTTACACTCGCGATAATTTTTATGGGTAGGCTTACGAAAAAAAGCGCTTAACTCGTGGTTGCTTAACCGAAACTCGGCCTGCTCAAAAATAGCTAAAATATCGTCGGCTTTTAAATTCAGCGCAATGCGCAGCTTCTGGAACACCATATTGTTGTTCAAGTTACTTTCTGGCGCGGGCTGCTCGCCGTCGCGCTTCCCACGCTTATAGCTAATAAATCCGTTAAGAAACGCGGCCAACTCGCGGTCTCTCATCTTGAGGAATTTTTCGTCTTCCTCCTTTTTCAGCCACCCGGACACCTGCTCCTCAGATACTGTGAACTCTGCCAGCGCAAAAACTTTCAATACGGCAGTATCTTTTAAATCAAAGCAGTACCGGATACGGCGAAAAATATCATTATTGGTCAAACGACAGCTCCTGGTCTTAGGAAAACCCAGCACAATCCCGCTGGATGTGCATTTATCAAGATCATCATGGTAACAACAAAGCCCGCTATTTCGCTGTCAGTTTTTCAAGCAGCTCACCAATTTCTGCTTTCAAATCTTTATCTTCAATCTTGTTGGCGCTGATTTTGGCATTTTGCAGATGTTGAATAGCAGCCTCTTCCTGGCCCAACTCAACCTGCAGGGTCGCCATTGAAAAACCGATAGACGACAGGTGGTCTTTAGCATTGGCGACCTCGGCTTTGCGAAGCGCCTTTTCATACATCACCAGCGCATCATCCAGCTCTTCGGTAAAATCCGCCAACGTTTCCCACTGCTCCGGATGATCCTTATCGGTATCTTCATGCTCGATACAAATAGCGTTCAGCTCTGCATAAAGCGAATCAAACGTCTCTCGATCGTCCTTCTCTGCCGCCTTCATCAGCTTTTCAGCCAACTCATAAACGGCCTTGTAAATTTTGGTATTGATCATGTCAGCTACCTTCAACAGTAAAATGAGAATCGACTGATAAACTCGCCGATACGACCCGATATGCGCGCCCACACTACGGCAATTGGCGATGGGGCGCATTATACCCATGAAGCGCTCTCTTGAAGGTTTTTCCGACAGTAACGTCGAGTTGGCGATTGAAAAAAACCTCTACTCGCTTAAGACAAACTACCGACCACCCGCAATATCAATAAACGAGCCGGTCACATAAGAAGCCTCATCCGATAGAAGCCAAGTGATAGCCTGAGCAACCTCTTCAGGGGTGCCGCCACGTTTTAAAGGGATTTGGGGCGCCAAGCGCTCAACCCGCCCCGGTTCCCCGCCATCGGCATGCATATCCGTATGGATAAAGCCTGGCCGCACTCCGTTAACGCGAATACTCCTGTCAGCAAGCTCAAGAGCCAAGCCTTTGGTCATCGAATCCATCGCACCTTTTGATGTGGCATAGTCAATATACTCAAACGGCGCACCGGTGCGTGCCGCAGCGGAAGAGACATTGACAATCGCGCCCGCTCCCTCTGCCTGATTGATAAATGCCTTCGAACACAGAAAAGCACTCATCACGTTGGCGTTCAACACCTTCTGGAAGCGCTCAGCACTAATATCGGTAAACACAGACTGGGTATATAGAATGCCCGCGTTATTAACCAAGTGCGTTACTTTTCCCAACCGCTTTCGGGTTGCCTCAAACAGTGAATGCACTTCACTTTCCACTGAAACATCCGCCTGGAAGACCATCGCTCTACCGCCCGCTTCAATAATATGCGTCGCCACTGCGTCTGCTGCTGCTTTATTTTTAAGGTAGTTAACGCAAACGGCATACCCTTGGCCCGATAACATAATTGAAGTAGCGGCGCCAATACCGCGCCCTCCTCCAGTTACGATGGCGACTTTATTCACAAGAATTCCTCGAAAAGTGGTGATGTTAAGGGGTTACCTTGCAGCGAGGGCGCATCTCAGGCAAGTTTTACTGCGTCGCAAAACCGCCTATCGACGCCTCTCTTGATTAGTAAAAGATACGATAGCCTACTCAAACACATCGTATGTTCCCCAAAGGCTTTGCGGTCAATAAATTCCTCATAAACATCAAAACGGCACGGGTCAGTTTTATCTTGAGTAACCTTAAACGTTATGCAGCCTGGCTCCTCAAGAGTAAGTTGGCGGTGAGTGTTAAGTTCGGCTTGCACGCCATCAAGATCGCTACCGGGAACCTCGATAAACCCTTTTAAGGTTACTTTTGCCACTGAACTCACCTTTTTATAGCGTTACGTACAGCCGCAACGCGTCTTGATGCTGTATGCCATCTTCAAGAATCGGCTCAGGGTAATTATTCAAAAAATAGTTTTTAACCACATGATCAACTCTAAACCCATGGCGTTGGTAATAGGTCAGCTGATATCCAAAAGTGCCAGTGCTTAATTCCACACGCTGTATTTTTTTGCTTACTAACTCAGACAAGACAAAGCTCAGTAGTCCAGAACCAAGGCCCTGCTGCTGAAATTCCGGGTAAACCGCGATATTAAATATTTCAGCGATGTTGGTGTTAATAGGTTTTGTGACACAGGCACCAACGACGTTTCCGTTTAGCTTTGCCGCGAAGCACCAAGCGCCATTCAGATACGATGCGATACTCTGCTCAGAAGGATCGGCTTCCAGTAAAAGCTGGGTGGAAACGTCGCTGGCGTTGACTTCTAGATAGTCCATTCTTATCTCAAGCCCATAACGATGGAGATTAGTACCGCTGAGTTACAGCATTCATGGCAGCCCTTATTGGCTACCCATGTACTCCAAAATTTCATACGAGTAGACATGCTTAAACGCCCCTGTGATGTCGATTCCTATTTCAAATAAAGGCAGTATGATAATTATGCCTGTAACCCCGTGCGCCCTTGCATGTTCCACCCCACTTTAGTGCCGCTTCATGGAAAGCTTTAACTTCACCTTATGTTTTAGCGCGAGATGCTTACGAAGCTCACTATTTATTAAACACTTGTCATATTCAATGTGCTGTCATTCAATGCACCGCTCTGTTTCATAGCGTTTCACAAATTCGCGCTTTTCCTCCTTCACGCCGCGAGCTTTTGAGCGGTTTGTACTACCCGCTGACCTAAATAACGCGCAGTAAGTAAGTCCGTTTCATTGAGATCAGTATCCACGGAATGGGCAATAAGCCCGGACTGCGCACCAAGCCTGTTACGCATTGCAGGATCATAATTACCCGGTGTATCCAGACCCACCCAAAACATACCGTGCTGACTAGCGAACACTTGCAGGTACTGAATGGTATTCAGTTGATCACCACTTAAGTTAGCACCAATGGTAAAACCAGCGGCAATTTTGTTTGCCCATGCTTGTCTTGCCCACCACTCACTTGTGGCATCCGTAAACGCTTTAAACTGTGCTGATACGCAGCCCATATAAGTAGGTGAGCCAAAGATAATCGCATCAGCATTATCGAGTTGCCGCAGCAGCTCGGTGTTACGAAAACGCCCTTCAACAATATCGGCGCCAACAATTTCTACTGCGACCACTTCAACACCAGGTTCCATTGCAGCACCTGATGCAATCGAGTGGGCCAGCTTTTTGGTAGTGCCTGTTACAGAATGAAAAATCACGACGACTTTCACTACAGTATCTCCCTTCCGTTGCTCTGATTCTTTCTACACTGCTGGTTACTGCGCATCGCGATTTAAATTACGCTCTGCCGGGATGTCGCTCAGATACTCAACAAACTCCACCTCAAACCCCGCGGGGTCAACGAAGTAAACGTTTTTACGAAACGGCTCGGTGGCACCCGGTTTGGCAACGGCAAAGCCCGCGTTATTTAATCGAGCCACTACGGCATCCAGGTTATCGGTCACGTAGGCAAAGTGAGCCAAACCCACACTATGGCCTTCCAGCGCTCGGTTCTGCCCTTCGCCATGGTCGCTTAACGCCAGGTAATGTTTGTCATCACCAAAGTGCACCCATTTGCGTGGCTTGCCGTACCACTCACCCTGCCCCTCATCGCGTATATGCCAGTGGGGGAAGGCAGCGCGGTAAAACTCCAGCATGGCATTCATATCAGCAACGACCAGATTCACGTGTTCCAGGTACATGTTGTTCTCCTTGCGTGGGTTCGGATAAAAGGTTAAAACCTCAACCCAAGTTGAGGTAAAGCTTTTTTTGAACCAGAAGAAAAACGGGAGCGAGAATGGCGGAGGCAAACTGGAGTGTCGGCAAAGTCGCCAAGCGCTGCGGCATTAATATCAGCGCCCTGCACTTTTACGAACAGCAGGGGCTCATTCAAAGCTCGCGCAATGCGGGCAACCAACGCCGCTATAAACCGGAGGTGCTAAGGCGCATTTCAGTGATTAAAGCCGCGCAAAAAGTGGGCGTCAGCCTGGACGAGGTCAAGCAAGCTTTCGAGTCACTGCCCAATAACCGCACGCCCACGGTGGAAGATTGGCAGCAACTTTCCAAGAACTGGCAGCGCATGCTGGATGGCCGCATTGCCTACCTGCAAACGCTGCGCAATAACCTCAGCGGCTGTATCGGCTGCGGCTGTTTAAGCATGACCCGCTGCCCGCTGTATAACCCAGATGATGAGTTGGCGGAGGCGGGTAGTGGCCCAGTACTGTTGGATCAGGCGGAGGAGCGGGCTGCCGGTGATGAACACGATCAAGCGTCATGAACAATAACGCTGGCATTAACAGAGCAGATTTCGACAACGTACTTTCAACAACGTACTCCCGGTGGCCTTTCGGGTAGCACACCCCGGTACGCTTAATGAACGGGCAGCCACTAGCGGTTTCCATGGATATCAGGCGTGGGCAAGTTTAAGCCCGACAAGCCCCGCAACGATCAGCGTTAAACTCATTAGTTTGAGTACGCCCAAAGATTCGCCAAACAGCACGATGCCTAAAATGGCTGTTCCCACTGCGCCAATCCCTACCCATATCGCGTAAGCGGTACCCACGGGCAGGGTTTTCAGCGCCAGGCCCAGCAGTAGAAAACTCGCCACTAGCGAAAGTAGCGTCCAGGCAGTCGGCCAGAGTTTTGTAAAGCCCACCGAATATTTCAGCCCGATGGCCCAGCCGATCTCCAGAAGACCCGCTACAAACAATATAAACCAGCTCATGTATTCCTCTTCGTCGATTGCTTAATCAATTCTCTGACTCGATTATCTCATAATGGCGCACGGCGTTGCGGGTCAGCCTGCCCTATTCGGAATTTGAATGCGGAGCAGCAAGGCATGTGCAAAGTTCACGCAACACGGTAAATCAGCGCTACTACAAGCACTACGTTATACTGCGGCATATTTTTATTTCGACACCCCTTACGACATCCCGTCAGAGCCCCCTATGTCATTTGCAAAACTAGGCTTATCCAGCCCACTTGTTCAAGCGATTACCGAACTTGGTTACAAAGCCCCAACGCCCATTCAGGAACAGGCGATTCCTGCCATTCTTTCGGGTAACGATTTAATCGCCACCGCACAAACCGGAACAGGCAAAACCGCTGCCTTCGTTCTGCCTCTGCTGGAAAGATTCACTACAGCGGGAACGCTACGCGGCAAACGCATACGTGCGCTGATCCTCGTACCGACCCGTGAGCTAGCGGTTCAGGTTGAAGCCAGTGTCGCTCAATACGCTAAACATCTTCACTTAACGTCTATGGCGGTGTATGGCGGTGTGGATAGCGAACCTCAAAAGCAGCGACTAATTAAAGGGATTGATATCCTCGTCGCCACACCGGGCAGATTGCTGGATTTGGCGCATCAGCGTGCGCTGCACTTTGACGAACTCAAAGCCATGGTGTTGGACGAAGCGGACAGAATGGTCGACATGGGTTTTGTCGACGATATCAACAAAATCATAGAACGCCTGCCTGAAAACCGTCAGAACCTGCTGTTTTCGGCCACCATAAATGGCGACGTTCGGGCGCTGGCCTACGGTTTTTCAGACAGCAAGATGACCGACCTGGCGTCTGAAATATCCATTTCTCCCAACATTCGCGCCGCCGCTAATATCAAACAATGGCTAATCACCGTAGACAAAGACACCAAGTCCGCCCTGCTGAGCCACCTGATTAACGAGCAAGCGTGGGATCAAGCGCTTATTTTTATCGAGAAAAAACACGGCGCGGCCAAGCTGGTTGACCAACTCGCAAAGCGTGGCATCAAAGCGGATTCCATTCATGGCGACAGAAGCCAGGCCATGCGCGAAAAGATTTTGGCGCAGTTCAAATCTGGCGAGCTAAAGTACCTGGTCGCCACAGGGGTTGCCGCGCGGGGCTTGGATATTGGCGAGCTAAGCCGTGTGGTGAATTACGATTTACCTTTTCAGCCAGAAGAGTACATTCACCGTATCGGTCGAACCGGCCGCGCGGGTGCCTCAGGTGAAGCCATCTCGTTTGTCGCCTTGGCTGACTTTAAAAATCTTTGCGCCATTGAAAGGCGGTTAAACAGCATCATTGAGCGCAAAGAAATTGAAGGCTTTCCGGTTCGCAAAGTAGTGCCCGCTTCAAACCTGAACTTTAAGAAAAAGTAATCGTCAAACCTTACCAATGAAGCTCACCTCTTAACGAATAAAAGGTGGGCTTCTCTGCTAAAGGCGTTTGCAATTAAGGCCTGTTTTACCAAACTACGGGTAAGCAGTCTGGCCGCTAAAGGTCTTCCTAACGACTAGGCGGAGCCTGGTGAAAACGCGTCCAATAGCTCGGCATTGGTTGGATATTTCTTCAATAGCTCAAACAGCTTCTGCGCGCCTTCGGCTGGTTTAAGTTGTGTCAACGCTCTACGCAGTGTGCGTAATTTTTCAATGTCTTTTGCATCAATCAAAAGCTCTTCGCGGCGGGTACTGCTTTTGGCAATATCTATCGCGGGGAAGATGCGTTGATTGGCCACGTCGCGTGACAGCACGATCTCCATATTGCCCGTGCCCTTAAACTCCTCGAAAATCACCTGATCCATACGGCTTCCCGTATCCACCAGCACGGTGACCAGAATCGTGAGCGACCCACCGTTTTCGATCTTCCTCGCGGCGCCAAACAGCTTGCGCGGTATTTCCATCGCTCGGGCATCCAGCCCACCCGACATGGTGCGGCCATTGCCCCGCTGCTCGGCGTTATGAACGCGTGAAAGCCTAGTCAGCGAATCGATCACGATCATCACATCGTGCCCCTCACCCGCTTGCTTACGCGCCGCCTCAAGGAGCTTATCGGCCATACGCACATGGTGTGTGTAGGTTTCATCTGAAGAGGATGCATGTACCTCTGCCGACACGCTGCGCTTGAAATCCGTCACTTCTTCCGGGCGCTCATCGATCAGCAAGGCATACAACTTGATATCCGGGTGCGCCTCGGCCACGGCTTGGCATATATGTTTGAGCAACGTCGTTTTGCCGGAGCCTGGCGGTGCGACGATCAAGCCACGCTGCCCCATTCCGATGGGCGTGATCAAATCCATCGCCCGCACGCTGCGCTGGCTGGAACCCGGCTCTAAATGAATGCGTGGGGACGGATGAATAGCGACGCCGTTTAAAAAGCGTTTTTCGGGGTCATCGGGGGATTGATCTTCAACGTCGTCAGAGGGCTTGGCCTCTTGCTGCCTTTTGACTTTCAAGCCTAGTGTTTTTCTCGTCATAAGATCGGTGGATCGCCTTGGGTAAGCAGGGGTTATAGAGTACTGAATTTATCAAATAGCTGCATCA
>NZ_JBQSXT010000036.1:0-17795 GCF_052378605.1 Halomonas sp. AOP27-A1-41
CTTGTATCTGCGCAACGTGAAGGGCTTTCGTTGGAACCATAAGCGCATCTACCGAATTTACCGGGCATTGGAGCTGAACTTACGCATCAAGCCGAAAAAGCGATTGGTGCGAGAAAAACCTGCGCCATTGGTTGTACCCACTGCTCTGAACGACTGCTGGTCGATGGACTTCATGCATGATCAGTTGGCCGATGGCCGAACGTACCGGTTGTTTAACGTGATCGATGATCACAATCGGGAAGGCCTGATCATCGATGCAGACTTCTCACTGCCAGCAGAGCGCGTGATACGCTCCTTAAACCAGTTGATCGAATGGCGTGGCCGACCCAAGGCCATTCGGTGCGACAACGGCCCGGAATACATCAGTGGCAAACTAACCCGTTGGGCGAAGCAGAACGGTATTGAGTTGCTGCACATTCAACCTGGCAAGCCGCAGCAGAATGCCTACATCGAACGTTACAACCGAACAGTCCGTTATGATTGGCTGAGCCATTATCTTTTCGACTCGATCGCTGAAGTACAGGATTTTGCCACACGCTGGCTCTGGACGTACAACCACGAGCGGCCGAACATGGCATTGGGTGGGATAACACCGAAACAGAAGGTGACCATGGCTGCCTAACCAACTCTACTTATCGCTCCCCGGTTATGAATGGGGATTACCTTACCAATGAATGGCTTCTACTGCCTCTGTGGCAGCCCCTGTGCTGATGTGGCAACAGTCTTCGGGCATATATTTAAGCAGCTGCTGGTAGCGCTGACTCATAGTCCACTGGACTCATATAGCATTGCTGGAGTGGAGCCGCACCAAGTTATAAAACCCTTCGATATACTCGAAGATCACATGCTTCGCTTCAGCCCGCATTTTGATGTCTTCATGGTGAACCAGCTCCGTCTTCATAGTATGGAAGAAGCTTTCTGATGGAGCATTTCCCCAGCAATTTTCCTTACGACTCATGTTGCACCGATAACCTAGTTGCGTTAGCAACTTCTGAAAGGTGTCCGACGCATACTGGCTTTTTACCATGCGTGTAGGTGGCTAGTAGCGCCTCTAGGTCAGTGTCGGACAGAGATAGTTCAAACCGAAACAGATCCGCCCCTTGAGGGGGGATCTGGTGGCAAAGGGTGTATTTAGAGCCCAGTTGGCTCGTCTTTTCCTGACTTATGCGTAAGTAATCGGACGTGATAAGCGACCTAAAGGAACCTTACCCGTCTAATTGGTCAGTATCCCTGACTCAGCCGCCGAAGCGGGGTTCTGGGATACCTGTCACGCCAAGCCCAGTGATGGCGAAGAGACTGCCGCGCTGCACTCCGTCGCCCGGGAAGCGAGGTAGCGGCGGCTTAGCCATAGAGGTAACGTAGAGCACGTCTAGATCGGGTCCGCCGAACTGCACACTTGTCACTTTTTTTACCGGCATCTCGATTTCTCGGTCTAGTGTACCGTCGGGCGCAAACCTACAGATCCGCCCGTCATATACCAAC
The DNA here is from genome assembly GCF_052378605.1 of Halomonas sp. AOP27-A1-41. Classification (NCBI taxonomy): domain Bacteria; kingdom Pseudomonadati; phylum Pseudomonadota; class Gammaproteobacteria; order Oceanospirillales; family Halomonadaceae; genus Halomonas; species Halomonas sp. AOP27-A1-41. Next base: position 1,483 of record NZ_JBQSXT010000036.1, read on the forward strand.
GCCATCCAGTAGTAACCTTCGGAGTCCACCGTTGCTCCGTCCGCAGCTCCGCCATTTAACGTGTCAACCTTAGCGAAGGTTCGCCGATTAGAAATCTCGCCCGTGGTGATGTCATAGTCATAGGCCCAGACTTCGCCGGTCCAGGTGTCGGTAAAGTAAAAGGTCTTGTCGTCGGGACTGAAGCAGGGTCCATTGGAACAAATGATTCCATCCTCAATCTTGGTTACGGTCATGTCCGGCTCAACGCGGTAGAGTGCCCCCTTCGGGCCTTCTTCCATCATATCCATCGACCCGGCAAAGAAGCGCCCCATCCGGTCACATTTTCCATCGTTGATGCGGGTATCCACCAGATTGGACTCAGGATCATGCAACAACTCGCAGTGACCGCTTTTGAAATCCAGGAGCCAGAATCCTTTATCGAGTGAAAGTATAGCCCCCTCACCATTCTTGCGAAGCGCCATCGAGCCGATCTTGCCCGGTACGTCCCAAGCTCTCAGATCTGTTCCGTCAGCGGCGCAGCGAAATACCCGACCGTCCATTGAGTCGATAAAATAGAGTCGCTGTTGCTCCACATCCCAGACCGGCCCCTCGCCCAGGGTAGTCTTGACGTCCAGCAATATGTCAATTTGCATATTTCCTCCTCCTCAAAAATTCACCGCATCGCCACCCTTGAGCGAGAGCATCTCTCGCGCTTCATCGGGCGTCGCAATTTCCAGGCCTAGCCCCTCGACGATGCTTCGCGCCTTTACTACCTGCTGGGCATTAGACTCCGCGAGTTTGCTGCGGGAGATCCAGATCGAATCCTCCAGCCCCACGCGGATATTTCCACCCATCGCAACTGCCTGTGTGGCGATACGGAACTGATCTTTACCCGCTCCAAGTACGGACCAGCGGTAATCACTACCAAACAGACGATCGGCGGTGCGCTTCATGTGCATCACATCCTCGGGATGTGTGCCGATCCCGCCCAGAAGACCGAACACCGACTGCACGAAAAAAGGTGGCTTCACCAAGCCTCGGTCAGCGAAATGCGCGAGGTTATAGAGATGCGAAATGTCGTAGCATTCGAATTCAAACCGTGTGCCATTGCCATAGCAGGTTTCGAGCACGTATTCGATATCCTTGAACGAGTTACGAAAGACCAAGTCTCGCGAACCTTCAAGGTGATCTCGCTCCCATTCGTACTTAAATTCCTTGTACTTTGCGAGCAATGGAAAGAAGCCAAAATTCATTGACCCCATGTTTAACGAGGCAACCTCAGGCTGCCATTGCGCGGCTGGCTGCACTCGTTCCTGCACGTTCATATAGGGTGAGCCACCCGTGGTGATGTTCACAATCGCGTTGGTAGACTGTTTGATACGCCCAAGAAATGGCCTGAAAGCTTCAGCGGACTGATCGGGTTTGCCCGTTTTAGGGTCACGGGCGTGGAGGTGAAGTATCGACGCGCCCGCCTCTGCTGCGGAGATTGCGGCCTCAGCGATCTCATCAGGTGTAATGGGCAGATGGTCTGACATGGTCGGGGTATGGATTGCGCCCGTCACGGCGCAGGTAATAATAACCTTGTTGGACATGAGTTAGTCTCCAATCTCGTTCGCGGCACGCCGCTTGTGGTCAGCCAGCGCCATCAGCCGGCGGTCGCGCCAAGCTTGGCGCTCGGAAAGTTTCTCCTGCGGCAGCGCCACACGGCGATCCGCCTCGATCTGGTCCAACACCTTACCCTGCCAGTCAGCAGCGGGCTGGCCAGCTAAGTTTTCGTAGGCCCCCGCGTAACGGCCGACATAGTCGCGCACACCGCCGGGAGCGTTGAGATCGATAGTCTCGAAGGGCCCCATGAAGGACCAACGCAGCGCAAGACCTTCCCGGATTCCGATATCGACGTCTTCAGCACTTGCGTATCCGCCTGCGACAAGTCGAAACGCCTCATGCAAAAGCGCGCCTTGCATCCTATTCATAACGAAACCATCAATCTCTTTAGTCATTACGATGGGATGCATACCAGCGGCTCGCAGCATTTCCGCCGTGCGGTTTATTAGCGATTTGTCGGTCCAAGGCGCTGGTACCAGCTCGGCCGCTGGCACGAGGTAGGACGGGTTGATTGGATGATTCACCATGACACGGGCACGGCCCTCTAGCTCCTCGGAAATGGCCGAGGGAAGCAGCGCCGAGGTGGAGGAGGCTAGCACAGTCTCCGGTGCAGCCACCGCATCAAGCCGCGCAAAGATTTCCCGTTTCATTGCGAGATTCTCGAAGGTGCTTTCCTGTACGTGAATGGCACCATCAAGAGCCTCTTCTAGCGTGCTGGCTGTGTGGATGCGCGCCAAGGCATCGTTGGCGTTGCAGTCGATGAGCCCGAGCTGTTCCAACTCGGGTAGCACCTCGGCACAAAAGGCGCGAGCGGCCTCGGATGCTTCCGGTTTGGCATCCCATAAACGAACTTCGTGGCCCGCTCGGGAGAAGACGATAGCCCAGGACCGTCCAATCAGGCCGGAGCCGATACAAGCGACAGGAGCTAACATCATAGTGTCTCCACGTTGCCATCGACGGGAAAACTCTGGCCCGAAAGGTTCCTCCCAGCCTCCGAGATCAAGTAAGCTGCCATGTCCGCCACATCCTCAGGAGGGGTCATTCGGCGCAACGAAATGCGGCTGAGGTACTCCGCTTTCATATGTTCGTAGCTAACGCCAGTCTGCTCAGCACGGGCAGTAATTACGTTCTCCATACGTGGCCCTTCGATGATCCCAGGCAGGACTGCGTTGGCACGGATGTTCGACGGTCCCAGCTCTTTGGCCAAGGATTGGGTGAAGCCGATGACACCCCACTTGGCTGAGGAATAGGGTGTGCGGTAGGCATATCCGAACTTCCCCGCTGAGGAGGAGATATTGACGATGGCGCCGCCACCGGCGGCCTTAATCATGGGCACTGCGTGTTGCGAGCAGAGGAACTGACCGGTCAGACAGATATCGATGCAGCGCTTCCAGTCGGCAAGTGGTATCTCCTCGACGCCACCAGTTGGCCCGGAGATCCCCGCGTTATTCACTAGGGCGTCGAGACCGCCGAGCTTCATCTTTATTGCAGCGAAGAAATCTGCGACCTGAGCTTCGTCGGAAACATCGGCAACGGTGGTGACCTCGACACCCAGCTCTTCTGCCGCGGCGTCGAGCGCCATCTTATCCACGTCACAGATAGCGACTCGGGCTCCTTGCTGTATTAGCCCCCGTGCGATGCAGAAGCCGATTCCCCCGGCCCCAGCGGTAACGGCCACACGCAAACCGTTTAGGCCTGGCAATTTCATATTAGTCATTGTCTCTTCTCCTTCATTCCTTGATTGCGACCACCGCCGCCAGGATTAATAATCCGAAGAACACCGCTCGGAAGGCGCTTGGCAGTGACGTACCCGCCAACAACATCTGCATTGCAGTCAGCAGCAGCGCCCCACCCAACATCCCTATGTAATGGCCCCGGCCGCCGGTGATCAGCGCGCCGCCAACCACCACAACGGCAATCGAGGGCAGCAAATAGTCATCGCCCATACCAAGGCTTGCTTGACCCGAGAACCCAGCAAGTAGAATCCCCACCAGCGCCGCACAAAGTGCTGAAAGCACGTAGACCGAAACAATTACTCGTCCGACGGGCACGCCCGACAAGCGTGCAGCAAGCTCACTGTTGCCCACGGCATAAACCTGACGACCGAATTTTGTACGGTTAAGCAGCAGAATGGCGAAAGCGACAAAGACCACCATAAACAGGGTCACTGGAGTGAAGCCCATTACCTTACTGGTCATAAGCCAGCGCAGGGAGGGAGGTGCGAAGCCGGCAGGCGAGCCATCCGACCAGATCAGAGCTGCACCTTGCAGGAAGCCGTTCATTGCAAGCGTGACAACGATGGGAGAAAGGCCTAGGGCGACCACACCTAGCCCGTTGAGCACACCGATGGCGGTGGCTACGAGAAGCACGATCGGAATCGCGGACCAGAGGCCAACATCCTGCCCGCCGACGAGACCGGTGAGCATCACACCCGAGAGTGCGATACACCAAGGTAGCGATAGGTCGAGTCCACCAGTGAGGATCACCGCCCCCTGCCCCAGCGCGAGGATGGCCAAGAAGCTCGACAGCACAAGCAGGGAGTCCCAGTAGCGTTGATTGCCGAAGACATTACTCAAGACTACTTGCGTGACGATTACCACTAATAGAAGACAGATGTAGCTCGGCAGTACATGGCGTAGCGTCGGGCCATGTCGCTGCATAAAGCTTAAAGGGGGCACATCCTCACTGGGCGTAGTGAAGATCAATCGCTTATCCTCGCGCGCGCGTTGCCCAGCAAGATGCCCGGAGCGCCGCGCACCAAGCCCTGCCTTCAAATCACGCAGCCGCTTCGACAGCACGCTATCACGTGACAGCGACCCCATCAGAACGGCGATCATAAGTACCGCACTTTCGGCAATGGTTGAGTAATATGCTGAGACGTTCAGCGACAATAGCAGATTGACAACGATCATTAGCACGTAAGCACCAAAGAGCGGGCCTACTATGCCGCCCTTCCCGCCGCCTAATCGAGTACCACCTATCACCACTGCTGCGAAGGTCGGTAGTAACAAAGAGTTACCCACCAGTGGGTCGCCCGCCCCGGTTTGCGCGCTCACGAATACACCAGCAAGACCATAGAGGCCACCCGCGAGAACATAGGTTCCGAAAGTCACCACCTTAGTATGCAGCCCGGTGGTACCCGCAGCCTCTGAGTCGCTTCCCACGGCATACAGCGTCACACCGAAGGAAGTGCGCTTTAGCCAGAGCCACAACACAGCCAGTACCAGTAATAGCACCACCGGTGCAGGTAGCAGACCAGGGATCACATCCCCCAGGTAGGCCATGCCCAGCGAGGGCGACACGAAACCGCCCGGGCTAGCCATTACCAGAAGTGTGATGCCCTGCACGATGAACATTACCGCAAGCGTCACCACGATGGGCTGCAGTCGCATTACCGCTACAAAGAACCCATTCACTGCACCGACACAGGCTCCGATGCCGATGCCTATGAGCGTCCAGAGGAGAACTGAAGCTTCCTCCTGCGCTGGATCCATTGAGGTCGCCAGCACGGCGTTGACCAGCGAAACAACTGCACCGGCCGATAGGTCGAAGCCTCCAGAAAGGATAACTAGCGATTGACCCGCAGCAGCGATGGCAGTGGTTGCGCCGCCGCTCGCCAAAAAGGAAATGTCGAAGTAGTTCAGGGGGTAAGGGGATAGCGCCGCATTCAAACACATTAGTGCCAAAAAGACAAAGAAGGTAACGATGACGGCTTGTCCACGCCGCGCAGCGAGCATCATCCCATTTAAGCTCCCACCAGAGATGCCGAACCGATAGCGAAATCTCTGTTTTCTCGCCTGATCAATCATGTGCTCGCCTCCCGCGCAGCGGCATTAGCCAATGGGTCTACTCCGCCCAGAGTCTCCTGCATAATCGCGTTTTCTGTCAGCGTCTCGCCCTCCAGCCATGAGGCCAGCCGACCCTCGTAGAGCACACCCACTCGGTCACAGAGATGCACAAGCTCGGGAATCTCGGTGGAGTGGAACAGTACCGACCCACCCGCATCGGTAAATGCGCGGAATAGCGCGTAGAGTTGTTCCTTGGTGCCCACGTCGATGCCGCGGGTCGGGTCGAAGAGCAAAAGAATCCGACTCTGCGCCACCAGCCACTTGGCTATTACGATCTTCTGCTGATTGCCGCCGGAGAACGCTCCAGCTGGCATATATTGTGCTCGCTCATCTACCTCGACCGCCGCAAAAGCCCCGGCGGCCGCACGCGCCTCTGCGCCTTCATTTAGAAGCAAGCCACGACGGAAGCGCCCCAGCGCTGGCAGCGTGGCGTTTTGACGTCCTGAAAGTTTTAGGAACAGCCCTCCTGTCTTGCGCTCTTCAGGCACCATGCCGATTGCGACGGAGGGATCCAGTGCATCGGCTGCCGACCGCAGGTGTAGCGTCTTTCCATCCAGCTCAATGTGCCCCGCCGTTACTATCTCTTCACCGAAGAGCGCGGGAAATAAAGACTCCTGCCCCATACCCTGAAGCCCAGCGATGCCCAAGATTTCCCCCTTATGCAGGGACAAATCAAGATCCTGCAACTTGGGCCCTGCGGATAGCCCCCGCGCAGCGAGCACCGGTGTCTCACCGCTGCGATCACGCACCGAACGGCGCGGCGGGAAAGCGTTTTCGACCGACCGACCGATAATCAACTCGACCACCTCGTCGTCTGTCACCGCATCCACACGGGACGAATAGACCGATTTGCCGTTACGCAGGATCGTCATCGTGTCACAGAATGCGCGAACCTCAGGCAACCGGTGGGAAATAAACAACACAGTGATGCCACGTGCTTTCGCACCAGCTATGATCCGGCCAAGCCATTCAACATCCTCTCCTGAGAGCGCAGAAGTTGGTTCGTCGAGCAGTAACACCGAAGGGTTGCGACTAAGCGCGCGTGCAATCTCAATCTTCTGCCGAGTGGCGAGGTTCAACTCCGATGCCAACGCGTCGGGATCGATATCTAGCTCAAGTGCCGCGAAATGTTGCAGCACCTCATGCCGGACGCGTGTTCGGTTCAGTGTGCCAAACAGCGTCCAAGGCGCCCGCGGCAGCAGCATGTTGTCTAGCACCGTCAGATCGGGGATTAATGTTAATTCTTGAAAGGCGGTTTGGATGCCTCTTGCGTGAGCGTCACGTGCGCTGTTAAGGGCAACAAGTTGGCCGTGAATACGAATTTCACCGCTGTCGGGCTTAATCAGTCCCGAAAGCAATTTCATTGTGGTGGATTTGCCAGCACCGTTCTCCCCCAGTAACGCATGGGCTGAGCCGGGAGATACTTTAAACGTAACGTCGCTGTTTGCCAGGGTCGGGCCATAGGCCTTGGTTAGGCCCTGTACCTCGATTCCAGGTACTGTTTCATGGTCTGCGGACATAGTGTTTCCTTGGAGTCCCGGAATTTCGAAAGCCCCGGCGGCACAGGCCGCCGGGGCTCGGAAGGGCTCAGTTTTCCGGCTGCCCTTCAAGGGCTGCATCCAAGCCCAACTGCGGCAGCTTTTCGGAAAAGATCGAGGCGAACCATCCGGGGTTCGATACCAAGCTGGGGTTGAAGACATTACAGCCCGCTTTCTGCTCATCCCAGCTACCTGTCTCGCACAGTTGAACTGTCTCATTCGTAACGAGTGGTAGTGGCAGTTCGGTCCGCTTGTCGACCTCCTTTCCGTCAAGGATATCTACAGCAAGCTTAAATGCCATCGCTCCGGAATAGGGAGGCGCAGCGTAAGAAATGCGAGGGGCTCCGAAAGGAGCATAGGGTAACTCTGCACCATCGACCTCAGCCCCCAACGGAAGCATCTGAATGCGTCCACCATTTGAGCCTTCACCAGCACAGGGGGCCACATCCTCGGGGGCGATACCGGACTCGAGTTGCATGGCATTAGCGGTATAGCAGCCAACCTGCATCCACAAACCATCCACATCAGACCAGTCGCGGGTCGACATAAGCTTGTTAAGCTCCGTACGCGCGACGGCTTGGCTCCACATACCGTCGGCCTCGCCAATGACATTAATACCCTCATGCTGCGCAAAAACCTCCTTGGCAGCCTGCGTACGGGCGGTATCGACCGACGTGCCAGGCACCCCGTTGACGAGAATGATGTCACCCTCTCCATCAAGCTGGTCGACCAGCCATTCCGCCGTCTTTCGGCCCGCCTCGGACTGGTTGATGGTAACGTTGTAGGCACAGGGCTCCGTAATCTCGCCATCATAGGCAATGATTTCCACACCACGAGAACAGGCACTTCTGACGACGTTGTTCAACGCTGAAGGTGATATCGGATAAACCACAATGGCATCGGCACCCGCTTGCACCATTGCGTTGATTTGCTGGATCTGGCGTTGGGCGTTAGGGCCAGCAACTTGCACCTCCAGATTAGCTTTGTCGGCATAGTCGCTGCTGGCGGCCAGCGCTTTGATCATGTTTGAGGCTTCGGCCTGCCAGTCATTCCCGCTGTAGCTCATCGAGAGGTAAATGTCATAGGGCTCCTCTTGCGCATGGCCGGGGATTGGCACCGCCGTGGAAAGTGCAACGGCTGCGGCGCAGACAGCACCCTTATAACTCAGATTCAGCATGTGACCTCCTATTGTTTAAGCGGCTTCTTACGAGCCATTTTTTTAAGATAAGCAGTTTTTGATTTTTGATCAATTATTGAAACGTATACTTTAGACGCAGCAAGAGTATAATTGGAGCAAAGAAACAAGGATTGAAATCAATGTTTGAAGGAGTGATGCCGCTGAAGCACGAGACCTTGCAGTCGCAAGTGCATCAGCAATTATGCGAGCTGATTCTCCAAGGTGCGTTTGTGCCTGGAGAATCAGTGACGGTGGCGCGTATCGCTAAGGCTTTGGATGTGAGTCCCATGCCAGTCCGCGAGGCGATCTCGCAGTTAATGGCGCTCGGAGCACTGACCGTGGTCTCTGGGCGATCCGTCGGGGTGCCCCGGCTTGGTCCTGCAGAACTTGCCGATCTACGTAGGGTTCGTATTGAGGTCGAGACGACTGCATTACGTTGGGCGGTCGCGGCTGCGGACGAGGTCTTTATCGATCGGTTGGCCGGAATCCTTATCGAGATGGAAAAAGCCGAGGAGACCGGGCGGGTTAAGGAATTTATCTATGAAAACTACAAGTTCCACTTCGCCATCTACCAGCATGCGGGATCACCGTTGCTTCTCGATATCATCGCGACGCTATGGTTGAGAATAACGCCGCAGTTCCACCTTTTGCAGTCATCGGGGCACTATCGTGTATCAAATTGCCAGCATCGCGACCTTTTGGCAGCAATCTCCTCCCGTGATACCGAGGATGCCGTAGTAGCGCTGAAGGCGGATATCGACAGCGCGTATGCTGTGATAAGTATGGTGATCGGCGAGAGCCAGTGAGACCGCCGCTCGACAAGTTGGGGCCGTGACCAAACCAAGGCGGGGAAGCATAGTCTCCACATCGCTACGCGCTACGAAAATTCGACAGTAGCTTTAAGGAGATGGTTGCTTGGCATGTATAGACCGTTGGTTGCGAGACGACTTTTCGTAGAAACTGAATCGCGCCGTATATTCTAGGGCCTGTTGGCGTTTTGAGGGATAGCATTGGCAGGAGGGGGGCAAACTCGCAGACGACACCAACAAACTGCGAGCTTGCCATGCGCCGACTGATGCTCACGGATGAAAACTGGTCGAAGCTAAAACCTATCCTGCTTCAGCAACGTCTCTATGACGAGGCTGCCGGATGGCGGTAGAAGGCATACTTTACCAAATCCGTACCGTCTGTCAGTGGCGCGATTTACCCGACGACTTTGGGCACTGGAATATAGCAGTTTAGACAGTGGGTTATATTGCTATCGTCATTTTGTAGAGAATGCCTTTGCTCGGTTGAAGCCGTATCCCGCCATAGCAACGCGTTATGACAAGCTCAGGCAAAACTAAGAAAGCATGGTGGCCTTAGCTTATGGTTTTGTATGGTTGCCCATGCGAAGCTTCAACAGGCCCTTGCAAAAAAATCCTTATGGCTGAAAAAAACACCATCAGCCAATTTAAGGGAGTGCGCCTAAATATAGCAGTAGCTGTTAGTAAATGCCGGTGGCTATGTGTAACGTGGCGTTCCTCTGTCCGTCAGAGTCCGTTGATGAAACAGATCTCGTGTGCTCAGGCTGAGCACCAGATCAAGAAGTAGGTCATCCACCGTGAATGGTTACTGGCACCATATGGTTGCTCTATTGTAATGGCAACGCCTGCTTGATGCGTTGTCTCCGTCCTACTTCCAGAAGTCGGCGGGTAAGTGAGGTTGGCCACCGGTCGGCCTGGAACGGATATTGCTCATCTATTTTTGTCAGAAACAGTATGCACAGGTCGGTAAGGTGGTTGAAGATGCTATCTAGGTAGGACAGAGCCAGGCTATGGAGTGATTTCATAGGTCTCGACCTTGCCATCAAGAGCCTCCCGAAGCGACCAAGTGTGTTAACGCCTTCCGCTTATGCCAAGCAGTTGGCTATAAAAAACGATAAAGTCACATCTGACTCTAAACCTAACGTTATCAATAGCGCGAAAAATCTCGTATCTTTTAGTGCGAGGATGGATAGAGCGGCACCCGACAGGGTGCCTAGTAATCGTTTGTGCATTCCTTCTGAGCAGCTGCAGCTGGTTGCAGAGCTGGCAATTTTTTGTAAGTTTATCTTGGAAGACGGCGAGCAAGAATAGATCGCGCTCGTTCATAAACCGGCTTGTCGATCATACGACCATCAAGGGTTACGGCCCCTAGGCTTTTTCTTTCTGCGCTGTCCAGCTCTTCCATGACGCGTTCCGCCCATTCAACATTTTCTTGACTAGGTGAAAATCCTCGGTTGAGGGCTTGAATGTTACCGGGATGGACGGATGTCGCTCCTGAGAACCCAAAAGCCGCAGAGCGTACTGCAAGGTCTTCTATATCGGCTGACGAAAAATTCGCAATACTATCGAGCAACCCAAGTGGAGAGATCCCTGCAGCCCTTGCGGCATAAACAATCTGCTGTTTTGCACCAAGAAGCGTTTGTTCCGAGGGCGTTATTTGGCAACTCGTCGCAAAATCCTCGCTACCGAGTAACAACGCCACAACACGCTTATCCGCTCGTGCAATATCATAAGCGTGCATAAGTGCGCTCGGGCTTTCGATAAGAGGGACGATACCGACATCATTCATTGGGTCTAGCAAGTCCAATGCTTGGGCAACTAATCTCACCTTTCCAGCATCTTCACATTTGGGCAAGAAGATTGCCGCAACTCCTGGCCGTACCACAGTACGGAGATCGTCCGCCATATTAACAAGATCGCCGTTTATACGAATACAAACTTGGGCAGGGCCTTTAATCAGGCACGATAGCTTTGCAGCAACCATTTCTCTTGCTGCCTGCTTACAGTCAGATGGCACACTATCTTCAAGGTCGATGATCAAGGCGTCTGCGCCACGAGTTTGAGCCTTAGCAAGAAACTTATCGTTGTTGCCTGGGACATAAAGAAGGGATCGCCAAGATACGCTACTTATCGTCATGTATACTCTCGCTAACCAGTTCTGATTCAAGAAGGGCTGTGAACTCAGCATCATCAAAACCGGCTTCGGTCAATATTTGACGAGCGTGTTCCGAAATCCGAGGTGCAGCTCGGTGAAAGCCCCCTGGTGTTGATAACAGCCTCGGGACAGGAGCATGCATGGCCGCCCCACCCAGATCATCATCCGGGAGTTCTACATAAATGCCACGCTCCCTGAAATGCTGATCTTTAGAGATGTCCTCAATATCGTAGACCGGAGCCGCCGTAATGCCGTGCTCATCGAATATGGAGAGGCCCTCTTCCATCGTCCGCTCACCGACCCATCCTCCAACAATCTGATCGACCGCGTGCCTACGGGCAACACGTTGTTCGTTTGTGCAGAAGTCTGGGTGAGTGATTAGGTCCTCACGGCCAATACATCGGAATACTCTCTCGGCAGTCTTTTGTATTGAGGCCGAGAGCGCAATAAACCCTCCGTCACTTGTCTGGTAGACATTGCGAGGGCTTGAAGTGTTTGAACCATTACCCACACGAGGCTTTGGCTTCTGCAAGAGCTGGTAGTCTAAAGCTTCTGGCCCTAATACTGATGTCATGGCATCCAGGAGCGCAAGGTCGATCACTTGACCTTTGCCCGACGTCGCGCGCGAGCGCAGTGCCATCAAAAGAGCATTAGAACCATAAAGCCCTGCAATCATATCTGCCAGAGCCAGCGGCGGCAGAAGAGGATCACCACCTTCTTCACCATTACGTGAAGCGAAACCAGACATCCCTTCAACAAGTGTGCCGAAACCAGGTCGAGAAGAGTAAGGGCCACTCTGACCGAAACCGGAAACGCGGAGTATGATCAGCTTGGGAGATACTTCGTGAAGAGCCTCTGGACCCAGCCCCATTTTTTCAAGCGTCCCAGGGCGAAAGCTTTCTATTAATATATCGGCAGTCGCTATTAACCGTTTCAGCAACTCAATGGCTCCCTCTTTCCTGAAGTCGAGGCCAATACTGCGCTTGTTTCTCCCATAAACAGTCCAGAAAGTAGATACACCTCCTTGCTTCCACGCTCGTAGTGGGTCGCCCAAAGGAAGGGGCTCAACTTTGATAACATCGGCACCAAAGTCAGCGAGTTGCAACGACGTCATGTTTCCAGCCACGAGGCGTGATAGGTCGATGACGCGGACGCCTTGCATCGGTCCATCGGACCTACCATCGAACGCATATTTCTGCCAGCTCATTTTTTGTACACCTTTACTCATCGGCACTAGTCATGTCTCGCATACTTCTGGCGCGTAAGCGGCCAAATACCGTCCCCACGACGATGAGAATCATCAGCGCGAGAATGATTAGAGAAATTGGTCGCTCAAGGAAGATCATTGCGCTTCCTTGCCCGAGCATGACGGATTGACGGAAATAGTTTTCAGCCAATGGTGTCAATACGACAGCAAGAATAAACGGCGCAGTAGGATAGTCATTCTTTTTCAACAAATAGCCGAGCACACCAAAGATGAGCATGATCCAGATATTAAATGGGCTGTAGCTTAATGAAAAAGCGCCTACCACACATAGCGCAATTACAACGTTCGCCAAGTTATTCTGGATTGCTCGTAGCAGGTTCACGAAGACGGGGATAAGAAGGACATTAGATAGGAGCAGGAAAAAGTTCGCCAGCACAAGCCCCGCGATCATCGCCCAGACAATATCGCCCGAATTTGTCATCAAAAGCGGTCCCGGCTGCATCCCGAACATGATCAGGGCCCCAAGCATGATAGCAGTGCCGCCTGACCCCGGAATGCCGAGCGTGAGTAAAGGTATGAGGGAGCCAGGAACAGCTGCGTTGTTGGTAGCCTCCGGACCAGCAAGCCCAGGTATCGAACCATTGCCAAACTTCTCTGGAGTCCGTGATAGCTTTTTTTCAAGCGCGTAGTCGAGAAAGGTCGCTACCGTCGCACCAGCACCCGGAACGATCCCGATAACAGTCCCCAGGATGGACCCCCGAATGGTTGGGCCTGTAGCCTCACTCATTTCAGAGCGTCCAGGGATAAACTCTTTCATACGGAAACTGGGTTTTCCAAGGTTGAGCTTTAGCTTTTTTTCAAGGTTATAAAGCACTTCCCCCAGTCCATAGAGGCCGATGATAATTGCCACGAAATCGATACCCTCAATCATCTCTGGTACAAAGGCGAACCGGATTTGCCCAGAGACATAATCACTTCCAAAAGTGCTGACCAAAACCCCGAGGCACGTCACGAATAATGCCTTGAGCATACTGCTGCCAGCGAGAAGCATGACAGTGGCGAGGCCTATAGCCATAAGGAGAAAATACTCTGGAGCTCCAAGATAGATCGCATAGGAGGCAATTAGAGGCGCAAGAAAAATGAGTACCGCCAAACCGAACAAGCCGCCTATGAATGAGGCAACCGCCGAAATGCCCAGCGCTAAGGGACCTCTCCCCTGCTTCATCATTGGATAGCCCTCAAGGGCTGTGACGATGGCGGGTGCATCCCCAGGCGCATTGATAAGAATGGCAGTAATCCGACCACCATACATTGTGCCCATGTAGACGCCGGTTAAAAGGCAAAGTCCCGATACCTGATTCATTCCAAAAGTCAGCGGCAGCATCAGAGCGATGCCCGCAGAGGGGCCAAGCCCGGGCAAAGCGCCCACGACCGTCCCGATTAGCCCAGCCGCAAAAATAATGGCTATGTTATATGGGGTCAGAACTTCACCAAACCCCATCATTAGATTACTTATCGCTTCCATAAAGAACACCCTGTTCTAGTCAGGTGACTGGAATCCCCAACCAAAGATTGAAGATTGCGAAAATTGCACCAAGTGTGATCAAGTTCATAACGAAAGCACGGATTAATGAATGCTCCAGTAAAGTCTTCGAGATCACCATCATTACAACGAATAGAGGAGCTATAACAGATCCAAAATGCATCAGATAAATAGCAACAATAAGAAGCATTACAGCAAATATTGGTGGAATCGCTGCTTTTAAATGCTCCTTTACTTGGAAAGTGTCACCATCTACTTGCGCTCTTCCCTTTCCAAACTTTAAAAAAATCAAAACGCCCAAAGACAGAGTTACCAAAGCAAAGTTGAGCGGTACAAATCCAGGCCCGAAACCTTGATTTGAAAAATAATTGAACTCAAGACTTTGGTAGCCAAGAAATGCCGAAAAGACTATTGTAAATACAATAAGTACGAGTTCGGACGTTCGCATGGAACCTCCCGTGCGTTAATAGCTCGTTGCGATGGTGTAGAGAGATGGCCCGGCCAGCTACCAGCAAAACCGGGCTACAGAGTTAATTACTAAGCATGTCAAGTTCGCTAAGGACCTTCCGATAGACCGTCTCGGTCTCACCTAGATAATCAGCAAATTCCTCGCCGGTAATCACGAGTGGCACGATCGCGTTTGGTTCAACATACTCTTTTTGCCAAGCTTCGCTTTCAAGCAGATTCGTGACGATATCCGTCAATGCTTCACGCTCTGCATCTGAGATACCAGGAGGCGCGGTCACGCCGCGGAATAGGCTTATCGTGATATCCACACCTTGTTCCACAAAGGTGGGAACATCTGGAAGGCTATCGATCCGCTCCTCTGTACTGATAGCAATTGCTTTAAACTTCTCACTGTTGAGGTAATCGGTCACCGCGCCAGGATTGGTAATCGCGAAATCAATCTGGTTTGACAGTAGCGCTGTTACAACCTCGCCATCGCCCTGGAAGGGGATAAAATTGAGATTTAGACCTGTGGCTTCAGCCAACTGCATGGTAACAATATGCTCGATGCTACCGGTTGCGGTACCACCAACATTCAGCATCTCTTCAGATTGCTGAAGTTCATCGAGAGAATTGATATCACTTTGTGCGTTGACAACGAGAAGTTCCGGATCGATTCCAAGACGTGCAATCGGAGTGAAATCGGAATAATCAAGCCCAATGTTTGTGGATAGGGGTGTTGAAATGTGCGAGGAAGTGATTGCCATTAAATAGTGGGGATCGCCTTCACGCGCATTAAGATAGCCAATTGCAACAGCGGAGTTTCCACCGTCCTTATTAACTACGTTGATTGGAACGTCGATAATATCCTCTTGCTCGATCAGTCGCGCCATCGTCCTCATCATTGTGTCGTGACCACCGCCCGGACCGTATCCAGCGATGAATTCAAGTGGCCGCTCAGGAAAATTCTGAGCAGAAGCAAGACCGACGCACGACGCGAGGGCAGTGCCCACGACAGTAGTTTTTATGATTGTTTTAAGCATACTTACCTCTTTTTGTGATAGTTGTGTTATACATCGCTGCGTCTCAGCACCAGCGAACTAGAAGCTTTTTCGGCTAAATCGGTGACGACTTCTATAATTAGTTTTTTCTTTTTTTCAACACGATCGTGAGGCCCAGCAATATTCATTGCGGCCAAGCAGTTTCCATACTTATCAAAAATCGGCGCTGCTACCCCTGCAGCACCCTCCACAGTACCTTTGAGGTTCACGGCATAGCCGCATTCTTTTACTTCCTTAAGTTTATTCTCAACTTCTTTCCTATTGGCCAGGCCGCCTAAGCCAATTTCTGAAAAATATTTTTCCAGATCAGCACCACTAAGCTCCGCAAGGAGAACCTGCCCACTCGTGACCTGAAACGCATCTCTAGAAACAGTAATATCTCTGTCGTATCGAATCTCTCGGGCGGGCAATATTTTATTCAGGTACTTGACACGCATTTCACTATCAAAAACACCGATAAATCCACTTTCACCAGTAAGATCAACCCCTTGCTGAATTAATGGTGTTATCTTCCTGACGATTGTGCCCCAGGCATACTTATCAGCCCCAGCCTCACCAGGTAGACGTTGCAATTGATATAAACCGGAACTTCCACGCGATACGTAGCCTTTTTCTACAAGAGTACGCAGTAGCATTAGCGCACTACTTTTCGGTAGCGAAAGTGCATCTACCACATCTACTAGAGACCTAGCCCGCTCTTGTCGAGCTAACCACTCAACCAGCTCAAGGATTCGATCCGCACCACGACCACTCATATCGCCACCAGTTCAATATTATGAATGCGTTCACAATAATAACCAGAATAGCATTGACTGTACTCTCTTCAATGCAACTTTAGGCTAGGGGTCGAGCATGATCTGTTGCAGAGCAACCGGTTCAGCGGTCAAGGCAGCTTGTTGGAGACCTTCCTCCCAGACGTACTTTTCGTATTGATAAACTGGAAGGTG
>NZ_JBQSXT010000037.1:0-15883 GCF_052378605.1 Halomonas sp. AOP27-A1-41
GTGGCATTTGCAGGTAGGGATAGTCTTGACTAGGGTATAAGAGTTCAGGACTGCGAAAGCGAAGCTGCTCTCCCAAAATGGACTCGAAATGGCTGAAAAATTCACTGAATTTAATCCAGCAGCCTTGCTGGAAACTGACGATGATATAGCCATATTCATGGCTGACGCCTTTGAAGCTGGAAATGTGAAATATATCGCCAAAGCTAATGGCATTGTCGCCCGCGCACGAAGTGTGAACGAGATGGCCTGCAAAACAGGGATTTCTCGTGAGCAATTATATCGCTCGCTCAGCGAGCGCGGTAACTCGACATTGAAGTGATGCGTTCTCTGGGCGTCGACATGTCCAACGGAGAAAGGTCTCTACACAATTCTAAGTAACTCTGAAGAGGAAGCTTGAGCAGTGATGACCTTACTGCACTTGTAAGCGTATTTGCGATTTGACGTATTTGCGCTTTTCTGTAAAAGTTTAAAATCGTTTAAACGCAAATGGTGAGATAATGATCATCGGTGTGCTAAATCAGAAGGGTGGAGTCGGTAAGACCACTTTAAGCGTCAACTTGGCTGCTGGTCTTGCACGTTCAGGCGCGCGAGTGTTGTTGATCGATGCTGACCCACAAGGAAGCTCGCTCGACTGGGCAGCTGCTCGGCAGTCACAGCCGCTTTTTGCCGTTGTTGGCTTGCCGAAGCCGAGCATACATAAAGAGCTATCCGTCATAGGCGAGGGGTACGACCACATTGTCATCGACGGCCCGCCACGTGTTACGGATCTTGCCCGCTCAGCGATCATGGCGAGTGATGTAGTCCTGATTCCTGTGCAACCTTCTCCGTATGATATATGGGCTGCAGAAGAGGTGGTCTCTCTAGTCGAAGAAGCTAGCCACTTTAAAGAAGTGCTGAAATCTTTTTTTGTGATTAATCGTAAAATTGCAAATACAGCAATTGGACGTGATGTGCGGGAGGCGTTGGAGTCGTATAGCGTGCCAACACTTGAAGCGAGCATTGTGCAGCGAGTTGCATTTGCGGAATCAGCTGCAGTTGGGAGAGCTGTTTATGAAGAAGATCGGGAGGGTGTGGCGTCGCGGGAGATTGAAGCAGTGCTAAAAGAATTAATGGAGCGTGCTCATGAGCAGTAAAAAAGTGCCTCTCGGAAGCAAACCTTCAGCGGTAAAGCCGGCGGATTCATCTGTTGATGCATGGGTAGGGTCGCGACAAAAAGAACCGAACAAGCGTCTTACGATAGATATACCCGCTAGCTTACACGCGAAACTGAAATCTGATTGTGCAATGAGAGGCAGGAAAATGGCTGATGAAATGCGTGATCTTCTAATTGAAAAATACGGAAAGTCGTAAAAGCTTATTTCTGTGTAATGGCTGTATGCCGCAATACTAGGGGCTTTAATGCCCCTTCTTTATTTGTTGCTTTCTTTATTTCTGTATTATCTTAAATGATTTTTTCTTTATTACTTTATTTCTGTATTTTTTTGTATCGTGCAGTTGATGCTAAAAGATCCTTGATTCGTGAATACCGACGTTGTACGTTAACGAAAGTAGAGTTCTGTCAGGTCTGCCTGATAAGATAAGAGTTAGTGCTGGAGGGAAGAATGGAAATTAAGCTGCTGCGACAACTGTTTGAGGAGGGAGTTTTGCTCTCTGCTAGTGTTGCGCCTGCTCCCATGTCCGAAGGCAAGTGGGTTATGACGTGTAACAAGGCTAACGGCGCAACCGAGCATGTCACGAGAGTTCGAGACAACCATGTAAAACACTATCGTAGCTTAGTCGGCGCTATAGCTGATGCTAAACACATTGGATTTCAAGAGATTAAGCTTATTATTCCATAATTTAAACATGAAAAAGCCCGGCTTGGCAGCCGGGCTCTAAATATACGGTGAATGCAGTAGCTTAGGAGTTTGGCGCTCAATACTGCATTCATGACTCCAAGCGTTGGCGCGCTTGGACGACACAAGGTCTTTGGCAAGCAGAGGTTGGCGCAAACCCAAATCCTCAGGTTGGCAATCCCCTCTGTGCTAACGATAGCGCAGAGAGGTGCATGAAATCAATTTTCTGCACCAAAAAATGGGTATGCCTGCCTGTATTATGCAGGAGCGAATGTTTTGGCAGGACGTAGCTACACCCATCGGATCAATACAGGCGGAAATTTCTGCGGGCATATGCCCGAGAACCCCCGCATTGCACTGACCGAGCCAGTTAAGCAGGGTAAGGGTGGGCTGCCTGGCGTTATCACTGAAGCGATGAAACGCTGTGTTGACTACTATTCAAGTCCCTGCAAGATTCCAAGCTTGAATCTCGCCAATGGAAGCAACCGACAGCAACGAAGTGAGCGCCGAGAAGCGTGTCTAACCACGCTGTGGTCAATCCTAAAGTTCACTGACCTAGTCACCCTAAAAGTGGGTGTGCCGACCCCAGGTGGCGGATTTGTGAATCTCACAGTTCGTTATCTCGCACGACAAACAGGTCTTCCGCTAAGGCGTATAGAGCGCGCCCTGGCGGATCTTCGGCGAGCGGGTATTGTCGGTATTCATAAGCGCTGCGAACAACGCTCAGACGGCAGTTACAAAGGGTTAGCTGCCATCAAAAACGTCAATAAGTTGTTTTTCGCTATTTTCGGTCTGCAAATGCGTCTTAACTTTGAGCGCAAAAGGGCAGTAAAGCGCTTGAAGCAGAAGCAACGCCAGCATGCTAAAGCGTCTACAACTAAGACGGCCGCTGCACGGAGAAATTTGACAGCACGCGCAGCCTTGGACAAAGCGGGCCCTTCTATTCCGAAGCAAGGCATGTATAAGCGCAATCAACGTCGCCAGGGTGATGAACATTCGCGAGCATTCGATGAAGAACAACGTCGCCAGCTCCAAGAGCTGCTTTATCAGTTCAAAGTGACTAACCCTAGCTGGACTGCGGAGCAGTGCCGGAAAGCGGCCGAGAAAGCCCTAGAAGCCCGCTGGCGATAATCCCACTTAATTTTACACACAAAAGCCGCTGGCAGACTGCCAGCGGCTTTTGTGTGTTCGTTAGACACACCTGACGAGTATTCGCTGGTAAAACATGGCTGCAACATAGTATTTCAGCCCAACAGTACTAATTTTTTAGCCAAGCTGCGCCACCTACCGTACCAGGAACCTCTTTTGACCATTATTTTTAATTTTAAGTGTCGGTGGGAATAAACTTTAAGTGTCGCCTCTTAACCAAATGGTTTTCTTCTTCACTTCATGACTCGCTTACGCGAGCAGTACACCGCGACAAGCGCGAATATAAAATGCCTCGACAAGTCGAGAAAGCGGGCTATCGAGCCGCTTCGCGGCTGACCCCGCCTACGGCGTAAACTGGCCGCTAAAGTGCTAAACCACTGTGGGCCGTTCACCATTTCCCTGCACGAACGTTTTGGGCCTTCGGCCCGGTTTATCAGTAAAGCTGATGGTGGTTTTTAAACGTTGTAGGCCATATTTAACTTAAATAGGCGTGACTTATTCACGTCTATTTACTATGCTTGTAAGTATCAAAACTCGGGAGAACACCGATGGGCCTCCGAAAAATCAGCGACCTCAAACCAGTGTTTAGCGGCGATAACGTTATTGAGTGGCAGTCCTCCGCCGGGACGCGGTACCGCTACGAGCGTGATCGAGCAGCTGTAGGGCAAGAAATGGGCCCGGGCACTGAAACGTATGACTGGCACGTCTTAGCGAAAAACGATCTGACGCACGCTAAACGGAAGGTGTTTGAGCTAATTAATGAGGACGAGCTATGACCCATTTAGAACAGGAGACGTTACGTGCTATAGCCGCAGAATGGCGTTTATCTGAACAGCACGACGCTGGGGTGGTTTTAATCGGGCAGAACAAAGCCTACGGCTGGAAAAGCAGCCTGCGTGATCCACAGAGCGAGCAACCTGGTGTGTACGCCGTCGATGATGATGGCCATATCTTTAAAACCGAAGGTGGCAACGACCACGACGGGGCAGAAATTTGGACAGCAGTGGATTCGCAACATGGCTCGTAAGCGTTCGATAGTTCCTGAAGAAGCAGACATTTGGCTCGGTGTCCTTCTTGATGCTGTGTTTGATCCAACCGCTCGACACCAACTTGATCTCGCCCGTAGTGCTGATCTCGCCAACCAGGTTCTCTTGGAGAAGGGTGGCCATCGCGAAGCGTTACGCCGACTAACTGCTCGTGACGGTAAAACGCAACTGCTAGGCATTGCGAGCGATTTAACGACATACCCTGATGACTACACATCGCAACGAGCCGCTGAGCTTTTATTGGTGTGGGCTGAACGTTGGATTCAACCTGAAGATTGGGGGCGATTTGCTGCCCGTGTGCGTAAGCGTCGCCAAAAATATCGTGATGGAGATAAACGATGAATGCAGGTCATTATGTGAAAAAAGTGGGCGGTGATCTGGTTGCACCGTCATTGCAAACACACCGTGATGTTGATGGCGAGAGATGTCATCGGTTTACTCGTTTAGTGCTTGATCGATGGGCGTTGGATGAACCAAACCGAGTCCGCCTGTTGTGTGCCGATCTCAATAAGCTGGAATGGCTACTCGATGCTGCTCAAGAACAGGGAAATATTGAACTTGAACTTCTGACCAGCGTGGAAGCTCAGCGTCGTCGGGAGTGGGGCGAAACTGATTCTGATCTTCTTCTTGATTCGGGACTTTCGTTGGGAATGCCTGATCTCTTGCCATTCCAGTGCAGTGATAAATAAATTCTATTTTCCCTTCCCTTCCCTTCCCTTTTGGATGAGTTTTGAATTTCCCTGTTGATGCAGGAGAAATTCAAAAGAAGTTCGAGAAAAATTTAAAAGAAAAAGCTACTCTAGCCCGGACAAGATAGGTCTGTGTAACACATTCGTGTTATGCAGACATCTTCCTCAGGGCTTCGCCCCGAGACCCCAGGCTCATTCGCTAACGCTCACGAGGCCCACGATGACAACTCGACAGAAACGCCCACAAAAAATACATCGGGATCAGCATCTCAGCGTCCGTCTAACAGCGGAAGAAAAGCAGCACTTGCTGGAGAAAGCTCAGCAGTCGGATGCACGAAATGCCTCTGAATTTGTGCGCAGTACAGCGATGAACTACCCCGTGAAATCGGTAGTGACCCATGAAGCTATTAACGAGCTTCGTCGTTTGGGTGGATTGGTTAAGCACCTTTTTCTGGAAGGCGGCAGAGAGGATCTTAATGGGCAATATCTAGCAACGCTCCACGAACTCAAAGCCGCTATTCACCGTCTGGGGCGTGACTCGTGATAGGGAAAGTTTGTGACTCCAGGAGGGACGGTAAATCGAGTTTCAGAACGCTCAAAGAGTATCTGGTTGATCAGCTGCGCTCTCAGGATTGGGGAGCTGGTGACCAGGAGGTGTTAGAGCAAGATGGGACTGTATTTGCCCACACGGCAAGCGGCGTCACTCTTGAGCATAACGGCTTTGATCTCGACACTCTTGTTCAAGAGTTTGAGAGTGTCGCGGCTATGAAGCCAAAGGTGGAAGATCCTGTTTATCATTTCGTATTGTCCTGGTCGGAAAACGACAACCCAAGTGATAAGGAGATGTTAGGGAGTGCCAGAGAAGCGATGAAACGATTGGGCTTTGAAGGACACCAGTACCTCAGTGCCATTCATCGAGACACTGATAGCCCCCATGTGCATGTTGCTGTCAATCGCATCCACCCTGACTCCTTCAAAGTGGTGAATCCTTATCGGGATCACTACACCCTCAGAACGTTAGCCAATGAGCTTGAGAAGCGCTATGGATGGGTGGCCACTCGCCAAAGCGGCAAGCCAGAAGCTCTGCCAGCAGATGCGCATGGAGACCTGTCGTTCGAGCAGTGGTGTAAATCGAAAGTGGTGCCGCTGATGGCACCGCTTGTAGAAAAGTCGGCCTCCTGGGCAGACGTTCATAAGTCTCTCAATGCTCTTGATGTGGAGTTAATCGAATACGGAAAAGGCTTGGTATTTCGGACGGTGAGCGATACCGGTACCGCCGTGGCCGTTAAAGCCAGCGCGGTGCATGAGGGCTTTTCAAAGCCAAGCCTGGAAAGAGCGTTAGGAACATTTGAGGCGGCTCTGAAAGCACCCAAGGCCCAAAGCTACCCGGGTGAACCGCAAGCCTTCGCTGTGGCCGTAAAAGGCGTTTTAAATGAACGTATCGCTCGCTGGGCAGGGCGGACGCGCAGTGACTGGACTTCTCTCCACCGTCTGATGGGTGAAAATGGCTTACAGCTGACCCCGTATGGGCAGGGACTGGCCATCTCGCCAGCGGATGGCCATGGCCCACGAATGGCCGCGAGTAAGCTTCATCGTTCGCTCGCCAAGGGAAAGCTGGAAGCGCGATTAGGCCCCTATCAGCCGCCAGAGGTGGTGCCTGGTAGCGCATATGCGCGTGATCGACAGGAGAGCCTGCGCCGAGCCCCCACCGATGCCTCTGCACTCTTGCGTGAGCGCTACGCGGCCTACCGCGCTGAAATGCCTACCTATGGAAAGCTACGCCAGCACATTAGTCGTTCTATCCGGGAAATCCGCCGAGAAACGCGGCAGGAAATCAAAGAGGTGTACGATTCGATGCCTCCATCAGCCGTGCGGGCGGCTTATCTCCAGGAGCTGCGCTGGCAGCAAACCCGGCAGATCCTTGGAGAAAGGCTGCGCCTGATACAGCAGTACAACGCTAAACATGAGCATGCTGCACTGGGATGGAGACAGTGGATTGAGGAGCAAGCCCGGCTTGGTGATGCTAACGCTATAGAAATGGCGGCCAGCTGGCATACAAACCGCCATCACCCTCAGGCACGTTCCCACGCCAATAGCGTTGCCCCCGCACAACCAGGTAGCGCTTTCATTGAATTGACCCCAGGCATTGAGGCATTGCTGGGGTGGGAACGCCGCCACCGTCGAAATGGAAGGATAGACTTCTATTCACAAAGGGGGGAGCTGATGGTCACGCAGCTGCGGAACAGCGTTAAATCCCATCGGCTTGATAATGTGACGGTTGCTGCAACGATGCAGTTGGCCATCGACGCCTATGGTTATGAACTCCGGTTAACCGGGAGTGATGAGTTTAAGCAGCGAGCTATCGAGGCGTTGGTTAAGCTTGAAAACCAAGGCGGGCCTCGGGTTCGCCTTTCTGATCAGGATCTACAGCAACGCCTGGAGGAACAGCGGGCAGCAGAAGTTGCACAGCGGCGCACTTCGAGGCGAATGCGTTAAATTCTACGTTTACCACAAAAGCCTAAAGCGTGATGAACTCACGTTTTAGAGCTTGTGGTCACCTGAACTTCGCGGCACAGAAATCTACACTATAGGTGCTGCACTTATTACTTGAACTCAGGAACAACAGAGGTAATCAAGTAACTACGGCCGTTTGAATGGCCTTCAGCGGATATTAATGCTTCCATTTTAATTCTTGTGAAGAGACAAACTAATACTTGGCTTATTTGTTAATGGGGCCAACTGTTGGCGTTTCTGTACGGCTTCCCTGAATCATTGGAAGACATGCTCAAAAAAATCGGCCTAAAGTCTGTAATTCCCCCGAAAAATAATCGCGATGATAAGTGGGATTTTGTAACCTGAATGAACAGGAAATTCCACATGCGAAAATCACGTTTTACCGACAGTCAGATCATGGCGATTCTGAAGCAAGCCGAGTCTGGCGTGCCCGTTCCTGAGCTATGTCGCAAACATGATACGGCGGCATGGATACCTCCATAATGAAGCGCCTCAAAGAGTTAGAAGACGAAAATCGGTGGCTAAATGCAGCGTGAGGACCTGCTGCCAGCGCAGAAGGAGAACGCCGACGGAGAAGAAGAGCTGCCCTGAGATGAACGCCGCTCGGCGCCCTGCAAGACCTGTGACACCCCGCTTCGGCGGGGTGTCGTCGTTCCGTTAGCCGCCGATACGTAGGCCATGCTTACGTAGTTTGCGCACCACGCTGGGTTGGCTGATGCCCAGCCGTGCCGCCAACGCATAGGTGCTGGACAGCCCGCGCCACTGCCAGAACCGGGCTTACCCTTTATTACAACAGGACTTCAGGTCAGTCTGGATTCACCAACAAGCCGAAGCCATGAGCCGAAACGCATCGATGGCTTTGGTACCGGCCGCGGTTTCTCCTTGCTGCCTGTGTCTCGCGACGGCACTGCAGAGTCTCCCCGAGCACTAAGCTTCAGTTTTTTGCATGGCATATCAACATAGGCTCACTCATAGAAGACCAGAAAATATATTTCTTTGCCGCATTATCTCCGTTGTGAAGTCTCGTACCAAGAGAGATTTTTGGCTATCGGGCGGAAACAGCATATAGATGCGAAACATGACACGTGGTTCGAACGGGCGAAGCGCAAGACCTGGATAGCGGTCTTTACGTATGGCGAGAGGGTTGACGAAGCCAACGGCATCTCCCGTTAGAGAAAGCTCGCAGACGGTCATCGAGCTTGGGGTCTCGATCACGTAATCAGGTGCGCCCCCCTCCTCAGCTAAAGTCGCGTCGAAGCGGTGTCGTGCCCGATCCTCCGGTGCCAGGCCGATCAACGGCTGACCATCGAGGAGGTTTGGTGTGACTGTTTCACACCGGGTCAGCGGGTGGTCGGCAGGCATCGCGATCAGGCCAGGGAAATTGCCGAAGAGCTGAGTGTCCACGCCGGAGATATCAATTTCGTCGGCCGCAATACCAATATCGTACTGACCGTCCGCAACCCCATTTCGGATCGCCGCCGACCCAGTCACATGGAGCGTGATACGGGTCCGTGAATGAGACTGCCGAAAAGACCGCACGGCGGCCGGAACAATAACGCTACCGGTCGCTGCAAGTGATGCTATACGCAAAGAACCCGTGCCGAAGTCACGGATATTGGCGGCTGAGGTTCGCAACCGATCAAGGCCAATGAAGCTCGCTTCAACCTCGCGAAAGAAAAGTTTGCCTTCAGGAGTAGGTACCAACCGCCCCCGAACTCGGTCGAATAGCGAAAACCGTAACCCCTTTTCAAGCTCTGATATCAGGCGTGAGACTGCTGGTTGTGTAACCCCCAATAGTTCTGCAGCGCGAACTGTAGAACCTGAGGTCATCACCGCGTTGAACGCTTCGAGTTGTCGATGCTGAACCATAAGGTTTCATTATATAGGTATGCGGGTACATCAGTATCATTTCTGTGAGCAATGCACAACACTGGATACAGCAAGATAAAGAAACCCACAGGAACAGGACTCTCGATGCGTGACGCGACTCTATCTACCCAGCACCCCACTGTTTCCGAGGACGGCTACGCCGCGCTCAGCGTGCCAACGCATCGTGCCTCAACCATCGTGTTTCCCGATGCACAAAGCTATGCGACCCGCAGTGCGCGATCCCTCGATAACTACTCGTACGGATTACACGGCACACCAACGCAGAAGGTGCTGGAAACGCAGCTAACCACGCTTGAGGGAGGTGAACGTTCTGTTCTGGTACCTTCCGGCCAAGCGGCTATCGCTATCATCTTCCTGACTATCCTCGGGGCTGGCGATCATGTCCTTGTTCCCGACACCGCTTACCCCCCTGTGATAGGTTTCTGCCGGAATTATCTAGCACCGCGAGGCATTGCCTGGTCGGTCTATGCACCCGGCATTGGCGCGGCGATCGAAGAGGAGATCCGGCCCGAAACGAAGCTGATTTGGATGGAATCCCCGGGCTCGACCACGATGGAGGTCGAAGATGTACCTGCCATCACTAGAATCGCTAAGGCCCACGGCATTTTAACTGGCATCGATAACACTTGGGCCACACCGCTGCTATTCAAGCCGTTAGCGCATGACGTCGACTTCTCGATGCAGGCGCTGACGAAATATCCCGGCGGTCATTCTGACCTGTTGATGGGTTCGATAAGCGTCAATGATCTCGACCTGAGAAAGCGACTACGCGACACAATGCGCATGCTTGGCCTCGGTGTATCGCCCGATGCTGTGAGCTTAGTCCTGCGGGGCCTTGAAACAATGGCAGTGCGCATGGCGCATATGGGGCGTGTGGCGACAGAGGTCGCAGCCGAACTCCACGACCGGGGTGTGGGAGAAGTACTATTTCCGGCCCTTGCCACCTGTCCCGGACATGATGTCTGGAAGCGTGATTTTGCTGGTGCGAGCGGTCTTCTATCTGTCGTGCTTCCCGCCGAGACCGACACTCGACTGGAACAGGCTCTAAACGCCCTCAACACCTTTGCGATCGGCGCTTCTTGGGGAGGCACGCGCAGCCTTGTGGCCCCAATGTCCGTCGCCTCTACACGTGAGACGCCACACCCCCGCAACTCGCGAACCATTGTTCGCGTCAGCATCGGCTTGGAAGATCCGCAGGACCTCCGAGAGGATCTCGGTCGTTTCTTCGATACCCTTGCTGGTGCAAAAAAAACCGATGTGGGCTGAACCCACGTTTTCAAACCAAAAGGAGAGCGACATGAACAAAAAGGCTCTTGCATTTTCAACGCTTATTTCCGTGAGTATTTCTGCACCGGCTTTTGCACAATCTACTGAACAATCCACGCTTGAAACCGTCCAGGAACGCGGACGATTAATTTGTGGTGCTAGCCAAGGTACACCTGGTTTTGGTGCACCGGATGATAACGGTTATTGGCGAGGCTTGGACGTCGCAACTTGCCGAGCAGTGGCTGTAGCGGTGCTCGGTGATAAGGATGCCGTCAATTTCGTCCCTCTTACAGGTCAGCAACGTATCCCGGCGCTTCAAACTGGGGAAATCGACCTGCTACCACGCACCTTGACTTGGACGTTGCAACGAGATTCCAATGGGATCGACTTCACGACGACTAATTACTATGAATATACTGGATTCATGATGCCCTCGTCCCTTGGCATCGAGAATGTCGAGGATATGGCCGGCGCATCGGTCTGCGTACAAACCGGCTCTACAACTGAAAAGATTGTTAACGATATCTCAGTAAAGCACGACCTCGATCTACAACCCGTTATATTCGACAGTAATTCGGGCACACGCGCAGCATTCTTTTCGGGACGCTGCGACGCGCTTATGACCGATGCGGGGGCTTTGGCCTCGGTTCGGGCTAGCATGGCCGACAACCCAGACGACTATATTATCTTTCCAGCAACACCTTATGCCTCCGCACTTACCCCCGCAGTTCGGGAAGGCGACAGCCAGTGGCTTGATATTGTTAATTGGTCGATCCAGGCATTGATCGCAGCGGAGAACTTCGAGCTTACTCAAGATAACATTGATAAAGCGCTAGAAAGTGAAGTCCCCGTTATCCGCCGTTTTGTTGGCACGATCCCAGGTCTTGGCGAGGCTTTGGGTCTATCGGATGATTTCGCCTATCGCATCGTTAAATCGCTCGGCAATTATGGCGAGATCTTTGAGAGGACTGTCGGCATGGATAGTCCACTGAAGATTGAGCGCGGATATAACGAACTCTACCGCAACGGGGGACTAATGTTCCCACTGGGATTCAAATGATGATGCGCAGTCTCTGGTTCTCAACCCGAGTCCGAGACTGGGCCACGCAGATCGCCCTCTTGGGCGGTCTGTTAGCGACCCTATGGTGGCTGGCGGGCAACACCCTCCAGAATCTAGCGATTCGCGGTATTCGTACGGGGTTCGACTATTTATGGCAGCCAACGGGCTTTCCCATCTCGGAGTCGGTCGTCACCTATACGCCTTCAGATAGTTACCTCTGGGCCTACGTCGTTGGGCTGACAAACACGCTCTGGCTATCCTTCTTGGCTATTGTTTTTGCGACGCTTATTGGGCTCTTTGTCGGGCTTTCTCGCCGTTCCAAGCATCCGCTTCTGTCGCGCATCGCCAGCGTTTACGTCACCACGCTGCGCAATATTCCGCTGATCGTGCAGATCATGTTCTGGTACAGTGTTGCGCTCTCCTTCTTTCCGCCACCGCGTGAAGCGGTCAATCTGCTGCCGGGACTCTTCCTGACCTTGCGAGGGGTCTATACGCCCTCTCTTGAAGTTGCACCGGGCGGTGGTCTACTGATGGCGGCAGCGCTATTCCTAGTCCTCGCCATCATAGTGGTCCTTCGGCTACCGCGGATCAAGCAGGTACGGCTATCTAGCAGACTTGCATGCGGCATTGGGGGATGGGTTGTCACGGTCTTCGCTCTTTCGGTCTTACTTGCTCATCCTCTGTCTCTTGAGTTGCCTGAACTCACTGGTCTCAATTTCACCGGTGGAATGCAGCTTTCCCCAGAGTTCTCGGCGGTTATCTTTGGGCTTACGATCTACTCGGCTGCCTTTATTGGCGAGATTATCCGCGGCGGCATTGAAGCAGTTTCCAAAGGTCAGTGGGAAGGTGGACGTGCCCTCGGCCTGTCTGATCGGCACATCATGTTCAGGGTGATTCTACCGCAAGCGTTGCGCGTCATAGTACCGCCGCTAACAACGCAGTATCTATCCACTGTCAAGAATACAACACTTGCCGTGGCAGTTGGTTATCCTGAATTGGGGCTTATTGTGAATACGGTGATCAATCAGACCGGACAGGCCATTGAAAGCATTCTCATCATGCTCGGTGTCTTCCTGACGATCTCGCTGTCGATTTCCTTTTTCATGAACTGGTATAACGCCCGCGTGGCACTGGTGACTCGCTAATGACTGATAAAACACAAACCATGGGGCCGCGCCGACGTTCGCTGTTGAAACTTTTTTTTGGCGATGTCTTCTCCGCTCTACTTACAGTCTCTTCAGTGCTGGTGGTTTTATCTCTGCTACCAGCTCTGGAATGGGCAACGATTGATGCTCATTGGACTGTTGTCAGCCCCAATGAGTGCCGCGAAGGAGGCGCGTGCTGGGCTTTCATTAGAGCTAAGTTAAACCTTATCCTTTTCGGTCTTTATCCACCGGATGAACAATGGCGTCCGACCATCGTGATCGGTCTCGTGATCGCGATGATCCTCGCCTCACTCTCTCCTCGCCTTTGGGGTAAAGGTCTTTTGATGGCTTGGGGGGGCGCGACCTTCGCCATGTTGGTGTTGATGCAGGGAGGTATTTTCGGACTGTACTATGTGCCGACGTCAAAATGGGGTGGCCTTCCAGTAACGCTTCTTCTGGCGACACTGTCGCTCGGGCTCGCTTTCCCGCTTGCCGTGCTCCTGGCACTTGGCCGACGTGGGAAGCTACCTATCGCTCGTGCCATCAGCATTACGATGATCGAGCTGGTACGAGGTTTTCCTCTTGTCAGCCTGCTTTTTGTTGCTGCCATTGTGCTACCGCTGCTGCTTCCTCCTGATTGGAGCGTGGATAAGCTAGGGCGCACGCTAGCAGCACTGACTATTTTTGCTTCTTCCTACTTAGCAGAAGTCATACGTGGCGGGCTTCAAAGTCTTGATGAGGGGCAAAAAGAGGCGGCTGAAGCGCTCGGTATACCCTACTGGAAAATAATCTGGCATATCGTGCTACCTCAAGCGATACAGAATGTCATTCCTCCACTGACAAACACGGCCATAGTGATGGTAAAGAATACATCACTCGTCCTCATCGTTGGCGTCTTCGACATGCTAAGCGCCGCTCGAAGTGCCGCAACCGACCCTGAATGGCCTAGTCCATTTTCAGAGGCTTACATGTTCGTTGCTCTAATATATTTCATTATCTGCTTCGGTATCTCATCTTATTCTCATTATCTTGAGCAAGGTATCCAAGCGAGGAGACATTCATGAATTCGGCCATTCTGATGCAAGATGTCGATAAAAATTTCGGAGATTTCCAAGCGCTTAGCGCGGTTAATATCGAGGTCTCTTCAGGGGAGCGCGTTGTGATCTGCGGCCCATCGGGATCCGGAAAGTCGACGCTCATCCGCTGCATTAATCAGCTGGAAAAGCACGATGCGGGGCGCATCGAGGTGTGGGGAACCGAACTTGGCGACGATCTTCGAAATCTCGATGCGGTGCGCCGGGAAGCCGGAATGGTGTTCCAGCATTTCAACCTGTTCCCGCACGTCACAGTTCTGGAGAACTGCGCGATGCCTCAGATCCTGTCGCGCCGCACACCACGCAAGGATGCCGAGGACACGGCCCGCCATTACCTTGATCGCGTGCATATACTCGAACAAGCCGAGAAGTTCCCCGGACAGCTCTCCGGGGGCCAGCAGCAGCGTGTGGCTATAGCCCGTGCGCTATGCATGGAGCCCAGAATTATGCTTTTCGATGAGCCGACATCCGCACTCGACCCAGAGATGGTTTCCGAGGTTCTCGAAGTCATGACGGACCTCGCTGGATCCGGTATGACGATGGTCGTCGTTACGCATGAGATGGGCTTTGCCCGCCGTGTTGCAGATCGGATAGTCTATATGGAAGCTGGCAGCGTTGTTGAAACAGGCACTCCCGACAAAGTGTTTGATTCACCAGAAGACGAGAGAACACGGCGCTTTCTCTCAAAGGTAATGTCTGGTTGAGTGAGGCTAAAGTGGGGTCAAAGCAGGGCTTAAGTGGAGCCATCGGGATCTCCTTATCCTATTAATATAGTACTCCCGATAATTCACCACGCAAGCATGAACCAGGTGTTTTGCGAGTCAAAACCACCACTCTCGCAAAACTCAAGATAATGCCGGAAAGCCCCGCTGGATAACGGAGCTGGCAAGAGAGCTTTGTTCATGCTGTGACTAGCTCTTCATCAAAAACCTCTACTTTCAGTACAAGGTGTGCGCTCGCAGTAAGCTTCACCAGGGCATCAAGGCTAAAGGCGCTTACCTTGCCCGCCAGGAGGTTGCTTAGACGTGGCTGAGTGACTCCCAAGCGCTTAGCCGCTTCCTTCTGGCTAATATTCCAGGAGCGTACTCGCTCTACCAGCTTTCTCATTATTTGAGACCTTAGCCGCATGTTTAGCGCTTCTTCTGGGGAGTCTTCCAGCGCATCCCAAATATCGTCAAAGCATTCGTTAGCCATATCAATCTACTTACGCCCCTTGAGTGCCGACCATGAAGGTGTTTTATATCGTCACTGATATAAAGCCTAGTGAGGTTTTGAAAAAAAGTGTTGACAAGTTAAAAAATCTTTGACTTTGGTCTTTATTTGGTCTATAATAAGTCTATCGCTTAGGTCGTTATCTAAGCGTGTGTGATGTATCCATTTTTAAATGTACTGAAGCGCAGGAGTGCTTTATGAGGACTGAAACTATCAGTTTCCTTAAGCAAAACGCCGCGAGCCTAGACCTAACTGAACCAATGGTCATTACTCAAAACGGGCGCCCAGCTTATGTAGTCGAAGCTTTTTACGAGCGTAAGAAGCGTGACCAAGCTATTGCGTTGGCCAAGCTAATTGCTTTTGGTGAACGAAGTCGTGCGAGGGGTGAGACAATGAGTATTGATGATGTGCGGGAAGGGCTACGCAAAAAATACCGTAACCCACAAAAGGAAAGCCCTAATGGAACAAACTTACGAGGTAGTACTTGAAAAAACAGCAGTACATTCAATCGCAACCATAGCTGCACATCTTACTTACCAATCAGATTGTCGGTACGCGAAAGACCCTGAGCTGGCCGCCTTAGAAAAAACAGAAGCATTAATTGACGATATAGAAGAGCATCTTTCGACACGCCCTCTGGCTAGCCCTATTAGCACTTACCTTGCTGAAGTCGGCGTAACCGATTATAGAGAGCTTCTGGTTGGTCAATATAGGGTATGGTTTAAAGTATACCCTGACCGCCAAGTGAGCATATATGTGATAGCTCACCAGCGACAAGATCTTGAAAGGCTCTTAGTTGATTACTGCCTATTCGATTTTTAGGTTTAAATCGCCAGTTGCAATATGAGCTCCTTATCAAAAGACGAAGCCCGTTAGCTTAAAGTTTCTATTTTGGTATGGTAGCCAATCTGCAATTATAAATTCAAGATTATGGGAATAATCTTGAGTTTTGGGCTATAGACGTGAAATTTTCACGTTTATAG
>NZ_JBQSXT010000038.1:0-15813 GCF_052378605.1 Halomonas sp. AOP27-A1-41
AGCCGCGATACCACCAAAGAAGAGATCAATGCAATTGTTGAAAAAGCAGCGGCGAACTCGTCTGTGCTAGCGGTTAACGCACAGCCGCTGGTGTCTATTGATTTCAATCATGATGCACACTCGTCTACTTTTGATGCTAATCACACCCGTGTGAATGGCCGCCTGGTGAAAATTATGGCGTGGTACGACAACGAGTGGGGTTTCTCCAACCGTATGTTAGATACCGCCCTTGCCATGCAGAAAACGGCCAAATAGTACCTGGCTGATTTTTATGGGCAAGTGTCACCCAGCAGCAACTCTGTTTTGAGTAGCTGCTGGGTTTTGGGTATCCGACCTAGAATCATTTTTGCCGCCACGCGGCCTTTGCCCGCACTGTCCTGGCGCATGGTCGTTAAACGCGGTGCTCTATATTGCCCTTCAGCAATGCCATCAAAGCCTGTAATTCTTAGCTCCCCAGGTACGTGAATACCGCGCTGTTCGGCTAGCGTAAGCGCGGTAAGCGCAATACGGTCTGACATACACAGCAACAGATCCGGGCGCTGCTTGGCAGGCAAGTCAAGGATTTCTGTGATTACCGGTGAGCACACGTCAAACACGTTCTCTTCGATATTCCACAGTGGGATCTGTTCAGCATCAAAGCCATGTTCGGTGAGTGCGGCATGAAATCCGGCCAGGCGCGCACGGCTGATGGTGCTACTGTCTGGAAGTAGGGTGTGCACTTTGGTGACTCGGCCGTTGCAATGCTCTTTTGTCAGGCGAAGATTAATTACCGCAGGCCGCTGTGGCCGCGTTTTTAATGCGTGCTGGGCAAGGTGGTAGCTCGCGTCTTGGTCATCGATATGAACAGTCGGGCTGCCGTCAATATCAAAATCCACAGACACCAGTGGCCGCTGCGAAGGCAGCTCGCTTAGCAGCTTGTTATTAGGCATCAGGCCGTAAACGATAAAGCCATCGGCAATGTTTGCGGACCCTGGCGGCTGTGAAGCATGGCCTCGACCGGGCAGTAGTAGCATGGTATGACCATGTGCATCGAGTACTTCAGCGACACCGGATAAAAATTCACTGGCGACAGCATCATTGAGGCTGTAGGTCAGGCTTTCGGCAAGAATAACCGCAACAATGCTGGAACGCCCAGTACGCAGGCTGCGGGCCTTGGCATCTGGACCGTTATACCCAAGGCGTTTGGCCTCGCTTAAAATACGATCGCGCAGAAGTGGCGAAAGCTGGTCGGGGCGGTTGAAGGCATTTGATATTGTCGCGGTGGAAACGCCGAGTTCTGTGGCAAGATCCTTGAGAGTCATTCTACGATGGGCTGTCACGGGCTTCCTATCCTGTTTAATTATTTGAGTGTTATTTTACATCGCAGGCTAATGAATTGAATCTGGCGCACAAAAATACGGCCTTGACGTTGTTTCTACTACCTTTGCATAAAGAGGTAGTAGCATCAAAGGCCGTTGTTCGCTTAGCAACAGCGCAGTCGATTGTGTTCGTTAAGCCGCAGAGCGTGTCTCTGAAAGCATCAATGCTGCTCCGCTTTCATCAAATAGGTGCACATGCTCAATGTCAGGCACCAGGGATACTTTTTGGCCTTCTTCCCACTTGCTTGGGGCTTCGCTGCGGTGGATAAGCAGTGTATCGCCCTCTTTGGGTTCTAGGTAGACATAGACCTCATTACCCAGATACTCGACATTGAAAATTTCAAAGCAGTTATCGCCCTTGGGTGCCTCTAAGCGTAGGTGCTCGGGGCGTATGCCTAAGGTAAGTGAGCTGCCCGTGGGATAGGCATCTGCGGCTTGGGGAAGTGCGACCTCTCCCAATCCTTTTGCAGTCACCCGGCAACCATCTTTTGAACCGCTGGCAAGCTCCGCGGGCATAAAATTCATCGTCGGTGAACCGATAAAACCGGCGACAAACTTGGTGGCTGGGCGTTGATAAAGCTCATGTGGGCTGCCAACTTGCTCGATATGGCCGCCTTTTAGCACCACGATTTTATCTGCCAAGGTCATCGCTTCGACTTGGTCGTGGGTCACATAAATCATCGTAGAGCCCAGGCGATTGTGCAGCCTGGCGATCTCGTTGCGCATTTGTACTCGCAGCGACGCATCCAGGTTGGAAAGTGGCTCATCAAAAAGCAGAATGCGAGGTTCTCGGGCCATCGCACGGCCCATTGCAACACGCTGGCGCTGACCGCCCGACAGTGCTTTCGGCTTGCGGTGCAATAGGTCCTCAAGCTGCAAAATTTTAGCGGTACTCATTACCCGTTCATGAACCGTCTCTTTGTCCGTTTTGGCAAGCTTCAAGCCAAAGGCCATGTTGTCATAAACAGTCATGTGTGGATAAAGAGCATACGACTGGAACACCATGCCCACACCACGTTCACGTGGGGGAAGGTCATTAACTAACGTATCACCAATGTTTAAGTCACCGTCGGTGATTGACTCAAGACCCGCGATAAGGCGCAGCAGTGTGGATTTGCCACAGCCGGATGGGCCAACAAAGACGACAAATTCACCATCGCCAATGGTCAGGTCAACGTCTTTAATAATGTGATCGCGACCAAATACTTTGTTGATCTTTTCAAGCGTAACACTTGCCATGGTTAGCTCCTTGTCGGCCTCAATGCTGCATTCCTCGTATCGGGCCGACTATCGTTATTGAATGTTGTTATTGAGTATTGCCATTGATTTGACTAAGCAACGTGCATGAAAGCGGCTTGATAGGCAGGCAGCGTCAGCACATTGTTTTTACGTGCCGCAGTGAAGCCGTGTCCTTCCAGGTCACCAATGACGTCTAAGGGGAGAGCAGTTTGCAGCTCATTCCCCGTCAGGTTAAAGACACACAGCACTTTCTCTTGGTCATTTTGACGAATAAAGCCCAACAGCTCCTCGCCAACTTCAATAAGCTGTAAATCACCGTCGAACAGCGCGGAGTGCGCTTGGCGGAAAGCCAACATGCGACGCACACCGTTAAGCGTTGAGTACGAGTCTGTTTGCTGTCGGCTAACCGCCAATGGCAGGTGGCGTTTTTCTACGGGTAGCCATGGTTCAATGGCCGAGAAGCCTGCCTGGGGGCCATCTGTCCATGGCATCGGCGTGCGGCACCCGTCTCGGCCTTTAAACTCTGGCCAGAGCACTTTGCCGTAAGGGTCTTGAATGCGCTCGAAGGGCACGTCGGCTTCAGGAAGCCCTAACTCTTCCCCCTGATAAAGGCAGACGCTGCCGCGTAGGGAAAACAGCATGGCGAGCATCACTTTAGGATAAGCAATGGGATCTTCTTCAGCGCCCCAGCGCGATGCGCTGCGTTCAACATCATGGTTGGATGTTGCCCAGCAGGGCCAAGCGTCGCCCGCTAAGTGCTGAAAGCGCTCAATAACATGACGAATATAGCTAGCGGACCGTGGCTTATTGAGCAAGTCAAAGGTGTAAGCCATATGCAGTTTGTCACCGCCTGCGGTGTACTCCGCCATGCGCTCAAGTGGGTTGTCATCGCCGATTTCACCCACGGTCGTAGTACCGGGGTACTCATCCATCAAGGCGCGTAAGTCTTTCAAGAAATCTACGTTTTCAGGGCGACTAATATCGTAGACATGGCGCTGCCACGTGTAGGGGTTAGCCTCTGGAGCGCCTAGAGTCTTGGATTCGCCTTTTGGCACCGGTGGATTGTCGCGCAGCTCAGCGTCGTGGAAGTAAAAGTTGACGGTATCAAGACGGAAACCATCAACGCCAAGGTCCAGCCAAAAGCGCATGTTATCCAGCTGCGCCTGACGGGCTTCCGGGTTGTGGAAGTTGACATCCGGTTGGCTGGTCAAAAAGTTGTGCAGATAATACTGCTGGCGGCGTGAATCAAAGGTCCAGGCAGGGCCGCCAAAAATAGATAGCCAGTTATTAGGGGGTGTGCCATCGGGCTTAGGGTCTGCCCATACAAACCAATCGGCTTTGGGGTTGGTACGATTCTGGCGGCTCTCTTTAAACCAAGCGTGCTGCTCAGAGGTGTGGCTGATGACTTGATCAATCATCACTTTTAGCCCAAGTGAATGGGCCTTGCCGAGCAGCGCCTTGAAATCATCCAGGGTGCCAAACATCGGATCAACGTCACGGTAGTCGCTGACGTCATACCCGAAATCCAACATGGGAGACGTGAAGAAAGGCGACAGCCAGACACCGTCAACATTCAAAGA
The DNA here is from genome assembly GCF_052378605.1 of Halomonas sp. AOP27-A1-41. NCBI lineage: Bacteria > Pseudomonadati > Pseudomonadota > Gammaproteobacteria > Oceanospirillales > Halomonadaceae > Halomonas > Halomonas sp. AOP27-A1-41. The sequence continues at coordinate 4,178 of NZ_JBQSXT010000038.1, forward strand.
AGCGACGTAATCCAGCTTTTCGGTAATGCCTTTCAGGTCACCAATACCGTCGCCACGGCTGTCTAGAAAGCTGCGGGGGTAAATTTGATAGATAACGCCGCCGCGCCACCAGGTCAGATTGTCTTGCATGAATAAATCCTTAATAAAACGTAAATAGCACCCACGCTTAGCCTTTAACTGCACCTGCAGTTAAGCCTGAAGCAATGCGACGTTGGAAAATGATGACCAGGATAACCAGTGGCACGGTGACGACGACCGACGCGGCCATAATTGGCCCCCAGGGAAGCTCGTAGGCGCTACCACCTGACAACAGTGCAATGGCAACAGGCACGGTGCGCTGGGCATCAGTGAGTGTGAAGGTTAAGGCGAACAGGAACTCATTCCACGCAGCAATAAAGGCAAGCAGGCCAGTCGTGGCCATGGCAGGCCACATCAGCGGTAGGAAAACTTTAGTAATCGTAATCCAGGGCGTAGCGCCATCCATGATGGCGGCTTCTTCCAACTCCATGGGCAGTTCTTTCATGAAGGTGGTAAGTACCCACACTGTGAAGGGCAGCGTGAAAATGGTGTAGCTCAGAATGAGGCCAGCGGGATTGTTGTAGAGATTTAGTGCGCGAATCACCTCAAACAAGCCTGAGAGCACCGCGACTTGAGGAAACATGGAAACCCCAAGAATGACCAGCATGACAGTAGAGCGACCACGAAAGCGAACCCGGCCCAGCGCGTAAGAGGCGGTGATACCCAGTAGAAGCGCGATGAAAACAACGCTAAACGCTACGACTACCGAGTTAAAAATCGCACGTATAAAGCTCGACTGGCTAAAAATCTGCGCATAGTTGTCCAGGTTCCAGTTTGAGGGCCAAAGTTCAACTCGGAAAAGCTCGCTGGAAGGTTTAAGTGAGGTAATGACCGCGTAATAAAACGGGAAAACGGCATACACCATAATCAGCGCAATTAAGGCCCAAAAGCCGACGCGCTTGGCAATTTTGGCTAACTGACGTTGGTTCATCAGTCACCTCCTAGTTGTATTTTGTTGCGGCCTAAATAGAGGTAAGCAACGGTGGCCAGGGCAATAATCAAGAACAACAGCGTAGAGGCGGCACTACCGTAACCAACATCCTGGAACTCAACCAATTGTTGACGCGCATAGACTGACATCGACATCGTGCTGGTCGAGTTAGAAGTCAGTACGTAGATCACGTCGAACACCCGCAGGGCATCTAGAAGGCGGAAAATAACCGCTACCATCAAAGCCGGCGTAATCAGCGGCAGAGTAACTTTGAAGAACACACGCACGGGATGAATGCCGTCTACTTCTGCAGCTTCGTAACAATCTTTTGGCAACATTTGCAGGGCGGCTAATACCAACAGGGCGACAAACGGAATTGTTTTCCAGACATCAACCATGATGACGGCCCACATGGAGTAAGTAGCGCTAGCCGTCCAGGCAATAGGATTGTCGATAATCCCAACCGTCATTAGCAGGTGGTTGATGATGCCGAACTGATCGTTGAGCATCCACGCCCACATTTGGGCGGAAACGATGGTGGGGATTGCCCACGGAATCAGCACCGCTGCGCGAACAATCGTCCGGCCCTTAAACTCCGCATTTAGAATCAGCGCCACAATGACACCGAAAATGACTTCTAAAGAGACAGATACCACCGAAAAATAAACAGTGTTCCAAACAGAACGCCACCAGATAGGGTCGGCAAGAACCCCGAACCAACGGCCATTGTCATAGACGAGATAGTTTTCAAACCCGATTAGATTAGCCGCACCTAGGTCCGACAGTGATGCATCTGTAAAGCTTAGAAAAAATGTTCGCATTAACGGCCAGCCAGCAACCAGCGTTAATGCAATCAGCATGGGAGCCAAGAACAGCCAAGCCGCTTTGACCCGCTGACGGCGTACTTTAGTGCCGCGATGCCGACGCGCTGGCGCTGCGGCTGAGCGCGCCTCCAGGGGCGCGCTGTTGTTAGAAGAGGTCGACATAGGTGTCTCCGCGGTTACCAGTTGCGACGCTTCAGGCGGAGTAGATCGCCTTCGAGGTCAGCGACGGCGTCAGCACCAGTTTTAGTGCCTGAAAGCACATCATGTGAGGTGCTGAAGAAGGCGTTGCTGACACGGCCATAGGCATCCCCAGTAGGTGCTGACGGACGGGCGACGGCGTTGGTGAAGGTGTCGTAAAGGGTGCCGAAGAAAGGTACGGCTTCCAGTACTTCTTCATCTTGGTAAAGCGCATCGATGGTGGGGTTGTAGGAAGCTTGGATAGCACGACGCTTTTGCTCTTCTTCACCGGCCAAGAAAGCGACCAGATCAGCGGCAAGCTCGGGATGTTCGCTATAGCGGGATACCGCTAAGTTCCAACCGCCTAAACCGGCTGCACTTTGCCCGTCCTCTCCACCTGCGGGTAATTGGGTGACGCCGACGTTGCCACGTACATCACTATCCTCGCTTTGAGCCAGTGACCATGCGTATGGCCAGTTACGCATAAACACGGCATTCCCACCCTGGAAGACGCCACGGGCTTCTTCTTCGGTGTAATTCAGCACGCCCTCTGGAGAGATATCGCCAATCCATGAAGCTGCTAAATCTAGCGCTTCAGCAGCTTTCTCGTTATTAATGGTTACTTCGCCATTCTGATCTACCACGGTACCGCCACCGAAGCTTGAAACCCACTCCAGTGCATTGACAGTAAGTCCTTCATAAGCACGACCCTGGAAAACAAAACCCTGCATCCGATCATTGCCTTCTGCGCGCTCGGCATCTTTGATATCACGCGCGATGTCGGTCAGTTCTTGCCACGTAGTAGGTACGTCATGGCCATGTTTCTCCAGCAAGTCCTCGCGGTAATACAGAACACCTGCATCGGTAAACCAGGGCATCGCAACTAGGCGGCCATCGATAGTGTTGTTAGTGACAATGGTGTCGAAGTGACCTGCGGCAGCATCTTCCCCGAGTACTTCGCTTAGATCGAGCAGGTGATTAGCAAGTAGGCCAGGCCAGACAACATCGATCTGCATGACATCAATGTCGCTAGAATTGGCGGACAAAATTTGTTGGTAGAGTGACAAGCGTTCAGTAGATGAGTTTGGCGTTGAAACCACATCGACACTGTGCCCAGTCTTCTCTTCCCAGGCGCTTACACCTTCTTGGCAAAGGGTAAGCTCCGCACCAACAGCTCCACAAGAAATGGTTAACTCAGCCGCTTGGGCAGAGCCTGTGGCGCTAGCGATACTAGCTAAAGCAATGGCAGAAGTGAGTAATGTCTTTTTCATAGGGCGTTCCTCGGCGTTTATTGTTGTGGGTAATGGCTGTTAAAAGCGCTTGCAGCGCTTACTTAAACGATTAAGTAAGGTGCCAGTTAGCCGTCTCCTCGTGACAAGTTCAATAGCGACTTTTGTCTAATGTCGGTGCATTACTTTTTTCTAACCTAATGATCAGTTTAGACATTGGTCGATAATTAGTAATTTCTTGTTGGTTTACTACCTCTTAATCGATTAAGTTCTTTCTACCGTTATTTAGCGGGATAAAACGTAGTTGCTTTGCAGCATAATCTTCTGAATTTGGTTCTCGGTACAGCGTTTAACGTGACTCAGTGGGAGAGTCGTTGGGCGTGTTGATAAGCGGGGCTATCCGTGCAGTAAAGCGCCAGACTGATGGCTTTGGCTCGAAGGAAGGTTTAAAGCAAAAGCTTACGTTTTCAAGAAAATCTCAAAAATAAAAGATTTAAAACCAAGTTTTTAAAGCGGCCTTTAATGCATGAGAAATAAGAAGATAGCTTTCAAAGGTACAGTCTTTAAAAACAGCGGTTTAATAAATTAGGGTTTAAAACAATGCACAAAATGACATTCAAAACACCCCTCGCCATTGCCATCGCCGCTGCAAGCTTTGGGCTGTGTGGAACTGCTAGCGCCAATACCACATTGGAAGAACGGTTTGCTCAGTTAGAGGCACGAATTGCGGCTGCCGAGCAGCGGGCGGATGCCGCAGAGCGTCGCGCGGAGTTAGCAGAGCAGGGACAAACCGCACCATCGTCAAGTGCGCCCGCCGCCGCCACTGATGCTGATATTGAAGAACGCCTTGCCCGTGTAGAGCGCCAATCCAGCGGTGAAGAAGGATTCTCCTTTAATGTCTATGCTCGTTCCGGCCTGCTAATTGGTGAAGATGGCAAAAGTGCACCAGGTGGCCCTTATCTAACACCCGCGGGTGGAAATGGCGGTGCCGTTGGTCGTCTGGGCAACGAGCCGGATACTTACTCTGAAGCCATTCTTAATTACCGCATGCAGTTTGATAACGGTGCAAAAGCCCGTTACACCACTATGTTGGCTGCCGGTACTAATTCCAGCAACGACTGGGTGGGTGATGATACCAACCTAAACGTGCGCCAGGCGTATGCAGAGTTTAGTGACTTACCAAGCTTTACCGGCGCGTTTGAAAACGCTTCTATTTGGGCCGGTAAGCGCTTTGACCGCGATAACTTTGATATCCACTGGCTTGATAGCGATGTCGTCTTCCTCGCGGGTACCGGTGGTGGTATTTACGACATGCAGCTAGCCGATAACTGGAAGAGTAACTTTTCAGTTTATGGTCGCAGCTTCAGCGACTATCCGGTCGTCAACCGTGAAAATCCCGGTTTAGATGGAGAAAATAGCGATACTGATAACCTCGTATTGACCTCTAATAATTACTTCGGTAACTGGCAGGTCATGGTCAACGGCATGTCTGCTGCGGATAACGATGAGCGTGATATCGGCGTGGGCCAAACTGCGGCTGATACAGGCTGGCATACCATGGTGGCTTACCACGGCGATAGCTTCTTCGGCATGGGCGAGGGTAACTTTAAGGCTGCTGTACTGCACGGCCAAGGCTTAGGGGCTGAAGTTAAAGGGTTGGGTAGTAACGGCGACCTGACGGATGATGCTACCGCAACGCGGCTGGCGTTATACGGAACGACCTATATTGCACCGAAGTGGCGTATTGCACCGTCTATACTGGCTGAAACCAGTGAAGATCGTTTCGCCAATGGTGACAGTTATGATTGGGCTACGCTAAACGTACGTCTGGCGAATGAAATCAATCAGAATTTTGAAATGCAGTACGAAGCTAGCTATCAGTGGATGGATTTAGATCCACAGGGTTACAGTGACCGTAACGCGGTTGATGGTGACTATATGAAGTTCACTATCGCACCGACTTTCAAGCCGGAAGTAGGTGGTTTCTGGAAGCGTCCTGAGATCCGTCTATTCACGACTTACAGCGATTGGGATGATAGCCTTAATAGCTACGGTGCAAGTTCTCTAGGTAGCGATGGATTTACTGGCGGTGAATTTACCTTTGGTGTACAAACCGAGGTATGGTTCTAAGCAGAGGTTCTGAGCATAGGTTCTAAGCGTAAGCCGCTGCTCGCTAGTGAAAACTGTTTCTCCAATGCTGATTGCCCGCGACGTGTCGCGGGCTTTTTGTTATGTAAAAGCACTGATATCGGGAGGCGCTGATGTCGTTACTCCAAGAAAGCTAAAGGCACCGCCGTTGCCGCTTAGTGTGGTGGCCCGTCCACGTCTAAATGATCATTTCGCCTTAAACGAGCGTACCCGCCTGCTAGTGCTGGCAGCGCCCTCGGGTTATGGCAAAACCACACTGCTGGCCGAACGGTTGCCCGCGCTGGAACAGGAGACTGCTTGGCTTCGGTTGGATCAGCGTGATAATCAGCCAGCACGCTTTCTAACCTACTGGCGTGCAGCGTTGAACAAACTGTTCGATGACACCTATGTGCTTTCGTCCATGGCTGACAATGCTGACTGCATCGAGCAGCTTGAACGCTGGTTGGGCGAGTTACCCGAGCAACGTTCCCCGTGTCGTTTTGTCGTAGATGAATTTGAACACGTGACCCATCCCGATATTTTGGCTGGCGTCGCTCACTGGCTGCGTCATCAGCCACCCTGGTTGACCTTGACACTGGCGAGCCGCTCACGCCCAGCGCTTGGTTTGGCGAGCTTGCGATTGAGGGGGGAACTTGAAGAGATAGATCTTCACGACTTGGCCTTTGACAGCGAAGAAGCACTCACTCTGTGTGCTGAACAGCTAAGTTTTCCACCCACTCGAGTAAGCCTTGAACGCGCGTTGCGTAGAAGCGGTGGTTGGATCGTGGCGCTTAACTGGCTGGTTGAGCGAACCACCACGCGCGCGGGATTTGATGCGCTGGTAGAGCGTTTAAGCGGTGCGCATCCTGATTTTGTCGCTTGGTTTGATGAACTGCTCGCCGCTTCGCTTCCTGCTGAAGAGCGCGAGCTGATGCTTCAGTTGGGGGTGTTAGAGCGTTTTTCGCCCGAGCTAATGGCACGCCTTTTGGAAGGGGAGCGGCTAACTCAGCGTTTAGAAGCGTTTGAGCAAGCGGGACTCTTTATTGAGCGACCCGACCCGCATTCCCAGTGGTTCCGCTTTCAGCGGTTATTTGGCGAGTATCTTCGACACCGCCGCCACGAGCTTAATTTATCCACTCAGCGTAGGTTGCATCAGCGGGCGAGCCAGGCGTGGTTAGCGCTAAATGATCCCGTCATGGCGTTACGACAGGCAATCTTAGCCGAGGAGCAAGAAGACGTTGCCAGCTTATTGACCGAGCAGGGCCCTGCCTTATTAGCCGGTGGGGCCTATGCGTTATTAGCGCAAGGTTTTGCGTTGCTGGGCGAACCGCGGCTTTCAAAAAGTCCGGAGCATACGCTGCTCTATGGTTGGGTATCCCATGGGCAATTTCAATTTGATATCACGGCACGAGTGATCGGATGGATAGAGGCGCAACTGGGTGAGCCCGAATGGCAGGCATTGAACGCTGAATTTGCCACGTTGCGTGCCCAATTGGCGATTAACCATGGTGATGCTGAGCGCGCAGCGCCACTTGCTGAGCAGGCGCTTGCGGTGCCTGCGCGTTACTTAGCGTCAACGCCGTTGACGGCAACAGCTATTCTAAGCGAAGCGCGCTTTGTACAAGGCTATTTAGAGGAGTCGCTGCAGCGGGTGCGTGACGTAGAGCGTCAGGCGCGGCAGGGCGATGATCATCAACGACTGCTGTGGTCGTTTTGTCATCAGTCGGAAGCACTGGTGGCTCAAGGTCGCTTGCAGGCCGCCTATGATATTCAAGAGCGTGCCTTTGCTCATCTAGAGCGCGCCGAACTTGAACATTTACCGGTCGCGGAGTTTTTGTACCGCATTCGCAGCCAGGTGCTTTGGGAGTGGCATCGGTTAGATGAAGCCGAGCAGGCCGCGTTGAAAGGTATTGCGGTGTTAGACAATCAAGGCGAGCGCTGGACGCTTCAGTGCCATATTCAGCTCGCTAAAGTCGCCCAGAGCCGGGGAGACCAAGCGCAGTGTGCTGACCATATTCGTAGGCTTCGCAAAATTCTCTCAGAAGGGGATTACCATATTGATTGGGTAGCCAATGCCCATGCAACGCTGTTGGCGTGGTGGCAATCGACACACGATATGGACGCGGTTGAACGTTGGCGCCAAGAAGCGCCAGAACCACTTACCGAGCATGCCACCAACCACTTTTCTCAGTGCAACGTGCGTAATCATGCCCGTGCATTAACACTATTGGGGCGCTACGAAGAGGCCCGCGAACTGCTGGATGCCCTTGAAGCCCACACCCAGCGACTGGGATTAGTGACCGACGCGAATCGCAATCAGCTGTGCTTAGCGGCGGTGGCTTGGTATCAAGGTCAAACCGCCCAGGCAAGTAGCCATATGCAGCAGGCACTTGGTTTAGCTTCCCGTACCGCATTGGTAGGCAGCTTTTTACGCTTAGGAAAACCACTGGGGGAGCTGCTGTCGACGTTATTAGCAAGTAACACCTTAGCCCCCCTTGAACAGGCTCGTGCGGAACGGTTATTGACCTTAGCTGGCCGCCAAAAAGATTTTGGCAGTGCCCGCCGCTTGATGTTAGACGAGACAGTGATTGCAAACATTGTGGCACGGCCCGATGTGCCTGAACTTATCAGAACATCGCCACTGACTCGACGAGAGTGGCAAATCTTGGGGCTGATTCATGCTGGGCTCTCTAATGAGCAAATCGCTGAACAGCTGTCGGTGGCGCCCACCACCATCAAAACGCATATTCGCAGCCTTTACCAAAAACAGAATATTCGGCGGCGTGACGAAGCCATTGCGCTGGCGGGGCAATTATTGGCGCATATTCAAGGAGAATAAAGGAAGCGTAAACAGTGCTCATGGCCGGCGATAGCAGCTACTCCTAACGCCTACGCCTACCGCTGCCTCTAGGGGAGGATTTTATCTAACGATCAACGCTGCATCATGCCAATCAACAGGCCATTTAAAGGATAAGGACAATACGATGATGCAGATGCCTTCCACCTCCCACTACGTTGGCAGCCAAGGCGCTGACTGGTGGCGTGGCGCAGTGATTTATCAAATTTATCCGCGCAGCTTTATGGATAGCGACGGAAACGATGGACGAAGCGATGGGATTGGTGACTTAAAAGGGGTGATCGATAAGCTTGATTACATTGCCTCGCTAAACGTCGATGCCATCTGGCTGTCGCCGTTTTTCACCTCGCCCATGAAAGACTTCGGCTACGATATTAGCGATTACCGTGGTGTTGACCCGATGTTTGGCACCCTGGAAGATTTCGATCGCCTAGTAGAGGCCGCTCATGCCAGAGGGCTGAAGGTAACGATTGACCAAGTAATGTCGCACACTTCTGACCAGCACGCATGGTTTGAAGAGAGCCGCAAAAGTCGCGATAACCCGAAAGCGGACTGGTATGTCTGGGCCGACCCCAAACCTGATGGTGCGCCGCCTACCAACTGGCAATCGGTGTTTGGAGGTAGTGCTTGGCAGTGGGATACGCGCCGTTGCCAGTATTATCTGCATAACTTCCTGGCCAGTCAGCCGGATCTCAATTTCCGCACTCCCGCCGTGGTGGATGCCATTCTGGAAGAAGCGCGCTTTTGGCTAGAGCGGGGGGTCGACGGCTTCCGTCTTGATGCAGTGAACTTCTGCACCCATGGCGAGCTTAAGGATAATCCTCCGCGCGCAGAAGTAACCGAAAGCTTTTTAGGTGTTCGCCCAGATAACCCTTATGGCTACCAGTTACATCAGTACGATAAAACCCAGCCGGAAAACGTGGTGTTTTTAGAGCGCCTGCGAGGCCTGCTGGATGAGTATCCCGGCTCGACGAGCGTAGGAGAAGTTGGTGACGATGACGCCCTGGGCGTGATGGCGGAATACTCCCAAGGTGGGAATCGCCTGCACATGTGCTACTCCTTTAACCTGCTGACCGACAAAGCCGACCCTGGATATTTGCATAAAACGCTCACCGAAATGGAAGCTCGGATTGGTGATGGTTGGCCCTGTTGGGCACTGGGAAACCACGATGTTACCCGCCTTGCCACTCGCTGGCAGGCCGAAGGGCAACTGGATAAGCTGCGCCTTTATATGGTGTTTTTGCTTACCCAGAGGGGCAGTGTGTGCCTCTATCAAGGTGAAGAACTTGGCTTGCCAGAAGCCGAACTGACGTTTGAGCAGTTGGTTGACCCGGCGGGCATCACCTTTTGGCCTACCTATAAAGGCCGCGACGGCTGCCGAACGCCACACCCTTGGCAAGCTGACGTGCGACACGCTGGCTTTAGCGACGTTTCGCCCTGGCTGCCAGTGCCCGATTCGCACGCAAGCCTCGCCGTTGATCAGCAAGATAATGATGCCGGTTCGTTGCTCAATGCTTACCGTGAGTTTTTAGCATTCCGTCGCACCCAACCTGCGCTAGTAAAAGGCGATGTGCGCTACCACGCTGTGCATGACGATGTGCTCTGTTTAGAGCGCACTTATCAACAAACACGCTTGCTGATTGCGCTGAATTTTAGCGATCAACCCGTCACTCGCGTGGCGCCGGAGGGCGCTGAATCACTGACGGGTTCGCCTTCTTGGCTAAATGGCGTATGGCAGGAGGGGCAACTACGACTACCGAAACTGTCCCTTCCGCCCTATGGCGTAGCGATTGCCTGCTGCCCACAATCCGAGGAGGATGCACCATGGGACGTTTAACGCTTAGCGGTATTGGTAAATCCTTTGACGGTGTGGAAATCTCTCGGGATATCGATCTTACGATCGAAGATGGCGAGTTTGTGGTCTTCGTTGGCCCTTCTGGCTGCGGAAAATCCACCCTGCTGCGTATGATTGCCGGTCTTGAAGACATCACCGAAGGCGATATGCAGCTTGATGGTCAGCGGATCAATGAGATTCCGCCTCAGGAGCGGGATATCGGTATGGTGTTCCAATCCTATGCGCTTTACCCGCATATGAGCGTGGCGGAAAATATGGCTTTTGGCTTAAAGCTGGCGCGTACTGATAAAGCTGAAATTCGTCGTCGTGTACAGCACGCCGCTGAAATGCTGCACTTAACTGAACTACTTGAACGCAAACCTAAAGATCTTTCAGGTGGCCAGCGTCAGCGGGTAGCGATTGGCCGTACCTTGGTAAAAGAGCCCGCGGTTTTTCTATTCGATGAACCGCTCTCAAACCTGGATGCCGCGCTGCGGGTGGATATGCGGGTGCAGATTGCGGCCCTGCATAAGCGCCTGAACGCCACCATGATCTACGTGACCCACGATCAAGTGGAAGCGATGACTCTGGCTGACCGTATTGTGCTGCTTTCCCGTGGTCGTATCGCTCAGGTTGGCGCGCCGCTCTCGCTTTATCACTTCCCTAAAACCCTTGAAGTGGCCGAGTTCATCGGCTCGCCGCGGATTAATACCTTTCCCGTCACGGTGGTAGACCCAGGTGAACGTCAAACAGTAGTGCGTCTGCATAGCGGTGACGCGCTGACAGTGGCGGTCAATGGCAAGCACCTTCAGTCAGGGGATAGTGCAACGCTTGGGCTGCGGGCAGAAGATTTTGTCGCAGCCGAGCAGGCAGAAGCCACGCTGAATGCGACCTTAATGGTGGCGGAAAAGTTGGGTTACGAAACGCTGGCGCATTGGCAGGTAGCAGGCATCGACGTCCCACTTACCCAGCGTTTAGACGGTTTGACCCACCTGAAAGAGGGGCAAACGGTGCGTTTGGGACTTGTAGGCCAGCATTGCCATCTGTTTGATCACAGTGGCAATGCTTGCCCCCGGCAGGTTGAAGTAGATGGCGTTAGCCAATAATTAATCAGCTGATTTATATACATAAAAAGCGCCTCAGATTTTTTAGGCGCTTTTTTCTTAATTATTTTCTAAAACGAGTGCATCCAAAACGTCTCCTCGTGTGTATCCCCTATACAGCCACACTTTGCAGTGGTTGATACAAAACCCAAGGAGACTGAAATGACTATCCAACCTCTTACGCGTGCAGCACTCGCCGCTACCTTGATTGCATCCTTCAGTCACGTTGCGCTGGCCGATATGACGCCTGCCGACGTTCAAGTGCCCGATGGCAATACCGTCGCCCTGGAAACAGTCGGTGTGGGTGCGATTACCTACATGTGTGAAGCCAAAGACGACGGTACTATGGGCTGGGTATTCAAAGGCCCACACGCGGCGCTGAACGACAATGATGGGGCTCAAGTTGGCAGCTACTACGGCCCGCCTGCTACTTGGGAAGCATTGGATGGCTCCAAAATAACCGGCACTCAGCTGGC
>NZ_JBQSXT010000039.1:0-15584 GCF_052378605.1 Halomonas sp. AOP27-A1-41
ATCGCCTTGGTAAAAACGCCACGCGCTGAGAATCAAGATCGCTGTTAGCAGCAGTTTTAACAAACCACGGACCTGTTGGTCTTTCCACAGTGCGCTGCGAGAAGTGCGAATAAAGCGAATATACAAGACAAAGGGAAGTGCTCCACTGAGCATGAAAAAGCTACCCATCCATAGCAGCCACGGCTGCTCAGCGTAGGCACCAAACGAGGCGTCAGAGTTAGCAAAGCCACCGGTCGCCAGTGATGTCATTCCGTGAACCACTGCATCTAGTGGCAGCATTCCACCGATCCAGTAGCTCAGCATGGCCAGTAGTGTCAGCCCCACATAGATACTTAGCGTCGCTTTAGCAATGCCGCCCGTGCGGGGCATTACTTTATCGGACCAATCCGATGATTCGGTGTGGAATAGCCGCATGCCGCCTACTTTAAGAAACGGCAGAATGGCGATGCCCATGACGATAATGCCGATACCGCCCATCCACTGCATTAAGCCCCGCCACAGCTTTAGGCCGTCGGATAACTCTTCGATCCCAGATAATATGGTTGACCCGGTGGTGGTAATCGCGGAGACCGACTCAAAGACTGCATTAGTGACGCTAAGTTGGGGCGCACCTAAAATAAGCGGAAGGCTGGCAAAACAGCTAATGCTGGTCCAACTGCCCGCCGTCAATATAAACATTTGCCAGGGCTTCAGCTCCAGCGATACTCGGCGGGTTAGCAACCAAGTAATAAGCGTAGCGCTCAGAATAATGAGAAGCGACATTCCGAACGCAGGAGCGTCAGGATCTTTTTCAATAACGAGAACAATCCAAGGCAGTGTCATAAACATGGCAAGTACTAACCATAATACTGCCATGATTTTAAAGATTTGTGCCCAATTGCGGTAAGCGTCTCGATAGTAAATTCCGCTGGGAAAGATGGTCATAGATCCGCTCTTAAATTGCCCTAATGTTTATCGCGATATAACACCATGGCAACCACAAAAAGTCCGTAAAAATTCTCTAAAAAATTACTTAAGTGATGAACTCAGTGATGAAAAAACCGGCCCTATCAATAGAGCCGGTGACGAGCAAGGTGCTCAAGCGAGGAAGCGGGAGTGGTGTACTGAGTAGTTAAATCCAGGAATTTAGCCTTTGACGCCCCCAGCGGTTAATCCGCCAATAATCCAGCGCTGACAGATCAAGAACGCGACGGTAATGGGCAGGCCGGAAAGCACTGCAGCGGCGGCAAAGTTACCCCAGCGCTGGTTGTGGTCGGCAAGGTATTGTTGAGCACCTACCGCCAGGGTGAGCTTGTGCTCATCTACCAGCAGAACTGAGGCCATGGGGTACTCCATGATGCTCATCACAAAAGCCAGAATGAAAACCACCATCAAAATGGGAATCGACAGCGGCAGCAGAATGTAGCGGAACGCTTGCCAAGTGCTAGCACCATCGACCATAGCCGCTTCTTCCAGCGAGCCATCAATCGACTCAAAGTAGCCTTTAATGGTCCAGATATGCAGCGCGACTGCGCCCAGTGATGCCACGATCAACGCGCCGTGGGTGTTGATGCCTAACCAGCCAACAAACTGCCCCAGTCGATCAAACAGGGCGTAGAGCGCCACAAGCGACAGTACGGCTGGGAACATCTGGAAAATCAGCATACCTTTCAAAAGCGGTTCTTTGCCTTTAAAGCGCATGCGTGCGAAGGCGTAAGCGCTCGTCGTCGCTAACATTAGAATCAGCACCGAAGAAACTACTGCCACTTTTATTGAGTTCCAAAGCCACAACAGCACAGGGAAGGGTGGCTGTACAATACTGCCATCTGGGCGTTCCCAGGGAATTCCCAGTGCTAGTGACCAGTGTTCCAACGAGAAATTATTGGGAATTAAGCTGCCAGAGGCAAAGTTACCCTCCCGAAATGAGATTGAAATCACCAACAGTAGCGGGAAGACAATCAGCGAAACAAAGCAGATCAGTGCAAGGTGAGCGCCCAAGCGGCGCGCGCCCACAGAACGCGGTTGAACCATGGCCATGAGTAACCTCCTAAACCTTAACCTTGGAAAGGCGCAAATTAAGCAACGACATACCCGCGACCAAGAGGAAAATGAGCGTTGCGATGGCGGCTGCCAGCCCAAAGTTCTGTCCAGCATCCTGGAAGGCAATGCGGTAGGTGTAGCTGACCAATAGATCGGTGGTGCCTGCTGGGGTGCTGGCGCCCAAAATGTCGGGGTTGCCGCCCGTTAATAGCGCAATTAGCACAAAGTTATTGAAGTTAAATGCAAAGGCGGCAATCAATAGTGGTGTTAGCGGTTTAATGATCAGCGGCAGGGTAATCTTGAACAGGTTGGTAATAGGGCCTCCGCCATCTACCGCCGAGGCTTCGTAGAGATCTTGGGGGATGGCTTGGATTAGCCCCATGCATAGCAGCAACATATAGGGGTAGCCCAACCACGTATTAACAATCAGCAGCATGGAACGCGCTAACCACGGGTCGGTAAACCACTCTGGGCGAACACCAAACAGCGTGTCCAGAATCATGTTTACTTCACCGAAGTGTTGGTTAAACATGCCTTTAAAAATCAGGATGGAGATAAAGGCGGGCACGGCGTAGGGCAGAATTAACAGCGTGCGATAAACGGCTTTGCCCTTGAGTTGGTCCCACTGCAACAGTGACGCCAGCACAAAGCCAACGGCCAGGGTGAAGACCACCGTCAGTGCGGCAAACACAAAGGTCCACACAAAAATTTGCATGAACGGGCCGCGAATGTCGGGATCGGTGAATATCTTCGTATAGTTGGTAAACCCTACATTGATTGGCCATCCCGGCGTGATGCTTTCACCGTTATCAGCGACAAAAAATCCGATAGCGGGGTCGGGGGTAAGAACGCGGTCATCGCGGCGATCATAAAGCGAGCCGTCTTCACGAGCTTCATAGCGATCTACCATAGGGGCAAACTGGCGTAACCCTGCCATACGCAGCTCCGCGCCATCCGGTGTCAGCAGCCTAAGCCCTTGCAGAGAATCACGTGCCTGGATAATAGCGCGCATTCCCAGTGGCTCTTGGGCAGGCGAAGCGTCTACTGCCTGAATGCCTATTTGGCGGGTTTCATGGTTGGCGAAGTTGAGCGGTGAAGAAACGAAACGCTGGGTCGTGTCTGCCTCACTGTTTTCCAGGTATAAGCGGACAAGCTCACCTTCTTGGTAAAGCGTTAGCTCAAACGCGTTGCCTTCCTGTTGATAGGTTTGGCTCATCAGCTGGCCGTGCACGCGCTCTTCCGATAGCAGGTTGCTTGAGCTGTAATTACTAAAGCTAATGCCGATGGTGTAAAGCAGCGGAAAAATAACAAATACGCCGAGCCCCGCCACGGCAGGAAAAATATACCGGTGGCTCATTAACGTACGTTTGGTAAACACCACGCCTAGCGAGGCGCCCAGCACTAGAAAGAGCAGCGCAAACATCCACTGGCCGTTAAGGTGGAAGGCGACTACCAGCCATAACAGCGCGATTACCAAGGTGGCAATGACGCAGCGAAGTGCCCAGCGGGTGTAGCGTTCGGTGAGATGGCGAGAACGGTGGCGGGGAAGGCCACGAGAGGCGTTAGTGGTATACATAGTGACATCCTGAAAGCTGCCCGGTGGCATTGGCTACCGGGCAGAAGGGCAGAAAAAGCTTACTGGCGCATACGCCGCGCAGCGGCATCCAGCGCTTCTTGGGGCGATTGGCGTCCACTGCCGATGTTTTGAAGGGCGGGCTCCATGGCTGCCCAGAAAGCACCCATTTCAGGAATATTTGGCATGGGCATACCGACTTCAGCATTTTCAAGCGTCGCGGCAATGTTAGGGTTATCAGCAAGTTCAGCCTGATAATCGATATGGGCGACCGCTCCCAGTGACCCGTCGCTGTTGAATGTGTGCATGCCCTCTTCGCTAAGCAGGTAGTTTTCTAAAAACTCCACGGCGAGAAAATCATTGGGTGTGGCGGAGTTAATCATTGCCGTCATCACGCCAAACATGGGTTTAGCACGTTCATCACCCACTTTCGGCAGTAGCGCGACGCCGTAGTCAATTCCGCTACGCTCAAGGTTCGGCCAGGCCCATGGGCCGCTAATCATGGTAGCCACTTCGCCCTGGTTAAAGCGGGTATCCATCAAGTTGTAATCAGTGCCTCGGGGTAATACATCACTTTCAATTAGCTCAACCAACAGTTCTGCCCCTTGTAGGGCACCTTCGTTGTTAACGCCTATATCGCTGACGTCATAGCCGCTGTCAGTCTGCTTGAAAGGGTAGCCGCCGTTGGCCGCTAGTAAGGTCCAACCGTAATACGGCTCGCTGTAATCAAATAAGATGGCCTTTTTGCCGTCTTGAGAGAGCGTTTCGTCAAGCTTCATCAGCCCGGCAAAACTTTCTGGCGGTATTTCTACCAGGGCTTTGTTGTAAATGAGGCCCAGTGACTCTACCGATATCGGGTAGCCGTAGGTTTCACCATTCCACAGCGCAGCTTCCCAGGTGAAGTCGTAAAACGCCTCACGGAAGCTGTCACTTGGGGCGACTTGTTTCAATAAACCACTTTGTGCCCACTCACCCATGCGGTCGTGAGCCCAGATGACGATGTCTGGCCCTTGGCCACTTCCCGCCGCCTGCTGAAAGCGGTCGGTAAGGTTATCGGGAAATACCACCTCAACTTCGATGCCTGTTTCTTCACGAAACTGCTCGGCAACCTCACGAATGCCTTCTTGACCTTTATTATCACCCATCCAGATAGTCAGGCGATCGTCCTCAAACGCAACGGCGGGAAGGGCGACACTGGCAGCCAGCGTCGCGGTTAGAAGCGGCATCATGATGGGGCGAGACGTAGCCATAATGTAAATACCTCATTGTTGTTGTCGTAGAGTGCTGCGAGCATATTGATGAGCAGCGCTTTAGTCAGTGCCAGCGTCGCCAATTACGCGCAACGTCACCTCATCCTCAGGGGGCGTAGCGATGGCGTATCCAAGGGGCGTAGAGTGGAATAAAAGGTAACAATAAAGCGGTATAACGTTGGGTGTCTGCATCGGTGCTGATCAGAGATGGCACTGCTCAAAGAGAAACGTAAATAACGTTAAAAGACGTAAATGGGGAGGCAATACTATTTTTTGTAGTAAAATTACATGTAATGTTGCGTATAATGCCCGATATCAGATAAATTTTAGGTAATCTAACTACATTAGATCATCTAATTATAAATAGGAGCTGAGATGAGCCAGTCACAATCCCCGCTGGGCGATCAGAAGCACGCTATTGATTTAGCGCTGTTTGGGGCGCTGGGCGATCTTGCAATGCGCAAGCTGTTTCCTGCGCTTTATCACCTTGACCGTGAGGGCTTAATGCCCGAAAGCACGCGGATTATGGGGCTGGCACGTCAAACGCATGACACCGCTGCGTTTCGCCAGTTGGTAAATGGTGCGCTGCAAAAGCGGCTGAAAAAAGATGAGCAGGATAAAGAAAGTCTCGAGCGTTTTCTAAATCGGCTTGACTATTGTCAGCTGGATTTCAAAAAAGCTGAGGGATTTGAGCAAGTACGTGAATGGCGCGAAGGCTCCGATCGCCCCATGGTGGTTTATTTATCCGTTGGCGCAATGATCTACGGTGATATTTGCCGCAACCTTGAGGCGAGTGGCAGTCTGGATGAGCAAACGCGGGTCATCGTTGAGAAGCCCATCGGCTACGATTTGGTGTCATCAGAAGAAGTTAACGACGCTATTGGGGCCGTTTTTCCTGAGTCGCGTATTTACCGTATTGACCACTATTTGGGTAAAGAAACGGTACAGAACCTGATTGCGCTGCGCTTTGCTAACCCGCTATTCGGGACACAATGGAATCAGAACCACATTTCCCATGTGGAAATTACCGTCGCAGAAAAGGTCGGCATTGAAGGGCGCTGGGGTTACTTCGATGATGCCGGACAGCTTCGCGATATGGTGCAAAACCACTTGCTCCAGTTGCTATGCTTGATTGCCATGGATCCACCTTCCAATCTGGATGCTGACGCGATTCGTGATGAGAAAGTAAAAGTGCTTAAAGCCTTAAAGCCGTTTACCGGTGAAGCACTGGGGCGTGATGTAGTACGTGGACGATACACTGCGGGCACTAACGATGGACAGCCGGTACCGGGCTACCTGGAAGAAGATGGAGCGAATACCCAGAGCCAGACCGAAACCTTTGTGGCAATGAAAACCGAGGTTTCTAATTGGCGCTGGGCGGGTGTGCCGTTCTACCTGCGTACCGGTAAGCGCATGCCTGAAAAACTGTCCCAAATTGTGATCCACTTCCGCCAGCAGCCGCACTATATTTTTGATCCTGATCAGCGGGGGATTGCGTCTAACAAGCTGATCATTCGCCTGCAGCCAGATGAAGGGATCGCGCTTCAGGTGCTCACCAAAGACAGCGGTTTGGATAAAGGCATGCGCCTGCGTCCTGGTCCGTTGCACCTGGACTTTAACAGCGCGTTCCCCAAATCACGTATCCCAGATGCCTATGAGCGCTTACTACTGGAAGTCATGAAAGGCCAACAGTATCTGTTCGTGCGTCGTGACGAAGTTGAGCACGCCTGGCGCTGGTGCGACCAGCTTATCGATGGTTGGAAAGCCCGCGAAACCCCACCACGCCGTTACCCAGCAGGCTCTTGGGGGCCGGTTGCCTCCATCGCCATGATTACCCAAGATGGCCGCAGTTGGTACGAGGATTATTAATATGAGCGAAGCACGTCAGGCGCTAGCACAACAGCTGGCAGAAGCGGTCTTCCAGGCATTGACCGAAGATTTGAATCGCCAAGAGCGCGCGCTACTAGTCGTCTCGGGTGGCTCTACGCCGGTGCCTTTTTTTAAAGCGCTGGCAGCCAAACCGCTGCCTTGGGAGCGCATTGATATCACGTTGGCCGACGAACGCTGGGTAGGTGAGGAAAGTAGTGATAGCAATGCCAAGCTGGTGCGCGAAAACCTGCTTCAAGGAGCGGCTGCGAACGCCAACTTCGTACCGCTAACCTCAGATGCCTCGACGCCGGAGGAAGGGGTTGAAGAGGTTGCCACACGCACGGCATCTCTGCCTTGGCCCGCCAGCGTTGTGATCTTGGGAATGGGCGGCGATGGTCATACGGCATCGCTATTCCCCGACAGCCTAGAGCTAGGTTTAGCGCTCTCTACTGATGAGCCGCTTGTCGCGGTACGCACGCCTAGTCAGCCGCAGCCGCGTATTACTTTCTCGGCAGATCGCCTGCATCAGGCGCATCGACATATTTTACATATTACTGGCGATGATAAGCGCAGCGTATTGGCGAACGCCATGAATGGTGATGATGTCCGTAAGCTGCCGATTCGCGCGTTTTTATCTTGCCCGTTAGCGATCTATTGGGCGCCGTAATGCCTGGGCTTTCGCCAATAAAACGTTCGCCAGTAAAAATTGCTTGGAGACTCACTGATGACAATCGATAAACAGCTACCCTCAACGCGCACTGCCGAGCTTGACAGCATCTGCTTAAAGGCTGAGGTCATTCCGGTGATTACCATTGAGCGTCTTGAAGATGCGGTACCGCTAGGTCGCGCCTTGGTGGAAGGTGGCTTAAGCGTGCTGGAAATTACCTTGCGTACTGACTGCGCGCTGGAAGCAATTAAACGCATGAAAGAAGCGCTGCCAGGAGCCAGCATCGGTGTAGGTACTGTGTTAACGCCCGCGTAATACCGCCAAGCTGAACAGGTGGGGGCGGATTTTGTGGTGACACCCGGCGCGACAGAAGCGCTTTATCGCTATGGCGTAGAGAGCCCAGTACCGATGTTGCCCGGCGTATCAACGATTTCTGAGTTGATGACAGGCTGGCAATACGGCTATCGCCGCTTCAAGTTTTTCCCGGCTGAGTCCAGTGGTGGTGCCAACGCCATTAAAGCCTTTGGTGCGCCGATCCCCGAAGCGCGTTTTTGCCCAACCGGCGGTATCACGGTCGATAACGCTGAAACCTACCTTTCACTACCCAATGTTATGTGTGTAGGCGGTTCCTGGTTAACGCCTAAAGCAATGGTAGAAGCGAAAGATTGGGACGGTATTCGCGAGCTGGCCCGTCAGGCCGCTGAGCGTTTTCACCACTAAAGAATACGATGTAAATCGACACGAGCACTCTCGTTACTTGCCTCACTGATATCGGGTCGTGTGGGTAAGTCATTTGCCCGAGCATATTGCCATGCTCGGGCTTTTTTGTGCGCTCCATCTAACGGCGTAGAGCAGAGAAGAAAAAAGCGTGTTAGCCTCAACTTAATCGATTAAGTAAGGGTTTTTAACATTGAATCTCGTCAAATTTACTCCTCTCAGGCCAACGCTGCATTTTACGCCGCCTACCGGCTGGATGAATGATCCCAACGGGCTTGTGTATTTCGAAGGAGAGTATCATCTCTTTTATCAATACCATCCCCATGACACGGTATGGGGGCCAATGCACTGGGGGCATGCAGTGAGCACCGATCTCTGCCATTGGGAACACTTACCTATTGCGCTGGCGCCAGATGCCCAAGGCGCGTGTTTTTCAGGTAGTGCCATCGTGGATGAGCATGATGTGACGGGTCTGTTTGACGGCCAGTCGGGGCTGCTGGCGTTTTATACCTGCCACCGAGTACTTTCCGATGACCCTGAAGATTATGAGCAGTCACAGTGTTTGGCTTATAGCCACGACATGGGGCGTACTTGGCATCAGTACGCTAATAACCCGGTGCTTCCCGCGCCAGGGTTTAAAGATTTTCGCGACCCAAAAGTGTTGTGGCATGCCGCTACCCAGCGTTGGGTAATGGCGCTGGCCTGTGGGCAGGAAATTCATTTTTACACCTCGGAAAACTTATTGCACTGGCAGTTTGCCAGTGCGTTTGGCGAGGGCCATGGGGCGCATACTCAACACCCCTGGGAATGCCCCGATTTGTTCGAACTACCTGTGGAAGGCGCTAAAAATGGCCAGGCGACTAGCCGCTGGGTATTAATCGTGGGCATTGGTGCTACGCCAGATAATGCCTTTGGCTCGTTCACACAATATTTTGTGGGCGAATTTGACGGGCAGCGCTTTACTAACGACCACTCGCCTGATGACGTCATGATGATGGACGAAGGGCGTGATTTTTACGCCGTGCAGAGCTGGTCGAATACCCCGGGGCGTTGTTTAGCCGTGGCTTGGCTGAATAATTGGCAGTATGCCAATCATGCGCCTGAAGCTGGCTGGCGGGGGATGATGAGCCTGCCCAGAGCGTTAACCCTGCGTGCGACATCGAGTGGCATTCAGCTTTGCCAGCGTATCGCCAGTGAGTGCCATGAGGCGCTGACAGCTGTACCGCATATTATCTCGCCACAGGCGATGCCGGGGGGTGAGCAATATAGTGTCTTAACCTCGTTGCCGTTGGTAAGTCGTGGTTTGCTTGAACTGACCTTAACGCCTGGCAGCCGAGTAGCGTTGTCGCTTCAGCAGGGAGATCATCAACAGCTTACGCTTGAAGCGGGAGAAGCGGACGTTGCACTTCGCTACACGCGTAACGGCGTGAACGGACAAGCAGCTTTCGACAACCATTTCGCCTGTGACCATGCAGCGGGCAGCGTTGATGGTCTAACGATCACAATAGAGTGGTGGTGTGATCATGGCTCGCTGGAGGTCCTGATTAACGGCGCGACGCAGCAACGAGTAATTTCCCAGGTTAGCTTTACAAGTCTAACGACAGGCTCGATTGATGTGCACGTCTTGGAAGGCAGCGCAGAGTTGCTCGGTGGCAGTGTAACAACGAGTAAAGAAGCGGTAGCGCAAGAGAAGGTAGCCAATTCTTGCACTTATTAGCGCGCTAGTAGGATGTAGAGTGTAAATGGGATTTAGCGTGTTAGTGGGACTTAGCGTGTAATTACATGGTTAAGGGCGTGCTGTTGCACGCCCTTTTTCACAACAGACGTTACGTATTTCTTAGCGCTTCAATATCACTATGGGTCGGTAGTGCGGCGTAGGCGCCTGGGCGGGTCACTGCGTGAGCACCACAGCGGCAAGCAATATCCACCGCGCGGGTTAGAAAGGCACTGTCCTGGTACCAGTTCTCATCAATTCCGTGCCGTGATAACTCAGCCAGCAGGCCGCCAATAAACGCATCACCGCCAGCGGTTGTGTCAACAGCGGTCACCTGGGGCGGCGTGATGGTGTGGTCAAGGCCAACACCTCTCAGCACCACGTTGTTAGGGCCGTCAGTGATTAAAATTACTTTTACCCCAGCGGCTAGTCGCTGAGATAGCCACGCTTCCTGAGAGTGCCCGCCACGAAGATAATCAAGCTCATCTAGTGAGACTTTAACGAGATCGGCGTTATCCAATAGCTCGGTTACCAGCCAGAGGTCGGCTGACCCTTCGGTCCACAGGTTGTGGCGGAGGTTGGCATCCACGCTGACTAAACAGCCTGCGCGCTTTGCCATAGCGGCAATCGCTAAGGTGGTGTCGGCAATCTCAGGGTCAGTCAAACTGTTGCTGCATAAGTGAACAATGGCCGGTTGTTCAAACACGCCGTAGGGCAAGTGCTCTAGGCGATAAAGCAGATCGGCCGCCGGTGGGCGATAAAAATCAAACGTGCGCTCGCCGCTACTGTCCCGGGAAACAAACGCCAGCGCAGTGCGTGCTTCTTTGGTCAACACCACGCCCTGAGTATCCACACCATGGCTTTTTAGCTCACGAATCAAGAAGTGGCCAAACGTATCGTCACCCACCATGCCTAAAAACTGGCTGGGTACATTAAGTCGGGCACAGGCAACCGCGACGTTAGCAGGCGCGCCGCCCGCGTAAGGCGTGAAGGTTTCTTGGCCAGTGTCATCGCCGACAACATATCAACCAAGGCTTCACCGAAAGCAATCACCGGCGTCATAAGTCATTCCTTGTCATTATATTATTAATTGATGAAGGGATTACGCGACGCAGTGGCCTCGCGCGGCCTCTAACAGCTCGTACCATGTCTCTCTTGATAGCGTCTCAGGCCCGTCGAGCATGTCAGCAATACGCTCAGGTTTTACACTGCCGACAACGGGAATCGGACGGCTAGGCAGTGTCCGCAGCCAAGCCAGCCCTAACGCGTTAGGAGTGCAGTTTTGCTCTTGGGCTACGCGGTTAAGCACGTTACCGACGTCGCCTTGCATGAGTGTGCCGCCTGCTAGCGGTGACCAGGCCATCGGCGCATGGCCGTCGGCGCAAAGATCATCAAAGCTGCCATCAAACAGGGGGGCGTTATGGCTAATGGAAAGCTCGATTTGGTTGGCTCGTAAAGGGTGGTGCATGGCGTTTTGCAGTCTGCGCCACTGGCTTGGCAAATGGTTAGAAATGCCCGCAGCGCCAATTTTGCCTGCGTCGATAGCGTCATCCAGGGCACGCCCAGTCGCTTCTGCGTTCATTAATAAGTCAGGTCGATGAATTAAAAAGTGATCTAGCCGTTCGACGTCCAAGCGATCTAGTGCGGCATCAATCGCCTTATTCAAATAGGCAGGGCTGGCGTTATAGTGCTTTATCTTGCCAGAGCCGTGGGCTGGGTTATCGTTGGCGATGCTCGCTTTGGTCACCACCTTAAGCTGTTTTGCCAACCCAGGACGCGTACGCAGCGCTTGACCAAATAGCGTCTCGCAAGCACCGCTGCCATAAATGTCGGCATGGTCGAACCAGTGCAACCCCTGCTCGATACGGGCTTCGATCCAGTCGGCAAGGTGATTCGCTTGGTGCATCTCTGGTGCTTCATGCAGGCGCATCATGCCGAGAGCAAAGGGCGCATCGAAAGTGTGAGCAGGCATGGACGTTCCTAATAAGTTAAAAGACTTCTTCGTTATGCAGCGCTTCGGCGGCTCCGAGCAGCCCTGTCCACGGGTGAGTAACAATCCACACGGGAATATCGGCGTTATAGGCGCCCATCCGGCCTTTGTTCACAAAGCTATCACGCAGCTCGGATTTAGGTAGCCACTCCAGCAGGCGCGGTAAGATTCCGCCGCATAGATAAACGCCCCCCCTGGCTCCCATTGTTAGGGTCGCGTCGCCGCATACATCGCCGAGGATTTTTAAAAAGCGCAGCAGGGTGGCGGTGGCGATAGAGTCACCCTGATTGGCGGCTTGGGTAACCTCGGCTGGCGTCGTGTAGCTAGGCGTTTGCTCGTTCAGAGCACAATGGGCCTGATACAGCTCTAGTAGGCCCTGGCCGCATAAAATGCGCTCCACGCTGACCCGTTGGTAGCGCTGTAGAAAAACATCCAGCAGCGCCCGCTCGGTGGTGTCAGTGGGAGCAAACGTGACGTGGCCGCCCTCGGTGGGCAGTGGTATCCAAGCATGTTGGCCGGGAAAAACGCCAGCAACGCCCAGGCCTGTACCGGGGCCAATTACCAAGCGGGTAGAGTGAGACTGAGCCACACCTGCTTGCACTTCCACCAGGTTGTCGGTGTCCACATGGGGCACGCCCAGTGCCTGTGCGGTAAAATCATTAATCACTTTGAACAGTGATAGGTTCAGCGTCTGCTGAACATCGCTTTTCATAAAATCCCAGTGATTATTGGTCATCTTGACTCGCTCGGCGTGAACCGGGCAGGCAAATGCCAAACAGGCTTCCATTGGTGCATTGTCACCGGTAGCTCCCACGCGCTCCAGGTAGTCCTGAATCGCGTCGATAACCCCAAGGTAATCCGCGCAGGGAAGATTAATAATATCGTGCGGCGTCACTTTGCCTGGCGTGACGAGCGCCAGGCGTGCATTGGTACCGCCAATATCACCAATTAAGGCTGGTCGCATCAGGCATCCTCTTGAAGAATCTGGTCCTGTTGACGAGCGAGGTCGTCGGCTTCAAAGCCGCCCAGTGAGCCTGCCCCTTCTTCACCCCGCATGGCCAAGTGGCGGAAGCCGCTAAACAGTTCACGGCCGAGGCCGACGTGATAGTGATCCAAATTCGCCACTACGCGCTCGCGATCTGCCCAGGTAGCCGCCTCTACTTTGGCTTCCAGCGTGCCTGCGTTAGCGTCCAGGCGCACAATGTCGCCGTCGCGCAATTTCGATAGCGGGCCACCGTCCAAGGCTTCTGGGCTGATATGAATCGCAGCGGGCACTTTACCGGACGCGCCGGACATACGACCATCGGTTACCAGTGCCACTTTGAAGCCGCGGTCTTGCAATACGCCAAGGAACGGTGTCAGTTTGTGAAGTTCCGGCATGCCATTGGCTTTTGGCCCCTGGAAGCGCACCACGACGATCACGTCGCGATCTAAATCTCCAGACTCAAACGCAGCTTTCATTTCGTTCTGGTCTTCAAAGATTTTTACCGGCGCTTCTACCACGCGATGCTCGTCGGCAACGGCGGATACTTTGATCACGCCGCGTCCCAGGTTGCCTTTCATTACTGTTAGGCCGCCGGTAGCTGCGAAGGGCGTAGCTACTGGGCGTAAGACGTCTTCATCTAAGCTGCTTTCTGGTCCTTCGTGCCAGACCACTTTGCCATTTTCTAGGAAAGGCTCTTGTGTGTAGGCTGTCAGGTCGGTGCCGAACACCGTTGGTATATCGCCGTGCAGCAAGCCCGCGCCCAGCAGTTCTCGGAACAAGTAGCTCATGCCGCCTGCCGCCTGGAAGTGGTTAATGTCCGCTTGGCCGTTAGGGTATACCTGCATCAGGCTGGGCGTTACGGCGGAGAGGTCTGTAAAGTCGTCCCAGTTCAGCGTAATGCCCGCCGCGGCGGCCATGGCAATCAAATGCATCGTATGGTTGGTTGAGCCGCCAGATGCCAACAAACCGACTACCGCGTTGACGATGGCGCGTTCGTCAATCTGCTTATAGAAAGGGCGGTAGTTGCCGCCAGGCTCAGTGTTGCGAATCGCTTGTTCGGTCGCGTAGCGGGTCAGGGCTTCACGCATTTCCGTGCCGGGGTTCACAAACGAAGTGCCCGGCAGGTGAAGGCCCATTACTTCCATCATCAGCTGATTCGAGTTGGCAGTGCCGTAGAAGGTGCAGGTGCCAGGGCTGTGATAAGAGTCAGACTCCGCTTGCAGCAGCGCGTCGCGCCCCACTTTGCCTTCTGCGTATAGCTGGCGGATGCGTGCTTTTTCTTTGTTCGGCAGGCCGCTGGGCATCGGGCCCGCAGGTACGAACATGGCGGGTAGGTGCCCAAAGCGCGCAGCTGCGATAAACAGGCCAGGGATAATCTTGTCGCACACGCCCAGATAAAGGGCGGCATCAAACATGTTGTGTGAAAGCCCAACCGCAGCAGCCATCGCAATCACGTCGCGGGAAAACAGCGACAGTTCCATACCCGGTTGGCCTTGAGTAACTCCGTCGCACATGGCGGGTACACCACCGGCAAATTGGGCGGTTGACCCCATGGCGCTAGCAGCGGCTTTGATGGTTTCCGGGAAAGTTTCAAACGGCTGGTGGGCCGACAGCATATCGTTGTAAGAAGAAATGATCCCCAGGTTGGCGCTATTCATTAGCTTCAGGGAGTCTTTCTCTTGGGGACTACAGGCGGCAAAGCCGTGGGCTAGGTTACCGCAGGATAGCTCTGCACGGTGCACACCACGCTTATGCTGGTCCGCCATGCGTTGCTCATAGAGAGCACGCCGCTCAGCAGAGCGCTCACGAATGCGTTGGGTAACCTCAGCAACGGTAGTATTTAAAGTAGCGGATGTTGAGCTCGGCATAGAGACCTCTGCAGGGTAGAGACGGTGAGTCAAGTTTGTAGTTATTTTACATCTTTTTGTGTCGATATAAGAGACTTTACGGCAATAAAAACCATATTTGTAGTTTTATTACCCCTGGTTAATAACGACTATCGTCGTAAATGATGATGCTTTTATGAACATTACAGCTAACAGGGCAGTTCAGCCCCTGATGGGGTTGTTGCGTGCTGGAGTGTCTTAAAGCGCAAGTATAGCAGCCGCGCTTTTGCTACCATCTTGCGCAAAATGAATTTGATTGCTGCCCTGGAGTTGCTATGCATCCCGTCGTTAACCACGTCACGCCACTTGATAGCCACACTGGCGCATTGACACTTCGCTATATTGATACGCTCACCAAGCCGCCAGGCAGCCTCGGCCAGTTAGAAGCATTGGCCGTTACGCTTAGTGAGATCACTGGTGAATGTAAGCCAAGCATCACGCCACCGGCGATCATTGTCTTTGCTGCTGATCACGGTGTTGCTGAAGAGGGCGTGTCGGCCTTCCCACAAGAAGTGACGGCGCAAATGGTGGCTAACTTTACCCGTGGCGGGGCGGCAATTAATGTCTTTGCCAGGCAAATTGGTGCATAGGTTGAGGTCGTGGATGTTGGTGTTGCGTCACCGTTGGTAATGCCTGATGTGATAGATGCCAAGGTGCGCGCAGGTACCGCCAATATGGTGCTTGAAGATGCCATGAGCCGTGACGAAGCGCTAGCTGCGTTACAGGTAGGCGGCGAGGCCGTTGAACGCGCCGTTCAGGCGGGAGCGAAATGCATTATTGTTGGTGAAATGGGCATTGCTAATACCACGTCAAGCAGCGCGATGCTGGCGGCGCTGACCGGTAGGCCAGTGGCTCAGTTGGTGGGCACTGGCACCGGTATTAACAGTGCTCAGCAGGCCCATAAAGTAGCGGTG
>NZ_JBQSXT010000040.1:0-9311 GCF_052378605.1 Halomonas sp. AOP27-A1-41
AATCCGCCGCCTTTACGGGTGTGCCAGTTCGAGTCTGGCCACCGGCACCAAATTTTAGGGCTTAGCGTTCATCGCTAGGCCTTTTTTTGGTTTTTGCATTCCAAAAAATACCATGAAGCGTTGGCAAACATTGCTCATACCCTCCTTTTCTCACACCATCCATTGGCTCGATATCTAACATTTGATGACACCCACCTAAACTACACTCCACAGAGACAGCGCCGTTGTTGTAGACGGCTATTGCATGCCATGGATACAGGTGCTTGATTAACGGCCTGGCACGCTTTATGGCGAGCAGGGAACTCAATAATGGCCGAACATACGACGCGGGCACTCAGCGAGGTTCTGAATCACCTTGAACACTCGGTTCAAGGGCAAAAAGTAACGATCGGGTCGCTTGTGGACGAGCTTGGTGCGCACTCCTTTGCGTCACTGATGCTCATGTTTGCCCTCATTTCGACGTCTCCTGCAAGCTCGATTCCGGGAGTCACTGCCATTGTGGCCTTCATTGAGTTTATTCTCGTGGCGCAGATAATGCTGGGGCGGGATTGCCTCTGGCTGCCAGGCTTCATTTCACGCAAAGCGCTGTCTACCCATAAACTCTGTAAAGGGATTAACTGGCTGCGCAAACCGGTGCACTTTGTTGAGCGTTTTCTCAAACCGCGCTGGGTATTTTTCGTCAAGCCGCCCTGGTTGTACCTGCCACTCGCCGTTATCCTGGCCGTGACACCCTTTATGCCGTTTATGGAAGTCATCCCCACGTCGGGTTCAATAGCATCTGCGGCTATCGCCTGCTTCGCGGCCGGGCTCTTAACCAGAGACGGGTTGCTTGCGATGGTCTCTATCCTGTTTTTGGCCTCGGTGCCTTTCGTGATCTGGTATGTAGGGTTCAGTGGGTAGGTAAATCGCTTGCCTGAATTCAGCAAGAAGTTGGCGTATTTGCAGGCAAGCATTTTAAATGTAAACGCGGTAATCTCAGCTGTATTTCTTATGACGGAGAGACTCCATGAGCGTTACTTATTACGAAAGCAATACGCGTATGAGCCAAGTGGCTATTCATAACGGCACGGTTTATCTAGCAGGCCAAGTGCCCGCCGACGCCACGGCAGATATGCGTGGCCAGACCGAACAAGTGCTTGCGCGCATTGATGAGTTGCTGGCTCAGGCAGGGTCCTCAAAAGAGCACCTGATTTCTGCCCAGGTATGGGTAACCGATATGGCCGAGTTTGATCAGATGAACGCGGCATGGGAAGCGTGGGTAGTCGCAGGGCGTACCCCGGTTCGCGCCGCGCTTGAAGCCAAGCTTGCCAAGCCTGAGTGGAAAGTGGAAATCATGGTTATCGCGGCACTGCCTAACGCTTGATTTGTAACGTTCGGGTAGCGCTAGTATCGAGAAAGCCCCTGCCTTGGCAGGGGCTTTCCTGTAAAAAGAGTTGCCTTATCAAGCGTGCCCTTTAATAGCCTGCTCAAGCGTTGCCAGCCGGCCCGGCACCAGGGCATCCGCTACGGCGGTAATGCGTATCACGTTGGCGAGCGCCGGGTGCGCCAGGCGAGCGACAAGCACACCTTCTGAAAGCAGCTGCTGATGTACGTGGGTGGCCAGTTCCTCACTGGGCAGGCGAATGCCGATAAAGTTGGTGGCACTCGGCAGTACATCCGCACCTAAAGAGCGAAAGTGCTCGGCCAACTGTTCGCGGCGGGCTTTTACATCCGCCACGTGCTGGCGCACTTCTTCAGGATGGTCGAGTACTACTTCGGCGGCGGCCAGCGTCAGTGCGGAAACCGCGTAGTGAATACGCACCTTCATCATCATGGCCAGTACGTCAGGCTCTGCAATGGCGTAGCCAATGCGCAGCCCCGCTAAGCCGTGGGCTTTGGAAAGCGTGCGCAGGCGAATCACGCCGGGCAGCGCGTTAGCCGAAAACTCGCTTCCCGCATCATCACGAAAATCGCCATAGGCTTCATCCAGCAGCAGCCAGCAGGTATCTGGCAGCGCCTCGCGAAACTTGATAATGGCGCTGTCGCTGTGCAGGTGGCCGCTGGGGTTATCCGGGTTGGCCAGGTAAACGAGGCGGGCGTTTTCCTGTTGCGCGGCGGTGGCCAGCGCTTCCAGGTCCGGCGCCAGCACGCCGGGCGCTTCATGGTAGCCAGGTTCAATCAGGTGGCAGCCTTGGCCTTTCGCAAAGTAGCCAAACGTGGGATAGGTGCCCGCCGTGCATACCACCGTAGCGCCGGGCTCGCAGGTAGTGCGTAGCGCCAGCGCAATCAGGCTATCGGCACCCGCATCAACCAACAAATGATCAAAAGGCGTGCCCAGCTGGGCGCTTAACCGGGTACGCACACCAAACGCCTCGGCGTCGCCATAGCTGTAAGCGTGCGCCGCCAGTGCATCACCAAAGTGCTCGCGCAGTGCCTGGTGAGGCATGTCCAGCCCTTCGTTGGAACCCAACTGATGGGGGATCGCTCGGCCCAGGCGGCGTTCAAGTACTTTAATTCCCGGAAAGGGGTTAACCGGGCCTTCGCCGGTAAGGTGCTCGGGGTAGCGGGGCATGGCGGTTTCCTGCAATGAAAGTGAAGCGTGGGCGTGAATGTAATTGCTGAGCGTTTAAGTCGCTAGTGGGTTAATGATTACATAAAGCGTTTGGGAGAGTGAATCGGTGAGTCGAGTCATCCAGTAGGTGTCGCCTTGCATTGTGTCTGGCAAGATAGTCGTTTTCGAAACCCTATCGATCAAGGACACGGCATGGCCCACCTGCTACGCATCGTGATGATTCACGGCCACCTTGAAGGCGTGGTTGAACTCAGTGTGGACGGCCACACCAATATTTGCGGCACCAACGCCTCGGGCAAGACCACGCTCCAGCGCCTGGTGCCGGTGTTTTATGGCGAGCTGCCCAATAAGGTAGTGCCCAAAACGCGCATGAAGTTTGATGCGTTTTACCTGCCGCATCGCAATAGCTACCTGGTGTATGAATACCGCCGCGAAGCAGGCAATATCTGCCAGGCAGTGTTGACTCGTAAGCAAGAGGGCGGGGTAGAGTACCGCTTTGTGGGCGGGCCTTATCAGCCGGAAGATTATTTGGTGGAGAGCGAGGCGGGCGTGACTGCACTCGACTACACACAGTGGGCCAGCGGCCTGCGCCGTAGCGGCACGCCGGTGTCGTCCAAGCTGGGCGCGACCTCTGAATTTCGCTCGGTGATCCAAAACGACTTTACCCAGCTGCACGGCAATAGCCGCGACGGCCTCAAACTGCGCCAGATCGCCGCGCAGTTCAGTCTGGTCAAGCCCGAGCGGCGTATTCGCCATATTGAAAAGTTGGTGTCGGCGGTGCATGCCAAAGAGGGCAAGATGGATACCCTCAAAACCATGCTGGCGGCGATTTTCGAAGAGGATGGCGTTGAGCTGCCGGTGACGCGGATTCGTAACACCAAGGCGCGTGAATGGATTGCCCAGATGCGCCAATCCATGCGCCTGGAGCCACTGCAGGCGTCGCTCGCCCGGCTTGCCGGGATTGACCGCGAACTCGCCCATCTTGATGCCACCTTATGGCAGCTTAAACCCCAGCTTGAAGATGACCGCCAGCAGGCTGAGCGGCGCATGGCCGATGTGGACGCCGAGCTTGCCCGCCATCAGCGCGATTTCCAGCAGCGGGAAAGCGACTACGCCCAGGCGCGGGATGAGCTTAATGACCGCCACAGCGAAGTGGTCAGCGATTTACAGCAGACCCAGCGCCGCCTTAATGATCTACAAACCCAGTACGAGCACTATTTCGAGGCGGATATGCCCGCCCTGGAGCGTGATATCAATGCGCTGCCCCAGTGGCGCGAGCAGCGCGATCAGCTGCGTGCCCACCTGAACGTGATGCAGGATGCGGTAAAAGAGAGCCAGGCGCGGCTTGATGGACGCCTGCGTGAACTTTCCGAGGCGCTGGCCCGCCAGACCGGTGAAGCCCAGGAATTGATCGACGCCCTGGTGGAAGAGAAAGCCCTGCGCCGTGAACAGCAGTGGGAAGCCGAGCAGAAGCTTAATGAGCGCTATCAACAGGAGCGCCAGCGCCTGGACGGTGAGTATCAGGCGCAGCTTGAATTGGGCGTTGAGCAGCTGGCCGAGCTAAAAGCCCAGCTCTCACTTTCGACTCAAACCGCCGAAGAAGCTGCTGATGCTGAGCTTGCCCAAGCGCGCCTGGACCAGGCCCAGCAGGAGCGTAACGCATCGGCCGCCACGCTAGACGGCCTGCGCCGCGAGTTTGAAAACAACCGCCGCGGCAGGGACGATGCCGAGCAGCAACTGGTTCAGCTTCGCCAACAGCTTGAGCGCGCCGAGCAGCGCAGCTACGCGCTTTACCAGCAGCGTGACCCTGAACAGGGCAGCCTGCGCCATTTTCTGCGCTACCATCGCCCCGGTTGGGAGCAGCAGTTAGGCAAAGTGATTGCCCTGGAATTGCTGGAACGACGCGATCTAGCACCTCAACTAGCCGACGGCGGCAGTGATGACCTGTTTGGGCTGGCGCTGGATCTCTCGGCCATTGCCTTGCCCGATTACGCCCAGGACGAAGCCACGCTGCTCGCCGCCATTGAAGAAGCAGATAGCGCCAAACGGCGCGCGCAGGCAGAGTGCCAAACGGCCGAGAAAGCGCTTAAACAGCATAACGAGCGCGTCCAACAGGCCGATGAAGCCCAGGACCAGGGCCGTATGGCCCATAAGCGTGCCGAGCAGGAAGTTGAGTTTGCGACCGAGGCGCGCCGCCAGCAGCAAGAGCGCCACGCCAAGCATCAACAGGAGCGCCGCGCCGCGCATCAAGCCGCGTTAGCTCGCTTGGAACAAACACAAACCGAGCTGCGTGAAGAGAAACAGCAAGCCCTTAACGCGCTTGGTGAAACCCATCAAAGCCAGCTGCTGGAGCTAAAAGCCGACGGCCAAAGCCAAGTGGATAGCCTGGATGCCCAGCTGCGCCAGTATAAGCAGCAGCTAAGCGATGCCAACACCGAACACCAGCGCCAGCGAGCGGAACTGGAAGAAGCTTTTAGCCAGGAGCTGGCCGAACAGGGCGTCGACCCGGCAAAGCTAAAAGACACCAAGGCGCGGCTGGCAAGCCAAGAGGAACGCATCCGCGTTACCGCCGCCCGTCAGGATGAGCTTATCGAATACACCCGCTTTATGCGCGTGGAGTGGGGGCAGCACAAGCCGCAGCTGGTCACCCAGGAAGCCGAACTCGAACAAGCCGAACAGCAGCTTCAACGCGATAAAGAGCGTTTGAAAAACGATTTTCAGGCCGCGCGTAAAACGCACCAAAGCACCGTCAGCACGCTTAAAACGCAGCGCGAAAGCGAACACACCAGCCTGGAAGCCTTAAAGCCACTGCTGACCCAGTTGGAAGGCCTCGCCATTGAACCCGGCGGCCAGGCCCCGGCGGCGCCGCTGGGCGATGTGGACGAGCGCATTGAGCGCGCGCGCCAGGCATTGGGCAATCGCCACCAGTTGATCGAACAGCTGCGTCGCGGCTGCCTGGACGTCGAAAGCCAGCTGATCAAGGACGCCAGCAGCGGCTTTGCCGAAGCGTTGGAGAGCGAGCGCAGCAAGCTGCAAAGTGACAACCCGCGCCTACAGCTGCCGCTACTGCGCGACATGCTCAAACTGCTTGAAGACCAACAGCAGCAGTTGATTCAGGAAGGCCGCAACCTCAGCGATGACCTGGATAAATTCTTTACCGTGTTCCGCGATTTGAACCGTCGCATCAGCGCCCAGAGCCGTCGGCTTTCGGAAGAAGTCGCCGACGACCTGCGCCTGGAAGGCATCACCAAAGCCGAAGTGCGCATTCAGTCCACCATCGACGAACTGGGCTTCTGGGAGCCGTTGAAGCTGTTTGCCCAGCGCTATAAAGAGTGGCGCGAATCCGGCCAGACGCTGCCCAGCGACGACTACCTGAACACCCTGGCCGACGTGGTCGATCTGCTACGCAGCGACCAGCAGTACAGCTTTGAAAGCCTGTTGCGCCTGGAACTGCACCTGAACGAAGGCGGCACGGACCTGGTGATTAAAAACGACCGCCAGCTGCTGGAGTCTTCCAGTCACGGTATGGCCTACCTGATTCTGTGTAAATTCCTGCTCGCGTTTACCCGCCTGCTGCGCGGCGACGCAGAAATCGCCATCCACTGGCCCATCGATGAGATCGGCACCTTGGCCTATCACAACGTAGAAAAGCTGTTTGAGGCCTGTGACAGCAACCACATTCATATCGTCGGCGCGTTCCCCAATCCTGAATCCGACGTGCTACTGCTGTTCGCCAATCGCTACTTGATTGACCGCGATAACGCTAACGCCAATAAACGGGTGTTAAAACGCATTGAACCGCGCCTGAGCCGCTTGGCCGAGCGGCTCCAGGAACGTCAGCAGGAGGTGACGGTATGATCGAACATGGCCCACTGCTTGAGCGTTTACTCGCCGGGGAGTTTGTCTGCCCGGTGAGCGATGAAAGTGGCTATCGCCACTTGAGCAACGCAGAGACCCGCGAGGAGATCGACACCTACCTGCGCCCGCTTAACCGGCGGCTGGCCAGCAATGAAGAGGGCAGCGTCTATTTTCTGGCCTGGCGCCAACTGAATGACAGCGCCCGGGATCAGCTCTCACGCCAGCTTGGCGATACGCTCAACAGCCTGCTGCCGCTGCTGGAGTGGCTACAGCTGGTTCAAGAAGCGCTAGGCCGCGATACCTTGGCCGCCCCTGGCGATGTACTCAAACCGGCCGAATTCAGCGCCAAGTGTGAAGATAACCAAAGCCTGCGCGAGCGGCTGGAACGCCTGGCTACCGACAGCTTTTTTGGCTCACAAAGTGACCAGCTGGATGCCCAGGTAAAGCAGGTCTTCAAGCGCCTGAAAGAGCACGGCTACCTGCTTCAGCCGCATTCCGAGCGCCAGGTATTTGTGATCACCGGCAAGATTGATTACCTGGTAGACCTGGTGCGCTTTATTCGCGATGAAGAGAACCTGCCGATTGATGCCGAAGGAGAAGAAGGCACGCAGGAGGCTCTGTTGTGAATAAGAGCGTGAATGAGCTGGAGAGCCGCCTGCTCAAAACAGGCGCTGAGCGCTTGGCGCTACTGGGCAAGCATTCTGAAACGCTGATGCAGGCCTACACCCGCGATGAAGTGCCGCTGGAATCGCTCAGTGATAGCGCGCTGCGCAAGATGCTGGCGGCGCGTATTCTGTGGCGCCCGGATGAGCAGAGCGGCGTGAAGCTTGCCCCAAAGGTGCGCGAGCTGATCGCCGAAATGCTCGCCGATGAGACCCGTCGCCATGTGAATGCCGATGTAGCGGAAACCCTGGAACTGATTCGCGCGCTGGTACACAGCTACCGCGAAGCGCGCAGCCGAGGCGAGCACTGGCGGCTAGAGCAGCAGCTAATGCGCCTGCGCCAGGAGGTCGACGACCTGAACGGGCGCTTCGCCGATGCTATCGACAGCTTATGGCAGCGGCTGAATAGCGATTTTGGTTTCGTCAGCCAGCTCAACGATAAAATTCGTGAAAACGACCGCGCCCAGAAACAGATCGCCAGGCTTCTGGATGGCCTGGCGCTGATCAACTTTGATGAGTTGATAGAGCTGGTAGGCAGCGACGGCAGCCTGCGTAAACTATTGATCAGCCAGCTTCAGCAGCAGTTAAGCCACCACTACACCGGTTTGCGCGAAGTGCAGCGGCGCTTGATCGAGCTGATGGCGCGCTTTCGCAAGCAGCAGGCGCGCAGCCGTCTGATCAGCGGCATGGCCGCGTTTATGCGCGAGCACCCAGGCTTCGTGCCCGGCAACTACGCCCGGCGCAGCGAGGTACCCGCGCTGGTCAATCAAGCCGCCCCGCTAAACGCAGCGGCCGCCCCAGCGCTGGACCGTAACTTGGAGTGTCAGGTACTCGTCGACCTGCTCCACCAACTACCCCAGCCGCGTCACACCACGCAAACGGTAGAAGCAGCGGCACCCGCCCAAGCGCAAGAAAGCAGCCTGGCCGCCGCCCGCCAACAGGCGCTAAAGCAGGATGTGGAACACTTCTATTTAAGCGTGATTGATCAGCCACAGGCAGCGCCGGTCAGTGCGCTTGAGTACCTGCACGAAAGCCCGCTGGAATGGCCCGATGAAATCTGGCTGTTCCAGGTAATTGCCGAATACCAGGGCCTGCCGCGCAACGACCAGCGCGCGTTTCGCCTCAAGCAGCAGGAGACCCAGGCGAGTGCCTACAATCACCTGCGCCTGATCCACGACGTTGAACTACAGCTGGCCGTATGAACCTACCCAGCCGCGCACGCAATGGGCTGAACGGTGTAGCCCGAGAACTTCTCCGCCAGCCCACAGTGGAAAAGCCCCGCGGCCAATGGGTAAACGACGTGGTGGCCTGGTGCCATCAGCATGATATTGACCTGGCCACACGAATAACCAGCAAAACGCTGCGCTTTGACGCCGCCTTGCTCGCGCAGATCAACGATGTATTAGACAGCGCCCGCATAGCGCCGCTAGGCCGCTCACTCAGTGGCCTGACCAGCGCCGCCCAAGCAAAAGAAGGCGTGGAAGAGGATAAAGCCACCCGCGAAAGCCCTCGCGCACGGCGGGTGCTTGTAAGCTTTCCCCCTCAGCCAATAGCAGGGCTCGCCATCGAGTTCCGCACTATTCGCGATGTAGATATACAGACACTAAAGCTGAGCGCATTCAGCGCCATGATTCAGGTCGAAAACCTGGACAGCTTCTATGAGTTTTCGCCGGATATTGCATCACTGAGCGGCTACACAAACCCGCTGGTCGTCTACCGTGGCGACAGCCACTACGGTGGCGGCTTTGCGTTACTGGCCGATGCTTGGCGCAAAACCCATCGACCGCATATTTATGCCGGTGATTTTGATGTTAAAGGCGTCACGTTGGCGCTCGATAGTGGTGCCACCCATTTGCTTCTGCCCAACTTTGAATGGCTCACCCAAAATGCCACGCCGCTGCATGTGCCTGCTGAGCAGTTTGCTTACCAACGTAGGCTTCGCAAGCACCTTGCCGCGCTACCAACCGCACACCCATTGTGTGACTACCTAACGCTGTTGCTGGAAAAGCAGAGGGGGTTAAAGCAGCAGTGGTTTGAGGGGGATATGGGGTGTGTGGAGTTTCGTTGAATACCGCTATTGTGAGTTGCCCTGTTTAATGGCTTAACTGCTTCGCTAAGACATGCTCTGGTGCACACGGCCAAAATTTTCTTTGCCACGAAGGGAGGCAATGAGATAGAGTAAAATAAGGTTTATATATAACCTCAATGGAGGTTCTGACGATAATTAATGACTTGTTGCA
>NZ_JBQSXT010000041.1:0-7544 GCF_052378605.1 Halomonas sp. AOP27-A1-41
AAAAGCGGACGTTGAGGCAATACTGATATAACGCCCGCATTTGCGGCTGGTTTGGAGCGCAGTGGAAAACCAGTCCGACAACATGCGCTTGTTATGTTTTATCATTCCAATGGTCTGCCCCTTCAAGTAGGACTTCGATTGTTTCTTTGCTCTTACCGGAATAAATCCCGTTTTCTTGTAGCAGAACCAATAATGGCTTAATTGACAATGCTGAAGAGTAGCCTAGTTCTTCTGATTGATTATTCATAACTAAGGACTCAGTAAGTACGCCTAGTAAAAAACCATATTCGCTGATTACTGGCCCTCCACTATAACCACCTCGGCCCATGTTAAATATTATGAAGTGAGGGTGTGGGCCATTATATTTATCCACAACTGCATTTACCTTACCCTCCGATGCGAGTAAAACCGGCCTATTAGAAAAAAGAATAGGAGGGAACCCCATCAGTAAAACCTTAGAGAGCACCAATTCGTCACCAATCCAGTCATCTAGATGTCCACCAATCTCTATATGATCAGTTTGCTCAAACCCTTCGGGTGAGCCCACGATTGTTGTTTTGGTGAGGTAGTGAAAAAAGGTCCAAGTTGGTTTTTTTATTATTGCTAAATAAACTTTTCATCGCTGTGACGAATGACTTTCTCTATCTCCAGATTCTGGCCGCAATATTCTGAAACCATCCTTCGATTTCACCGTCATTGATAACATGCGCTGCCGTAGCAAGCCATCCCTTAGTTTCCATGCATTACTCCCACCACGCCCTAAAACGCTGTTCGCTATCATCAAGCCAGATGGGCTCCCCTATTATAGGCGTTACAAGCCGATAGCCTCTTGTTTCACTAGCGGACGTAATACGTTCAAAAGGCTCTTGCCATGGATGTTGGGCGAGCGAGAACTTACCCACATGAGCAGGCAATAGCGTATCAGCCCCAAGATCCTCGGCAGCTTCGGCTGCCTCCTCAGGCGTCATATGGATGTAGGCCCAGCGTGGGTCGTACTGGCCATGATCCAGCGAAACCAGATCAAAACCGTCGAAGCGCTGCCCTATTTCAGCAAAGTGAGGGCCATAGCCACTGTCTCCACTGAAAAAGAGTCGGCGCTCGGGGCTCTCAAGTGCAAAACCAATCCAAATCGTCCGGTTGCGTGTCAGCATACGCCCTGAATAGTGTCGCGCTGGCAAAACATGCAGCGCCAGACCGCTTTTCAATTCGAAGGCATCATTCCAATCACCTTCATGCACAAGCTCGGGATCGTACCCCCACTTCTCGAAGTACGCCCCTACGCCAAGGCCGGTAAAAACCTCACCTACCTGGGGTTTGAGCGCGTTGATCGTAGGGTAATCCAAATGATCCCAGTGGTCATGGGTCACCAGTAAGTAATCGATCGGGGGTATGTCATCAGCCGTATAGGGATTCGTTCCTGCAAAGGCACGGTTGGCAAAAGGGATGGGGGCCGCGTCTATACTGAATACCGGATCAATCAGAAACCGCCTTCCAGACAACTGTATGTAATAGGAGGAGTGGCCCAGCCAAATCACAATGTCCTCATTGACATCCAAGGCGTGTAAGTCCGTTTTCACCGAAGGAATATTGTCATCTGGACGCAGCCCTTCACTGTCGGAGCGCCAATTTTCGAACAAAATGGACAGTGTGCTTCTATCTTCAGTCAGCATCGGCGTGTCGATCAGATTTTGAAATTCACCGTCAATATAGTGTGGAGAACGCTCGATTGTGGCGAGGCGCTCACCTGAAGGGAGCCTGCCGAACTTGGGGTGTTGAAGATAGGCCCAGCTACCCAGCGCAACTACGCCAGCCAGAAGCAAAGTACTCATAATCACTTTTTTCAATTTGCTTTCCTTACAAGGTGCTTCTCTAATCCCTATCAAAGCCTGTTAGGCCCAGCATTATGAGAGCAGCCAGAATCTACCAAAGAACGCCTTTCACGAACGCACTTCGGTAGATATCGTGGCCACACATTTCACATGAAATATTACGTGGCTCAATCGAGGCTACGGGCATCCATCACGAAGCGGTACTTTACATCTCCCTTCAACATCCGTTCGTAAGCTTCATTGATCTCATCGGCGCGGATCATTTCGATGTCAGCAACGATGCCGTGCTTAGCACAAAAGTCCAACATCTCCTGAGTTTCTGGAATGCCGCCAATCATCGACCCCGCCAACGAACGGCGCTTCGAGATTAGATTAAATACGTTCGGTGACGGGTGTGGTGTTGCTGGAGCGCCTACCAACACCATGGTGCCATCGCGTTTGAGCAGAGCAAGGAGCGCATTAATATCGTGCGGAGCGGCCACCGTGTTGAGAATCAGGTCGAAGCTCTTGGCATGCGCTGACATTTCCTCAGCATTGTTTGACACCACCACTTCATTCGCTCCCAGCACTATGGCTGCATCACGCTTGGCCTCAGAGGTGGTGAAGGCGACAACATGCGCGCCCATCGCATGAGCCAGCTTGATACCCATGTGCCCAAGCCCACCGATGCCGACCACGCCAATCTTCTTGCCTGGACGGGCATCCCAGTGGCGCAGCGGCGAGTAGGTGGTGATGCCAGCACACAGTAACGGCGCGACGGCGGCCAATTGCGACTCAGGATGGCGGATTTGTAACACGTAGCGCTCATCGACGACGATCTGTTGCGCGTACCCGCCCAGCGTGTGTCCTGGCGCATCCGGCGTCGGGAAGTTATAGGTGCCGACCATACCGTCACAGTAATTTTCCAGACCGTCACCACACTCCTCACAATGCTGACAACTGTCCACGATGCACCCAATACCAACAAGATCACCCACCTTGTGTTTGTTAACGTGAGCGCCGACCGTCGAAACGCGACCGACGATCTCGTGACCCGGTACACAGGGATATAGAGTACCGGCCCATTCAGAGCGCACCTGGTGAATATCGGAATGGCAGATACCGCAATAGACGATGTCGATCTGCACGTCTTGTGGGCCTGGCTCGCGCCGGGTGATGGTAATTGGTTCGAGTGGCATATCGCCCGAATGGGCGCCATAAGCTTTAACGGTCATAATAATTCTCTGTGTAGTAGATTGAAGTTAGTGTTCATGCCAGCACCAGCCACTTGCAGTGGGCCTGCCACAGATAACGCTGTGGCAGGTGCTCTGAATACGTTATTAAGGACGCATCCGGTGAAAGCACATGATGGACACGAAAGCTGCATCTAAAACCCCGCTTAGATCAGGTGCTCGCCAAAGAACTCCGCCAGCCTGTCAAACGGAATCTTGTCCATTCGATCGTACAAGTCAACATGGCTAGCTCCTTCGACAATTATGAGTTCCTTAGGCTCCGCTGCGGCCGCATAGGCGGTTTCACTGAAGTAGAGCGAGTGTGCGGTTTCGCCATGAATCAACAGAAGAGGCCGAGGCGAAATTTCCTCAATGTAGGTAAGCAGCGGCATGTTCATAAAGGACAGCGGTGTAGTCTGCGTCCAGGAATTGCCTGAGTTGACGGCACGCTCATGGTACCCACGCGGTGTCATGTAGTAGTCGTGGTAGTCGACTAGGAACTGTGCTTCACCACCTTGTAATTCATTGTATGGCGGTTGGTAAGCCGGGCTCCCGTTTTTCGCGTCCGACCAGCGCTGTCGGCTCAACTGCTCCAGTGTTTGCGCCCGCTCCTCGGCAGTCATGCTGTCGTTGTAGCCCCTGGACATGACCCGCGTCATGTCGTACATAGTACTCGCCACAACGGCTTTTACGCGTTTATCTACAGCAACAGCATTCAGTGCCATGCCACCCCAGCCGCAAATACCTATTACGCCAATACGCTCTCGATCAACGTAGGGCTGCAGGCCAATAAAATCTACTGCAGCACTGAAGTCCTCAGTATTGATGTCCGGCGAGGAGACGTTGCGCGGCTCACCGCCACTTTCTCCGGTGTAGGATGGATCGAAGGCTAACGTGGCGAACCCGCGCTCAGCCAAGGTTTGCGCGTACAAACCAGAGGATTGCTCCTTCACCGCGCCGAACGGACCGCCAATGACAATGGCCGCTAGCCGTTCACCATCACGATTCTTCGGTAGATACAGATCAGCAGCCAGTGTAATACCGTAACGATTTTTGAACGTTACCTTCTCATGGTCTACCTGGTCGCTTTGCGGAAATGTCTTGTCCCATTCTTGCGTTACTCCAAGGGGCGTCTCGCCTGTGGCGGCCAAGGCTGACTGTGCACCAAGGATGACTGCTGTACCTGCCAGCACCGTTCCTTGTATGAACCCCCTGCGTGATGTAGTGAGTTGATTGTTATCTAATGATTTCGAAGTAGATTCGTTCATAGGTTTCTCCATACCGGTTGAAGGTGGCGGGCACTAGACTGACGACCTGTAGGTCGCTGCAGGCGACCTACAGCGTGAGTCCATCGATCTAATGGCGCAGGCTGTGCTCGGGTTCTAATTACTGGAAAATTCGATACGCACACTTCCCCTGCCGAGCACTTGGCTCAGGCCGTCCGGGTCATCTACGCGACCGAGACGCGTATACGAATAGGACGAGTTAAAGGTCTGATAGAAAACAACTAAAGTTCTTGATCCGTACAACATGAGATCACCGTTATAGATCGTGCCGGGGCGGTCGGCGTTCGTCGGTAATGATTGCGACAGATCAACGTATTTCTCATTACGATGGAGGTCGGCCATGTCCATCGAGAGCGGCAGCAACGCAGCAAACGCCTGGGCTGCTTCGGTATCAGCCAGGATAATTGAGAAACGGCGTTCGCCGACGTTCATCCACATGCGAGACTCCTCCGGTTGTACAGTGGCCTCTGCAGCGGCAGTGGACGGGTTTGACGTTGCGGATTGAGCCTGAGCCGCGGCGCATCCGCCAAGCACAAACAAACCACAAAGTAGGCCGAGTCCACGCCAAGGCCGCAAGCCGCGGACCATGCAATATTCGATGGCAAGATGACGTTGGCTATTACGGGAGACGCTGCGGCTTGTGGTCATAGATTTTTCCTGATGTGTTATCCGGCTCATACCACTTGTCGGACGTGCAACCGTGAGGTCATAAAGGCGAGAAAAGCTGCCAACATCAACACGATAGCACTGGCCACGAAGGCACTCCGGTAGCCTGTCAAATCGAACAGCAGGCCACCAGCGGTAGAGCCCAGCGCAATGGATAACTGGATAACCGCCACCATCAAACCACCGCCAGCTTCGGCGTTTTCTGGCAATGATTTAGCAAGCCACGCCCACCAGCCTACGGGCGCTGCCGTGGCGATCAATCCCCAGAACCCAAGCAGAACAAAGGCCATAGCGACCGATTCACCAAAGGCGATCAATGCTAGCGCGGTGGCCGCCATTAATAGCGGAATAACCACCAGGGTCCGGTACAAGTCCTTTTTAAGAAATCCCCCAATGAGCATGGTGCCTATTAATCCGGCAACACCCAGCACCAATAGGATTGATGAAAGCGTCGACACATTTACACCAGTAACGGTTTCAAGGAAGGGACGAACATAAGTGAACAGTGCGAACTGGCCCATGAAGAAAAGACCAATCGCCAACATGCCCAGAATCATCAAAGGGGTCTTCAACAACGTGAATACGTTGCCAGCACCGCTCGCCTTTGGAGCCGCCTTCATGGAGGGCAAACTGATCCATTGCCAAACCATCGCAACTAACGCCACTGGCACTAGGCAAAAGAAAGCCCCACGCCAACCGATAACACTGCCCAAGTAGCTTCCTAACGGAGCAGCCACTACCACCGCGAGCGCATTGCCCCCATTAAAAATCGCCAGTGCTTTAGGGACACTGTCAGCAGGCACTAATCGCATGGCGACTGCCGCCGACATCGACCAGAAGCCACCCACCACCACACCAATCAGCACCCGCCCTACCATGTACATCATGTAGCTAGACGCCAGTCCAACGACTAGCCCAGAGGCGCTCATCAGTGCCGTTAACATAAGCAACAAAGTCTTTCGGTCGATTCTACCCGCGAGCTTTGAAATCGATAGGCTTGTTAAGACCGCAAAACCTCCCGAAATCGCGATGCCGTAACCTGCCAGCCCTTCCGTGACACCAAGGTCGGCAGCGATGGGGGTTAGCAGACTCACCGGCATAAACTCCGAGGCGATTAACGCAAAGACACACAGCGTCATCGCAAAAACGCCACTCCAATAAGCAGGCTGTGATGTATTTTCCTGCTGGGCCACGCGATTAGTAGGTGCGGAGTCAAAGGCTTGTGTGCTCAAAACGTCTTCCCTCAAGCTGTGAATGGTGAAGGTCAATGTCAAAGGACCTTCTTTTACCAAGCACATGTTGACACGGGCCTTTCATTTTGATTAGTAGTTGTAATGTTTATGGACTTATGAGAAAAACTCAGCAATGACGCATTCGAGAGTTGACGACCTGCAGGCTTTTCTCGCCGTGGCACGAGACCAGAGCTTTACCAAAGCAGCTGCTAAGCTAGGGGTGACCCCTTCAGCCTTAAGCCACCGAATGAAAGCACTTGAGGAACGTCTTGGGCTGCGATTACTGGCCCGCACCACACGAAATGTCGCGCCAACGGAAGCGGGGGAACGGCTAGTGCAGTCGCTTACACCACTCTTTGATCAAATTGCCATGGAAGTCGAGGCGCTAGGAGAGTTGCGTGACAAGCCAGCGGGTACCATTCGCATATCGTGCACCGATGACCAGATTGCGCTTTGCCTGAGACCCAAAATGGCCGAGTTTCTGACCAATTATCCCGATGTCACCATTGAGCTCTACGTGGATTACGGGTTTACCAACGTGGTGACAGAGCGGTTTGATGCCGGTATACGCTTAGGCGAAGCGATTAGCCAAGATATGATTGCAATTCCACTCGGCCCTGAAGTGCGTTTAGTAGTAGTGGGTTCACCAGAATACTTCAATGAACATTCCGAACCCAAAACGCCTTATGAGCTGACCCATCATGCCTGTGTAGATATTCGCCACAGGCCCGATGGAGCAATCTATGCCTGGGAGTTTGAAAAGGATGGTAAGGAGTTCACCGTTAAGGGTCAGGGACAGCTTGTCTTTAACAGCATCGTTCATATACTCAATGCGGCTGTCGATGGGATCGGTCTAGCTTACGTTCCTGAGGCGTTGGCTGCTCCTTACCTAGCCGATGGGAGGCTTAGAAAAGTATTGACCGATTGGTCGCCATATTTTTCTGGGTTTCATCTCTACTATCCCAACCGGCGACAGTCCTCTCCTGCTTTTTCAGCTTTTGTGGACGCGTTTCGGTATAAAAGTTAAGTGCTGTTCGAAGTAGAGGAATATAGTGGTTCATTGATTCCAGATATCAACGTGCGGAATGCCCACGGTGTTGTCCAATAACTGGCCAGCCACAGCCTAGGGTTCGCCGACACTTTCAAGCACACCAAAGCTAAGAGTGTGAAAGTCTCCTGCGAGGCTTCAGTACTGAATGCCTTTAGTAAGGTGGGTATCACGCGTGGAGATCTGGCCTAGCCTCAATCTAGCTCGAACAATGAAGGCTAGGTAAAGGGGTCCTTGGGGGCTTATCCTCATTCCATGATATGTCCGCTTTG
>NZ_JBQSXT010000042.1:0-7187 GCF_052378605.1 Halomonas sp. AOP27-A1-41
GTAACTAATATAAGCACCGTGTTTTAGCGAATAGATGCGCAAAAAAAGGGGTAGTCTATTTCTCGTAAAGCTCGCTATTGGGAGTGCTGTACCTTTAATCTCCGCCAAAGGGCTTGATCAAGACGAATCTCAGATTACCCTTCAACTACCCCACCGCCGGTGACACTCGCCATGATGAAAACAGCGTTAGCCCTAGGCACCATGATACTGATCAGCGGGTGTAATCAAGACACCAATACCGCCGCATCAAGTGCCGCCGATTCAGATACGGTAGCCGAGCAAAGCCAGCTCTCTCACGAGG
Organism: Halomonas sp. AOP27-A1-41; assembly: GCF_052378605.1. Taxonomy (NCBI): domain Bacteria; kingdom Pseudomonadati; phylum Pseudomonadota; class Gammaproteobacteria; order Oceanospirillales; family Halomonadaceae; genus Halomonas; species Halomonas sp. AOP27-A1-41. Next base: position 302 of record NZ_JBQSXT010000042.1, read on the forward strand.
TTACCGATCAATGGGTCGGCAGATGGACTGGTGTGGAGGGTTTATACCTTGAAGTCCAACAGGACGAGACGGCAGGCCCCGGCCATTATCTGCTTGAAATGCAGTACGGCCTGGACGCCGACCAAAGCGGCACATTCGAAGGGCAAGCCACAGACGACGGCATTAGCTTCAGCCGCGATGACGGCCAGCAGCTACTCCGCGCCGGAGACGGCGAAGCCACCGGCATGAAATGGCTAGCGGATAAAGAAGACTGCCTGGTAGTGCAGGCGGGTGAAGGCTACTGCCGCGACTGATTTTCCCGGCAATCACAAGAAGCGGCTACCTGCTTTCGGGTAGCCGCCCATTCGCAAGAATCGTTAAAACCGGGAAAACTTATTCGCTCGCCACTTCAGAAAAGTGGCCCGACTTATCCAGGCTAAATTCAAGAAAATCTCGCGCCAGGTAAAGCGCGCCCGAATAGGCGCTTTGGGCCTCTTTGCGGATATCCTCGATAGAGGGCGATGCCAGGGGGTTGAGCTGATAACGCGGGCTAAAGTGCGTCAGCACCAGGTTGGGCAGCGCTACCGTTTCGGCAAAATCAGCTACAAGCCTGGCGTAGCTATGCCCTACTTCAAGCGCCTTCTGGGCCATTTCCTGCGTATACGTGGCTTCATGCACCAGCACTTGCGCCCCAGCGCACGCGTCCCACAACAGCTCAGGCTGGGCATTGTCTCCTGCGATGACCACTTTCCTGGCCTCATGCTTGAGGAGTAAGCACTCATGGCTTGTTAATGTCTCACCCGCGAACTCAATATCGAACCCTTTTTTCAACTGCCCCCACAACGGCCCTCTGGGAATCCCCTTCTGGATGAGCTTTTCGATATCCAAGGCAGCATCGACGTTTTTCTCTGTCAACGCATAGGCATAAGATGCCACCCCATGGGAAAGTTTGAACGTGGCAACCGCCATGTTTTCAAACTCAATGCTCGGCAGGTCATCTGAGCAGATAAACTCCAGCGCGAAGGGCAAGCTTAGCTGCGTGGCCTCGCAAGTAGCCTCCCACCACGCTTTGATGCCTGCGGGTGCGACAATGGTAAGCGGCGCTTTTCGGCCGTTCATTCCCGCACTCGCCAGTATGCCCGGCAGCCCATAGCAGTGGTCGCCGTGCACATGGGTAATCAAAATGGCGTTTAATGAATGAAACGACAGCTTCGTACGCAAAACCTGATGCTGGGTGCCCTCTCCACAATCAATCAGGTACCAGCCTTTGCCCTTGCTCTCGCGCAAAGCAATGCCAGTCACATTTCGGCTTTTGGTGGGCACACCGGCGGAGGTGCCTAGAAAGAGCAGGTTCATAATTATCCAAGTGATTTGAAACTCGGCTTAACACAGCCTGCACAAGACGTTATGACTTGAAATCGGCTTCTTCTGCAAGCAAAACAACGATGATTGTGGGTTTTCAATTGGTACTTTCCTGCTCCTTAACGTACTTGTAATCTGCCAAATATCCCACTTCGCCACCACAGGAGCATTGATCGACCGCTTTTCGCGTAACAACCTTCTCGCATTGAACGCAGAACTGTTCATGCCGCCGCCTTCTCTTCCTGCAATATAGAAACACGACAAGATAAATAGTGACTCCCAGAAGCGCGTAAAACGGTAAACGCCCAAACAGCCCCCCCAACTGACAGGATCAAGGCTGCTTCTATATTTTGAATAGCCAACCTTTTGCGAGGTTGTAGCCATAAGCAGTAGAAAAAGCGCCATGAAACCCGGCTGTAGCGTCACTTGCCCCAGTCCATTGAGCGCCCACAGTACTTTTTGAATATTGACGATGATGCTCAACAATTGAAAAAAAGCGTTCGCTGGTAGATATAATGTACTGCCGTTTAGCACCCTACGACTTAAATCTATTTAGTCGACCCAGTACCTCCTGTGCCTCGGGCACACCTGCAGCGGCCGATTTTTCTATCCACTCACAGCCTTTCACATAATCCTCGTAGCCAGCCCAGCCATCAATGAGCGCCAGTCCCCAGTTATATTGGGAAAGCGAATGACCTTTATGGGCTGCTTTCTCGAAGTACTCACCGGCCTTGACGTCATGGACGGGCACAAACTGCCCTAGCATGTGCATACAGCCCAGTTGAAACTCCGCCTCTATACACCATTTGCCATTTAGACCTGCGATTTTTTCAAAATACTGGTAAGCCTTGGCATGATCCTCCTTTACCCCCTTGCCATTGAGGTAGCGATAACCAAGCCCAAGCGCTCCTTTTTCGCCTCCCAGCGCATCCAGTTGCTTGAGGTGGCGGACTGACCTCGCCTCGTTATTATCTTCGAAGCTGGCCGCCATAAACTGATGATAGGAAATACATAATTTTTTCCAGGTAGCGTTAGGTAGCCATGCTTTGAGAACAGGCTGTTTAACGTCAGTGTTTACCCGGCGCAGGCGGGGAATACGCTTGAACGGGCCAGAGCCAAACGTCCACTTCAAGGTAGCGTCATGAATGGGTGCAGCGCACTCTTTACAGATCAGTCGCGTTCTATAAAGAGGCCTTGCAATGCTTAAAGAGCTAAGCAGCAGCAGACCCAAAAAAGCGGCTATATCGTTTGCTACATAAAAGATGAGAGCGCCAAGTCCCATCACGAATATAATTATCTGGAGTGCGATAAGGGCGATATTGCCAAATGTGATCGGCACTATGTATTGCGTGTTGCCACCACAGTTAGAGCAGCGTACTGCTTCATCTAATTTCCGTTTTTTCAAAGATCACCTGCTCTATCTCCTGTACCGCTAACTATCCACTATCAGATGCTTGCTCAGGCTCACCGCGTTGATGTCAGGGTAGCCCCGTCGGCTATAAACAAACGCTGCTTTCCACCCAATGTGATTGTTGCACCTGTTACCCGTCTTTTAGTACCGGATTCATCGCTCTGCACTATATTAAAAGAGCAGTCACCTACACAAATATCTCTTGATAGTAACAGGCCTTAACCTGCTGCTAGCCTTTCCACACCTAAGCTAGCGTGGCCAAGATACAAACCTGCGACAAGGCTGACAGCGGTCAACATAAGCACTAATAAGTCACACGAACGCAATACACATGCACCTTTCATGTGTTACCAATGGTTAGGCAACCCACTCTCTTTTAGGGACGATTTGCCATGACAGCCATCAACGAGAAAGTCTTTATCAGCCCCGGCCGCTACGTGCAGGGGGAAGGTGTTACCGCCCGCGCCGGACACTATGTGTCAGCGCTCGGAAAAACGGCGCTGCTGATTGCCGACGATGTGGTTTGGGACATCGCGGGTAAGGAGCTTAGCGCGAGCCTGGAAGGCGAAGGCGTTAGCTTCGAGCGCGCAGTGTTCGAAGGTGAGGCTTCTACCCGCGAAATCGACCGCCTCGTTGAGCTCGGCCGCAAGCAGCAGGCAGATGTTGTTATCGGCTTTGGTGGCGGTAAAGCCATCGACACTGCCAAAGGTGTGGCTGAAAAGCTCGAAGCGGCCTGTGCCATACTGCCAACCACTGCTTCTACCGATGCGCCTACCAGCGCCCTGTCGGTCATCTACAGTGACGATGGCGAGTTTGAGTCCTACCGCTTCTACAGCAAGAATCCCGACCTGGTACTGGTCGATACCGGCATCATCTGCAAAGCGCCGCCGCGCTTTCTGGCCTCGGGCATTGCTGATGCACTGGCCACCTGGGTTGAGGCCCGCGCCGCCATCCGCGCTAACGCCAACAACATGGCGGGCGGCAAAGCCACGTTGCTGGGTGCTACGATTGGTGAGAAATGCGAAGACATCCTTTTTGAGCATGCCATGCTGGCCTACCAAGCCAACGAGGCGCAGATCGTCACGCCCTCATTTGAAGCCGTGGTTGAGGCCAATACCCTGCTCAGCGGCCTGGGCTTTGAAAGCGGCGGCCTGGCGGCAGCGCACGCCATTCATAACGGCTTTACCGCCCTGCATGGAGAAATCCACAACCTGACCCACGGCGAAAAAGTAGCCTACGGCACGGTCGCGCAGCTGATTCTCGACCAAGCGCCGCAAGCGGAGCTTGAAGAGTATTTAGATCTCTATTTGGCGCTGGGCCTACCGGTGACGCTGAAAGCGCTGAAGCTTGACCAGGCAAGCGAGGAAGATCTTTATCGCGTAGCCGAAGCGGCGCTTAAAGAGGGTGAATCAAGCCATAACTTGGCGTATGAGCTAACACCCAAGCAGATTGTTCATGCTATTAAAGCGGTGGATGTGCACGCGCGGGCGTTTATGGAGAAGGTTGGCCTGAGCGAATAAAGCCAAGAGGCGGAGCGCTGCGGCGCTCCGCTCTGAATAGCCGTTACGAAGTTACTGCGTTGTGATTGGCTTGATCATCGCTAACGCCCCCGAATCACCCCTGCCTTTTTCCACAAACCCCAACGCTTGATAAAGGCGAAAAGCGGCTGTATTCGACTCATACACATTGAGTGTAAAACTGCTTACGTGGCGCTGCGAGGCCCCTTGCTCCATCAGCGCGACACATAGCGCTCTCCTCCCCCGGAAATTCAATCCAAGTTCTTCGGCCACATGGACTTTCAAGCCGAAGGCTTCCAGCATTTTGGCAACAGGGCTGCAAACCGGGCATCCCGCAAAGAGCATTATCAAACGACTTAATGCGGCTTACGCCCAAAACAGGTAAGGCAATCGCGGCCAGTGGGACGTGCTAACCATCGACCAAACGAGTGATACGCCGATAAGGAATTAACAGGTAGCGCTTTTCAAAATGGAAAAACCACCACGTCATCCCCTTCTTGCCATGGATGAAACTTGGTCATGGCCTGCAGAAAAAATGCGTGCTCCAACCAGTGTTGTAGCCACCGCTGCAGGTGCGGATAAGGTAGGCTATAAAAAACATCGCGATCTACATGGGCGAATTGGCGGATAAAAGGCATGATGCCAATATCAGCAATGGTCGCGTCATCTCCCAGAAGATAAGGCTTTTGAGTCAGCTTCTCCTCTAAAACCTGTAAAAAAGCTTCACCCCGTTGCCGGTACTCTGCCTGGGTCATTTCGAGATGTCGGTCGGCGTATTTATAGCGATCCAACCAATGTTTAAATTCATTATCGTTTTGCTCGATCAGGGCATTGGCCTGAGTCCTAACCTTCGCATCTAACAGCCCTTGCGGATCTTGTTGCTCAAGCGCCCACACCATTATTTCTCGGCTCTCTTCGATCACAGTACCAGCAAAAAGCTGTAAAACAGGCACAGTGCCTTTCGGGCTAATCGCTAGCATCTGGGCCGGTTTGTTCTTCAATGTGATTTCGCGCAGCTCCACCGGTAACTCAGCAAACAATAAGCCGAGCCGGGCACGCATGGCATAGGGGCAGCGACGAAAAGAGTAGAGGCGATGAAGTGATGACGTCATGGACATTTTTCACAGTTGAATTGAAGTCAGTAGACTCGGTGACCACTCTAAAGCGAGACGTTAGCCGTTCGCGTTTTCTTCAGCCACCTGACGAAGCGCATCGACCAGCACGTCAGCGGGCTGGGCACCAGAAATCAGGTAGCGGCCGTCGAGGATGAACCCCGGCACCGCACTCACCCCCGCCTCCATAAATCGCTGTTGTGCCGCTCTAACCTCGTCCGCATACTGATCAGACCGGGCAATGGCTTCGGCAGTGTCACCGTCAAGCCCAACCTCAATGGCCTTTTCGCGAAGAACCTCTGGGTCTGAAGGGTTTTTCGCCTCACCGAAGTAGGCATCAAACAGGGCCAACTGCAGGGCTGTCTCTTGGTTTTGCGTTCCAGCCCACGCAAGCACGCGGTGGGCATCGAACGTATTGTTCGCCCGCCGCTCCTGCGCGCCACGGAAGTTTAATCCAAGCCCTTCGGCCACTTTCATAATCTCGCGCTGAGACTGCTCCATGGTGGCCGCATCCTTGCCGTACTTTTGGCATAAGTGCTCCAGGATCGGCTCGCCCTCAGGCGGCATGTCGCGGTTGAGTTCGAAGGGCTGCCAGTGCAGCTCGATATCGATCTCGCCCTTCAAGGTTTCCAGCGCTTGTTCCAGACGGCGGTAGCCGATGGCGCACCACGGGCAGGCAACATCGGACACCAAGTCGATTCTTACCTTCTGCATGATGGATCTCCTCGTCAACTTCGGTCATTAAGGCTAAAACGCCGAGCCTTGGCTTGTATCACGAAAGACATAACCCAGGCCAAGGCTACCACCCCCTTCCCCTCATATAGAAATTCAATAACCGGTTTGGTCCGCCAAGCCATCTGGGTGTATATTTGTACGGAATACCCGTACATAAAGGTGGCCTTATGGACACTATTAGCGTTAACAAGTTTAGAGACAATCTAAAAAGTGTCGTGGAGCAAGTCATCAGCCGTCACGAACCTCTTAAGGTAACTCGGCGTGCTGGTGAAGCGTTTGTGGTTATCAGCGCGGACGACTGGGAGAGGGAGCAAGAAACACTCCACGTACTGCAAAGCAATAACCTTATGCAACAAATTGCTGACTCTCTTGAGACACATCAACGCCGCCAAGGTTATCAACCGACCAAAGAGCAAATGGATGAGATCACTGGTATTTGAGGGGAATACCTGGGAGGCGTATGAAGCCATGCGTGAAAAGGACAAACGCCTGCACAAAGCGCTCTGTAAATTGCTCAAGGAAATGCTACGTACTGACGACTCCGCCTCTGGCTTGGGCAAGCCTGAACCGCTCAAACACAACCTGACGGGGCTATGGTCTAAGCGAACCTCACAAAGAGACCGCTTGATATACCGATTCGACGATACCGCCATTTATATCTTCGCTATCGGTGGTCATTACGATCAACACTAAAAGGGATTAGCTCTGCAGGAAGTCATGAGCGACCCAGCGTTGTTATCACCATGCTCCACTCCTAGAAAAAGCCACTT
>NZ_JBQSXT010000043.1:0-7009 GCF_052378605.1 Halomonas sp. AOP27-A1-41
AGTTGTCGGTGCGCCAGCCAACCACGTTACAATTCAGAATATCAAAGGCATGTGTCAACAGCAGCAGTTTGCAGATGGTATTAATATGAGAGGATTACAATAAATTTTCATCGCGAGACTAAATACTGCCTGTTGCCGCGAACAGCGCCCACCAAGCCATTACCTGTATTCATAAGAAAGTTTAGCGGCTTAACAATGTCCAGAGACACAGACACCGGAACTGTAGAGTTCCGGCGCTGGGGCAATCAGATAAAATTATTACTGAGTATTTAAGCGTAATGCTTAAAGCGTATTTTTATAAGAAACGCCCCCTTTCATAATGAGCATCAGCTGTTCGTCAGGCTCAGTAAGCACTGTGATATCGTTCAGGGGGTTATCTTTAAGGATGATGACATCACCACGGGCGCCGGGAATGATTTCGCCAAAATCGCCCGTATGGCCGTAGGCATCGGCCGCGTGGCTGGTGGCCGCACGGATCAACTCATCGGCAGGTACCACCTCTTTGCGAAGATGGAACTCATTGAGCTGATGACGCTGCATACGGCCCAGTAAGTCAGACCCGTAAAGCATCTTCACACCGTGGCGCTGCGCCATTTCAAGGGCTTTGCCACCCGCATCGAGTACGTCGAACACTTTACGCTGCAGCTCTTCAGCCATACCCGCTTCCACGCCTTCTTTCGCTAACGCATCGTAAGTACACAGTGTAGGCGTCAAATAAGCGTCATGTTCGAGGAAAAGACGGCAGCTCTCTTCGTCCATAAGATTACCGTGTTCGATGGTTTTAACACCGCGAGGCAGCAGGCGATTAATAGCGCGTGCTGTATAGGCGTGAGCCATGGTATGAATATTGGCAGCCGTCGCCTCTTCTACAATGGCGTCGATCTCTTCAAGCGAAAACTGTGTGCTATCAATACGATCTGTGGGTGACGACACGCCACCAGACGCCATGATCTTAATTTGAGTAGCGCCTTTGCGAATCTCATCACGTGCGGCCTGACGCACTTCACTAACGCCGTCACATACACGGCCAAGGCCTGCACAGCAGAAGCAGCCTTCAAAGGTTTGCTGGCCTGGCCCACGCATATCACCGTGGCCACCCGTTTGTGAGAGCGCCCGGCCAGCGTACATGATACGTGGCCCGGCCAGCGTTCCTTCATCTACCGCTTTGGCCAGGCCGTAATCAGCCCCACCGGCATCGCGTACGGTGGTAAACCCACGCATTAACATGGCTTCTAGTAGCTCGCTGGATTTGGCGCCCACGTAAAATGGTGAAAGCGTGCCCAGCAGCGCAAAGTTGGGCGTGATGGCGGTGACGTGTACGTGGGAATCCACCAAGCCTGGCATCAGGTAGCGGCCTTTTACATCGATGACCTGGTCGTCGTTGCCCTCAAGTGGGGACTCGCTTACCGCTTCGATGCGGCCATCTTTAATGCGCACCTCATGATTAGGGAGCACTTTACCGTTGCGTGAATCGATAACGTTGGCGTTGATAAAACGAGTGGTAGTCATGAGTGTTCCTTATTGTATAAGCGTCAGAACATTTTCTGCGGAAGATAAAGCGAAAGCGCAGGAAGCAGCACGATGAGCAGCAGCGCGACGATGTCCATCACGATGAACCAGCTCACACCCCTGAAGACCTCGCTCAAGGTAACGCTGTTGCCGAGTGCACCTTTGATGACATAGACGTTAAGCCCGATAGGCGGTGTGACCAGCCCAACTTCGAGCAGCTTGACTACGATGATGCCAAACCAAATCAAGTTAAGATCTGCGCCTTCGACCAGGGGAAGTATTAGCGGCAATGTCAGTAATAGCAGGCCAATGGAGTCGATAAACATGCCTAAGATAAGGTAGATAACGGCTACCGCTAGGATGATCCACCATGTCTCAGTGCTCACACCTAGGATTAACTCGGAGAAAGCAGCGGGTACACCGCTCATGGCCAAAAAGCGGGTGAAGAACAGCGAGCCGATCAAAATAATAAAGATGCTGGCCGTGCTTACCGCCGTTTGGACGACCGCTTCACGAATGGCAGCGATGGTTAGAGTACGACGGGCCAAGGCGATTAATGCTGCAATGGTAGTGCCTACTGCACCCGCTTCGGTTGGCGAAAAGACACCCAGAAAAATCCCGCCAAGCACAGAGCCAATGAGTAATGGCAATGGCCAGATATGTTTGAATGCATCCCACTTTTCTTGCCAGGTAGAGCGTACATTGGTATCTCCAGCCAGGCTTGGATTGAGCTTGGTACGCACCATTATCATCGCAATGTATAACAGCGCAGAAATGACGCCCGGAATGAAGCCCGCCATAAACAACTGGCCAACGGACACTTGGGCATAAACACCATAAAGCACCAATAAAACGCTTGGCGGAATCAACGAACCTAGCGTGCCTGATGCAGCAACCGTGCCCGTTGCTAGGCCCTTATCGTAGTTGTGCTTGAGCATCTCAGGCACCGCGATGCGCGACATGGCGGCAGATGTCGCAACGCTTGACCCCGATGCAGCGGCAAAAAAGGCCGACGCCATCACGCTGGAAACGGCAAGCCCGCCAGGAAGTCTCGCCAGATAGAGACGCATGGCCTGGAATAGGCCTTGAGTCATGTTAGTGGTGGTACACAAGTAGCCCATGAAGAGAAACATAGGCGCGGCGGTTAATTCCCAAGTACCCGCAAAATCGAACGGAGTAGCAGAAATCATCCCCCACGCAACTCGCATGTTGGTCATTTCGCCAATACCGATAATCGATACTAATCCCAAAGCAATACCGATTGGCACGCGCAGGGCGATCAGGGCCAAGGCAATGGCGATACCCGCCACACCTATCTCGATGTTAGTCATTGATTAGCTCCTACAGTGCTTGGCGTTGATGCACTGCCTTGATCATGTTGGCGAGAATGGCCAGGCACATGGCGGCAAAGCCGACCGGTAATGCCCAGCGGCTGGGCCATAAATAGAAGGTGAAGTTGGCCATGGCGGTTTCTTGACGCACCGTGGCACGAACGGCATCAAGATAGCTCTGGTAACAGAGCATGCCGAAGTACACCAAGCCAAGCGTACCGGCAAACAGGTAAAACGCCAGCTGCACAGGGGGAGAAAACCTGCCTACAAAAACATCGACACTGATGTGCTCCCGCTGGAGTTCCACGTAGGCAATGGGCAGAAACACTACCGCAACCATGTAGTAGAAGGAGACGAATTCCAGCGTGCCGGTAAACGATTTACCAAAAAAATAACGCAGCCCTACATCAAGCGTGACATGCAGCGCCATTAGGATAAGAAACAGCCCCGCCAACACTAGTGCGCTCTTGGCAACCCATTGGCTTAATGATTCAACAATGCGCGTGATCATACATACTCTCTTGTCTTCGCTTGCGAAGATGCAAAGCCAAGCTCGATAAGGGCGTCTTTCCAGAACAGCAGCATGTCGCGGTAAAGCTCTGGGTCATCACGCCATATGCTCTGGGCGCCCATACCGCGCATCATGCAGAGAGTGGCGTTCAGAGCCACACGATTTTGCCGTGACGTATGCCTTGAGCTGGCAACAAGCTGCTCCCAGATTGCCTCTAAAGAGCTATTGAACCTGGCCGCAAGGGGAATAAGCACTTTCATGATGTCAGGATCGGTACGGGCAGTGGTCAAATACTCCAACGTCACCATGTACAGATCCCCTTTGAAATGCTCGTGTAGTACTCTCAACAGGCTATCGAAGTCAAAATTACCCTCTTGCACACTGACTGCCAGTTGGCGAACGCTCTCAACCTCTTGGTTAAGCAGGTCCTCCAGAGCTGACTGCATCAAAAGCGTTTTGGACGGATAGTGATGAACCAAAGCCCCACGAGACACACCGGCCTGACGAGCGACATCAACCGTCGAAGTGGCACGAATTCCCTTGGCAAGAACGCATTCGATCGTTGCCTGCATCACGCGAGCTTGAGTGTTGCGTGAGCGCTCTTCCTGATTTTGTCGCTTCGTCATACCGGTCCCTATTTTTATTGCATTAACGTTGGCCGCCTAGCAGGCACACAGAGTACGTTAAATTAATAAATGCCGTAATCAGCGGGAAGTTTGCTGTAGATTTCACCCATCGCTAACTGGGCCAGGGCCTCCTCGTCACTGCGATCCACGCCTTCAAGCAGCGCTTGCCACTTTTCATAGGTGCTTAGGAAGTCATCAATTAAGGCTTCCGGATCTTCCACACCGTACTCATCACGCGCCTTGTTATAGACGTTGGAGAGCGCTTGTTCGCGGAACGCGACAACGGATTCCATGAGATCATCTTCCGGCTCATAGACGTTGTTGCCTAACTCTTTGGCTTCTTCGATAGCAGACTCTGAAGCATTAAGGAACTGAACAACCATGCGCGTCATTGCTTTAGCAGTAGCTTCCTTGAAGACGTTGCGCTGATCGTCAGTAAGGTCTGCCCAAAACCCTTCGTTAAAGCCCCACTGAGGACCTGACCAGTACATACCGGTAGGCAGAAGCGTTGTGTGTTTGGCCACTTCCCAGAGGGAGCGATCAATTAAGTCGTTAGCCGCATTGGTAGCACAATCCAGTGATCCGCGATCAAGGCCGCTATACATTTCACTTGAAGGAACATTCACGGGGGTACCGCCAGCTTCTTCTACCCAAGCAGATACCGTTGAACCCGCTGTGCGGATACGCTTGCCACGCAGTTCTTCAAGATTACGCACAGGCTCCCGGCAAAACATCACGTAAGGCGGGGTGCTATAAGCGCCAAGATAAACGATATTCAAATCTTCCCATTCGGCTAGCTGAATGGGATTATTTAGACTAAAGTCGGTAACAGCTAGTATGCTGGCTAAAGGGTCATCATAGTTAAACCCCAGTTCCTGAACCGCATTAGCAACCGGCATTTCAGAAGGTGTGTAAATAGCGGCATGGTGTGCTACCTGCACAATATTATCCTGAATACCCTGCAAATTAGCGCGCGGCGCTAGCAGTACAGTACCCGTATAAACCTCAGGTTGTAGCTCCCCATCAGAAAGCTCTTTAACCATCTCAGCCCATTCGATATAACCGTAACGAGAGTGAGGGTGCTGTTGGTCGTAAAACGAATTAGCAATAAAAGAAGTTGTCGCTTGAGCGGAAGTAGCAAAAGCAGGTAACGCAAGAGAAGCGATAGCCAGAGTGAGTGCATTGCGGTTGAAGTTCATATTGTATTATCCCCGAACCGAATCAATCGGCAGTTTTTTAGCGTTATGTTATTTCATTTAATCGTGGTGGCATACTCTCTTCTAGCGTATGCACACTATTCAATTTAAACTTCAAAAAATATAAAAACAAGCAGGTCTGTTTGTTTTTATATAAAGCGCACAGAAGATGGCGAGTAAGCTTATGAAAAATAAAACAAAACTGGACATGGCTGGTACATGGAGAGGAATCCTCATGATGCTCCCCTTAGCGGCCTTCACTATCGCGTTTGGTTTAGCCTTTGGTGTAGCTGCTTCACATGAGGGTGTCACTCATTGGGAAGCAATGTTAATGAGTGTGTTTGTCTTTGCTGCTCCGTCGCAATTTGCAGCACTTGAGCTATGGCAGACGCCACTACCCATGCTGGCCCTAGCGGCGACTACCCTCACGATCCATACCCGACATGTCTTAATGAGCGCGTCCTTATACCCTTGGCTCAAGGCATTGCCCTTGCGCCAACAATTCGGCGTTATATTCATGCTGACAGATTCAAATTGGGCTATGGCGTTAGGTGAATATCATCGCGGCGAGCGTAATATTGGCATTCTTTTAGGCGGGGGTATTGCGCTATGGGCTGCCTGGGTCATTGGAACTGGTTTAGGGTTAGCATTCGGAGGTGGCATCAATCAACCAAAGCGCTTCGGCCTTGACGTGATCATGCTATGTTTTCTGCTGGTCATCGTGATAGGTGGAAATCCCAAGGCGTTGATGATTTTACCGTGGCTGGCAGCAGCCATCAGTGCCTTACTGGCGTATTGGTGGCTGCCTCCTTATCTGCATGTAATGGTAGGCGCTTTAACGGGGGGGATGGTCGCCATCTTATTACCTAAACGCTGGTATAAGACGGGGACATCATGAGTTCAATCACAGTGTGGCAATCGTTATCAGCAATTATGTTAATGGCAGCCATCAGCTATGGCTCTCGTGTGCTGGGACTGTTGATTATGGCGCGTTTACCATTAAGCCCTAACATTCAGCTTTTTATTAATGCCATGTCCAGCTCAGTGCTTATTGCGATTATAACGCCAATCATTGTGCATGGTGACGGCGGCACCCGCCTCGCCGCTATCATGGCAGGCATGGTGGCGATTATCTTTAGGAGCCCATTGGCATCAATAGCGATAGGAATCGTATGCGCAGCGGGTTGGCGTTGGTGGTTTATTCCATAAAAACATTTAAGTCAAAGCAATCAACATACCTTTTATCTCTTACTAACAGCCATCTTTTATTAAAAATAACAACATTGAAGTATAGATCACCAACCTTATTTAAAAAGCAGTTTTTTTAACAACACACATTAAACAGAACTAACACTGCCATTTTTATTTCCAGGGGTCAGACGTAAACGTTTTGATTTTTAATTGAAATTACTAAAGAGTGCAAACGTTTCATCGCTACTAACAATAGCCGCATACTCCCCTTCCAGATTCGCCAGTGACATAGCATGCACTTCATCCGCCGTGCGATAAGTGCCTGCGTAGTCCTGCTTGGCAAAGGTAAACGTGGCATCGGCGACGACGTGGGTATCAAAGCCAAGATTACCGGCTGTGCGAGCGGTGGCTTCAACCGAATTGCTGGTACTTACACCGACGATAACCAGCCGCTTGATCTCGCGAGCGTGAAGCCAGCGCTCTAAGCCTGAGTGGGTAAACGCACAGGGTATGTTCTTTTCCACTACGTGCTCTTTAGGTTGCGGGACTAGTGCGGGCTGGAACTCTGCGCCTGGCTGTCCCGGCCAGAACGGCGAGCCGGGGGTCCGAGAGATATGTCGTACATGCACCACCGGCCAGCATGTA
>NZ_JBQSXT010000044.1:0-5937 GCF_052378605.1 Halomonas sp. AOP27-A1-41
CTGCTCCCTGGGCAACGATTCAGGACTCACTTGAATTTATTAATGACAGCCACGATTCGATGCAGCGTCAAGAGTCACTTGTACTTGGTGTGTATCTGAAGTCTACAGGCGAGTTGGCTGGAAAATGCATGCTATTTAGCTACGACAAGGAATCCAAGCGAGCCGAGATCGGTTTTGGGTTAGGCCGTTCTTGCTGGGGTAAAGGCTATGTAAACGAGGCGGGAGAGGCGTTGATTCAGTACGGGTTCAACTCATTGGGGCTTCGGAGAATTGAAGCTGAGATTGACCCAGGCAATCAATCTTCTGCGAAAGCGCTAGAGAATCTTGGATTTGCTCGAGAAGGGGTTCTAAGGCAGCGTTGGGAGGTCAATGGTATCGTCTCTGACTCGGCAATGTATGGGCGGCTGATAAGCGATCACCCTGCATAGCCAATCAATGCTTGTGGCAGGCGCCTGTTGTGGGCGTTAGATCAAGAGTAGATTCTGGATATGACTATCCCAGAGATAACAAACGAAGCAATACAGGCACAGTTAGTCGTAGAAGACGTCCTGGGTGATTCGATCATCGGTATTTATCTCTTCGGCTCTGCTGTCGTTGGCGGTTTAAAGCACGAAAGTGATGTAGATATTTTAGTCGCCGTCTCAAGGCCTCCTGGCTTATGGCAAAGAAAAGCCCTGGTTGCTCGGTTGATGGGCGTATCCGGTGCGATTGGGAATTCCCAAGCCATCAGGCCGTTAGAGCTGACGGTGGTGACAATTTCTGATGTTGTTCCTTGGCAATTTCCGCCTCGGGCTGAGTTTGTTTACGGGGAGTGGTTGAGAGCGAAATTCGAGGCCGGAAGTGTTCCGAAACCAGCCCGTGATCCTGATCTTGCCATTGTTCTGAAGAAGGTAAGGGATAACAGTCTTTCGCTGTACGGAAGAAGCGCCGCTGAGGTTTTTGAGCCTGTGCCTATGGCTGATATTAGACGGGCAATGTGCCACTCCTTGCCCACTCTTCTGGCCGACGCTGCGGGCGATGAGCGTAACGTGGTTTTAACCTTGGCACGCATGTGGCGGACAGCGGCCACTGGCGATATTGTTCCTAAAGATGCTGCGGCAGAGTGGGCGGAAGGGCAAGCACCACCTGACCATGCAATGCTATTGAAATATGCTCGGGAAGGTTATCTGGGGATAATTGAGGATAGATGGCAGGATAAGCATGAGGACGTTGCAGCGCTTGCCTCCTATTTGAAAAATTCGATTGAGGGGTGCCTCGATACCCCGTAAAACAATCCTCACATGCCTTTTTGCCCAAGTGGCGTTTGATGGAGGGGGGCTCTTGTACCTGTTGTCGTGCCGTTGAGACTACGAGTGGTTTCAGCCCTGCTGTGACAAGCGACGCCGTCGCTTTCATTGCCCCAACACTTGCGGGTTAAGCTGCCACACGCTCCAGGTCAGCGCGCAGGCCAGGCTCACCCAAGCGAGGTAAGGCACCAGCAGTAGACCCGCCAACGGCTTGAGTTGCCAGAACATCACCAGCGTCATCAAAATCAATACCCAAAGCGCGGCCACGCCGATAAAGGCGAGAGCGCCCAGCTGCCAAGCGAAGAAGAGCCAACTCCATAAGGCGTTGAGCGCCAGCTGTATGGCGAACATCACAAGCGCGAGCTGGGCGCCGGGTTCACGCCAGGCAAGCCAGGCGGCAACGCCCATAAGGCCGTAAAGCGTCGTCCACATCGGCCCGAATAGCCAAGCGGGCGGTGCCCAGGGCGGTTGCACAAGCTCTGCGTAGAAAGAGGCCGCGTTGATGGAGGCCACTGATCCGATGGCGGCGGCAATATAGGCCAGTGCCAGCCAGCCAATCAGGCCCAGAATCTGTTTTTTGCGGGAAAGTGCACGCACGTGAGCCTCTGCTGTAAAGTATGAAAATCACTTCAAGCGTAGTGTAACGCAATGGGATCGGCCACGGCGGCGGTTGCGAAAGAGTGAAGCATGGTTGAAGCGTGGCAGGCGAGCTAGATAAGGCGGCATTAAACAAAGGGAGTGCAACGTGACTGAATCGCTACAAACGCTGTTACTTGAACTCGAGCAGTTTGGTGTAAGCAACGATAGCGCCATCACCGACCGGCCTCGCCGCATGTTGAACATCACCCGTGACACGGGAGAATTCCTTTCCGTGATGGTTCGGGCCACGAATGTTCAACGCGTGCTTGAAATTGGAACGTCTAACGGTTACTCAACACTCTGGCTGGCTTGGGCCGCAGCGGCAATTAACGGCCATGTGACGACCGTTGAACAATCCGATTTCAAACGTTCGCTTGCGGCGAAGAGCTTCGAACGTTCAGGCCTTGCTCCGTTCATTACCCAGGTTCATGGTGAGGCGGGTGCCGTACTTGGTCGCTGCTTTGCATCAAGCATCGATCTTCTCTTTCTCGATTCTGAGCGTTCTGAGTATCTGGCATGGTGGCCCGACATTAAGCGGGTTCTTCGTGAAGGAGGGCTTCTTGTGGTTGATAATGCCACGTCTCATGCTGAAGAGATGTCGCCTTTTGTGACAGTAATTTCCGCAGACCCTGATTTCGCCACGTGTACCGTGCCTGTCGGAAACGGCGAGTTTTTGGCTACAAGGAGCCGATAACATGAAAGACTTACCCGTCAATGTTTCTCCCTATAAAAGAACGCCAGAATTCACCGAAGAGAGCGTTCCCACAGGGTTGTTGAATGACCACACAACCAAAGAGGGGGTGTGGGGAAAAATAGTGGTACTTGAAGGCTTGTTGGAGTACACCATTCAAGAGCCAGCACTGGATATCATCGAGCTAAGCCCAGAGCAGTATGGTGTTGTAGAGCCAACGATAAAGCATCATATAAAGCCGTTGGGCCCGGTAAGATTTTTTGTTGAGTTTTATCGTTGATAGGGAAGTACCTGCCAATCTGCTTACTCCCCTGATATTTCCTCACCTTGAGCGGATAGCTGCTGCCTAGCGTTTTCAATCGTTGGCTGCAGGTGATAAAGGCAGTTGCCGTTCCGGTAGATATCGGCTGGCCCGGTAAGGCGTTCGAGATCATTCGTAGTCAGAGTCGTTTGGCACGTTAGGTCATCTTGCGGCTGAGTCGTACCGAGTAGCATCAAATGGCCGAGCAACAGCCAGTCGCCATCGTGCTCGCCATACGCCTTGCCCACCGCGCTATAAGGTTCATAAACCAGCCACTGGAAGGGCGTGCCGCTGCTGATCTGTAGGGTCTGGCAGGGTTCTGTCTGGCTTAAACAGGCGGAATTCTGCTCAACCAACAGGTTCAGCAAGGGCTCTGGGAGAGTGGCGCCGTTAGGGCTTGCCCTGAACTGTTGGGCGACGTCAGCCAGGTTCTGAGTATCCACCAGTGGTTCCTGGCTCCAACGTTCGGTTTGCCTGAGCGAAAGCTCAATACGTCGAGCTAACTCAGGCTGCGATTGGGCAAATTCGCTCTCTACCAAGGCTTGCAAGGCCAGGGTGCCCGGCTGGCCGAGTTGGTAGCGCAGGTAGTTAACATCAAACGCCTCGGCTGTTGTGCGGCCATCCAGCAACCGCTTGATTTGCTGCTCGGCAACCCAGTGGCGCATATCTGCCAGCGGTGTGTTAACTACGATCAACACAAGGGCCACCAGCAAGGCCAAGCCAACGTTGGCGCGCTGTAGGCTGGGAAGTGCTGCCTGGCGGCGCCACAGCAGAAGCAGACTATAGCTTACGGTAAATGCCGCTGTTAGCACTTGCAGCAGGACAGCCCACAGCCTGTCCAGGCTAAGGCCGTATTGATCTATACGCAGCCAGAGCGCCCAGGCGGCCAGCACGCTACCCACCGGCAGCAGCACAACGGCCAGCAGGATGATGCGGCGTAGCCAGGTGGGATAGGGGGGTAAGCCATGCGCTTGATGAAAGACCGCGTTGAAGAACAGCAGCAGAGTTAACATCAGCGCCATTAATATGGAGGAGGCTCTGCCTGTATCCCAGACGGGCTGCACGCCGGTAAAAAGGAGCATGGAAAAAAACAGCAGAATGATAAGGGCTACCAGCGGCAGTAACGCTTTGATAAGTGCCTCGCTCATCTGCCGCACGCTTTGAATCAGGCGAAAGCGGTTACGAATCATCACCAGCGTTAAACCGATCACCAGCCAAGTGACGGGGTAAATAAACACGGGTTCGCTGAAAAGCGTCTCAAAAAAGCGCACGCCAATAGCCGAAAACAGCGTTGCCCCCAGTAATAACAGGCCCCAGAACACACCAATAAACAGCGTCAATAGGGAAAGCGTCTGGGTGAATTCCCAAGAGTAATTCAGCAGCGGTGAATAGGCGGTAGGCCAGGTTCTGCTAGTGGCGCTACTCCGAAAAAACAGTGCCAGAATGAAAAGCGCCACGCCAAGCGACATGCAAAAGGCAAACATGAACGGGTGCCGCACCCACTGCTGTTGCTCGGGTGTTTGCTCTACCCAGCCAAGGTGCCAGCCCAGCCAAAACAGCAGTGGGGCCAGCAATAGCGGCAGAAAATTGAGGTGATCACGTAGCCGCTCCATGCCGATTAGATAAAGCGCGGGCAGGGCGATTGCTACGGTATAAAGCGCCTTGAGCCAGCGCTGGTCCGCGGCCAGCCAGTACTCATGCTCGATCGCCAGATGAAGGGCCAGCAGCGCAACCCCTTGTACCACGGCCAGCAAAATCAAGCCCGTACGGGTGGGCTTGTCCAGCGTGTTTGCGCGATGATCATCCATGACAGTTGTCCGTAGGTGGAGTCAGCTTAATCAACATTGACGTTGCTTTAAAAATAATCAGGGTAGCGTTGGATTAAATAACAACATCACCATGACAGGGAAATGGAAATGTATCGAATATTACTGGTTCTTTGCAGAGGAGTACGCTGCCAATGGCGGAACGCTATTCCGCCGTGCTTTCTTAACTGCCTCTGTTAACATTCGTGGCTTGTCGCCTGCCATATTAGAAGGGGCGTTTGAAATAACACCAGGAATTACTTGATGAACCATCCACAACCCAATAATCCGTTACATGGTTTAAGCCTTGAAAAGATCTTGACGCGGTTGGTTGAGCGTTACGGCTGGGACGGCTTGTACGCAGAGATCAACGTTAACTGCTTCTTCAACGATCCTTCTATTAAGTCGTCGTTGAAATTCCTGCGTAAAACGCAGTGGGCACGGGATAAAGTAGAAGCGCTGTATATCAATACCTTTACGGATTAACGCAGAAATAAGTGTAGCGGCGGAGTGGGCTATGAGGTTTACGCTCCTCGCGCCGTTTATGCGGCCATTGAGAATAAAAAAATACATCGTAGCTTGTCGATTTCTCTCACGCTCGAACGACTAGTGATAGTTCGCTCATGCAATCACAGACCGTTTGAAGTATCGGCTTTCGTGAGGAAATTAATGATGATTACGATGTATGGATTTGGAAAAGTAACGCCGCAAGTGGTGGGGATTACGAGGGATTTACGTGTGCTGTGGGCACTAGAAGAGTGTGAACTGCCTCATCAGGTTAATGGGCTTGATGATGTCGCTGGGGAGCTACATAGCGCTGATTATTTGGCAATCAATCCCTTTGGCAAAGTACCCGCAATTGACCATGATGGCGTGATCATTTTTGAGTCAGGAGCTATTGTTATCTACTTGGCGGAGCAATCAGGGAGGCTTCTGCCGACGAGTGAGTCAGAACGCGCTAAAGCCCTGCAATGGACGTTTGCTGCCCTGGATACAGTGGAGCCACCGATGACGCAAATTGCCGTGATTGATTTATTTGAAGCGGATGCCGAGTGGGCAAAGCTGCGACGTCCGGCACTCGTGGAGATGGCCAAGAACTGCCTCGCAGTGCTCGAAGATGTGCTTATCAGCAAGCGCTATCTGCTTGGCGACCAGTTTACCTATCCAGACATTCTAATGGTTGCTGCGTTAAGCCAAATACAGCATACAAACCTT
>NZ_JBQSXT010000045.1:0-5625 GCF_052378605.1 Halomonas sp. AOP27-A1-41
CGAAGGGCGGACGTGAGCGGGACATTCCGATCCGTACGGAGGCCCAGCGCGCGGTGCTGGATCGAGCACATCGCCTGGCCGGCCCCGGGTCGCTGATTCCCGCTGAAAAGTCGTACGCTCAGCACCTCAAACGCTACGAATACCTGCTGGGGCAAGCGGGACTGTCACGAATGCACGGATTGCGCCATGCTTACGCTCAGGCGCGCTATTTGGAGTTAACGGGTAGGGCGGCGCCGGCGGCGGGGGGCATCGCTTCTCGAGAACTGACGCCCGAGCAACGCACTGTAGATCATGAGGCGCGCCTGGTGATATCGCGTGAATTGGGTCACGAGCGTGAGCAAATCACGATGATTTACTTAGGACGCTGACACGGGAGTGTTTATGAACGTTATTGATGCGCTGATAAGTGGAACGCCTGTCATTCTGCCCATCATCTTTGGCGTGCTGGTAGTCTCTATATCGGTGGCTGGTGGCTATGCATATCAAGTCAATAAGGCGATCGATGCGAAGCGTTTAGTTAAGTGAGTTGGAGCTGACACAGTCGAGAAAAATGTCTCTCGTTTCCGTTAATTTTGTTTAAAAACAATAGCTTTTCACCATAGTAAAAATCAATTAGTCAGATTTTTCTATATAGTGGATTATATATGCATAAGGTAACGCTGACCGGTGAAAGCGCCCGCCCGCCACTTCAAAGTGGTTCGCACCCAAGAGTGGAATACTCAAGAGGCTCCGGATTAAGAAACAGGCTCGCAACTTCTCGTTGTGGGCCTGTTTTGTTTCCGCTATGGTTTTTTAATCTCTCTATTTAAGTACTTGTTTATCAAGATGATATTGAAGCTTATTGGTTTTTTATACACCAGTTCATTAAAGCGTTCGTGTGCACTGTTTATGAATAAATTTATCTCTGCACCTTCTGCTTTCTTAGCTTTACTTACCGTAAAAAAAACCGCGTAGTCGAACGTCCTTCCTTTGTGCACTACTTCTATCGTTACGAACTCTTCACTCACTGTATGCAGGCATCGTCGTTGCTGAAGCGTCCTTACAATTTCTGGAAGCATCATCGATAACTCCCAGCGCTCAAAGCAAAATATTCTTTTTTCTCTACTGTCTGAGTAGGCTAAGTCATCGCTTATTTCTTCACCCTTTTTCGGGTTTCGAGTGAAGCAATGTAGGCTATATGATACATTTAGTCGAAACTCTCTTCTTGGGTTTTTACCTTTTGCTTCAATAACTTGGGTAATCATATAAGGGTGGAGATGGCGAAGATCGTATTCTTTCTCCTCAAATGTAAATGATTTCCACCGAATCCCTGAGAGAGCTTTCCCCATAGTTATATTCTCTTAGTTCTGCGTAAGTTTAATGGGTTAATTATACCTTTTTCGGGCTTCCATTTTTATATGCTTCTAACAGCCGTATAAAATTCAAGATAAGACGGATAATCTTGAATTTTAAGGAATAAGCGTGAAAATATCACGCTTATAGGCTAGAATGAGGGTGTCAGAACTACCTGGGAAACCTGGCTATGGCCCTGCGCAAAATCAGCGACCTCAAACCCGTCTTTAGCGGCGATAACGTTACCGAGTGGCAGTCCCCCAGCGGCACCCGCTACCGCTACGAGCGTGATCGGTGTGCCGTAGGGCAGGAAATGGGCCCCGGCACTGAGGCATACGATTGGCACGTGCTGGCTAAAAATAACCTGACCCATGCCAAGCGCAAGGTGTTTGAGCTGATCAACCTGGATGAATTCTGATGCCTCGCCCAAGAGCTATAAAGGCCGCCGAGGCGCCGCTGTGGCTGGCGGTGCTGCTGGGCTATTCGTTTGGCGATAAAGGCGCTCAGCGGGCCGCACGGCTCGATTTAGTGGGTATTGCACACGATGCCACGGCCTACCCTGGCGATATCCCCGGTTGGCGGCTTGCGGAGCTACTGCTGCGCTGGGCAGAACTGTATGTGTCGGCAGAGGATTGGAGACGCCTGCAAGCCCGTGTGAGAAAGCAACGCCGACAGTAGCTATGTGTTAACTCTCTCCATTTTTATCATGCCTGGTAATCTTTAATTTGCCGTCTTTTGGCGCTGGTTAGGGCGTTGTTTGCGGTATATGATATACGTGTATAGCACCTTCCAGGAGAAGCCATCATGTTGGCCATACGACTGCCCAGTGACATCGAAGCGCGTTTGGAGGCCTTGGCCAAGGCTACCGGCCGCACCAAAACTTATTACGCCCGTGAAGCTATCCTTGAGCACCTTGAGGATCTTGAGGATGTGTACCTGGCCGAGCAGACGCTAGAGCGCTTGCGCCGTGGCGAAGAAACTACACATTCCCTGGACGACGTGGAGCGTGAGCTTGGGCTGGCAAATTGAACTGACCGACGCAGCGGTCAAACAGCTGAAAAAAATGGGCCACACCGATGCCAAGCGAGTTCGCGACTACTTGCGCGAGCGGGTGCAGCCCCTGGATGACCCCAGACAGCTAGGAAAACCGCTCCAGGGGCAACTGGGGGAGTTATGGCGGTATCGGGTCGGTGACTACCGGCTGATTGCTCAGATCGAAGATGCGCACATCCGAGTGCTTGTTGTGCGGATCGGTCACCGGCGCGACGTCTATCGCTAGAAAAAACGCCGCCACCAGGGCGGCGTTTTGGTATCTGGCTCCTGGGGTTTGTGCTCGATTAGTTGCAGCGTCTCGCGAAGTTCCCGTACCTCAGCTCTTAGAGCCTTCAATTCAGCCAGAATAGCGTCATTTTTGGGTGTGCCTGAGTGTGCCACTTTTTCGGGTTCTGGCTGTGCCACGTCCTTCAGTGACCCATAGACACGTAGTAGCTCTGACGTTTCAATGTAACGTCGATTGTTGTCCCGCACCTCCCATGTGATGCGGCCTTCAGCCATATCACGGTACAGCGTTCGGCGACTCTTTCCGGTCAATTTCTGCGCGTCTGTCACGCTGTGCCATGCCATGTGTCACTCCTTTCCCAGGAACTGTGCCGCAGTGTGCCACAGCACGTGGCTAGCGTGACTGTGATTTGCTCTCGTCGAGGAGTCGCAAGGCCGTATCTTCGTCACTCTCATCGGCCCGTTTCTTGGCTTTGATGGCACTCAACGGGATGCCATAGATCGCGCCTGAGCCTTGTTTCTTCTGTGGCTTGGCTTTGTCCTGGGGCAGTTGCTTCGGAGGCTTCTTCTCGCCGAAGGTAAACGCCAGGTGTGATACACGCCGCCCAGTCTTGCGCTGTTCATACTTAACCCAAAGGGGGCTGTGCTCGTTGATTTGCTCGATAGCGGGCGCGATCACCCAGCGTTTGAAATCTTTGATTGCTGGGTATTTATCATTGAGCTGGAATGCTTGACGCAGCCACTCGATAGAGACCTCGCGACGGCCTAAGTTGCGCCACTGGCAAAGCAACTCATAAAGCCGGATGGCATGGCCGCTGGTCATCTGTGCTACGTCAGCCAACGAATAGCGCGTGAATTGGGTTGAAAGCTCAGATAGATAGGGCAGCATGTCTTTCGTAAAACGAAGCTCTACGCGGCCTTCATCTTCGACATAGATGATTGTTTGGACCCACCCAGTAACCATCACTTTACGTTTCTTGCCTTGTCCATTTGGTTCCTCAAGCAGCCGTACATCACGCTGTTTTAGCCGTAGAGCAGCTTTCTCAAGCTCGCGGTAGGCCTGCTTGGTAGAAGTGCCAGATATTTCAGCTATCTGAGTAGCACTGACGCTATATAGCTCATCATCGGTAATCCTTTCATCCCGTCGTACGTGTTTGATACAGGCCAGGATAATGCGCTGTTCAGCAACGCTGAGACGATACTGGGCTTCTACCAGGGCATTGCTTTTATAGATGTCGGGTTGGCTCATCCTTGTTGCTCCATCAAATGGGGAGGCTGTATTTCTTATGTCCCTAAATAGGGGAGGCCATTACTTATTACTCCCCTTATGCCGCAAATTCCTCCCCCTTGCAACCGCAAATCCCTCCCCCCTTAACCGCAAATCCCTCCCCCCTTAACCGCAAATCCCTCCCCCTTTAGTGCTAATAAGTGTTTTATATCAACAGCTTATCCCTGCTAAAAGGGGAAAAGGGGAAAAGTACATAAAAGAGCGCACATGCGCTCGCCTACCCTTCGGTCGTCGTTCCTCCTCCCTTCGCCCCTCGCTTCGCGAGGCCTAAGCAACCCCTTCAATGCCTCGACAAGTCGAGCCGGTGGGGCTGTCGAGCCGCTCCGCGGCTGGCCCCACCTACGGCGTAGGCTGGCCGCTAAAGTACTAAACCTCAGTGGGCCGTACCCCAATAACAAGCACGAACGTTTGGGCCTTCGGCCCGGTTTATCAAAAAGAAGGCTGTTGGACGACGGTGGGATCACCTGGAAGATGTGCAGAATGCTTGAACCGTGGCTTCGATCAGTGACCGCTCGCAGAGCTCGCTGCATCCCGCTATCGCGGGATCAACACCCACCAGGTACGCGGTTTGCTCGGTCGCGCATTCAGCGATCGAGCAAACCGCGTACCCGACAACCGAAGGGCGTCAGCGCGATAGCGACCGCGCCCTTTGGGCCGGGGGTGAAGTCGCCAGCGATAGTTGATTGGCGTCACTGCCTTTGGGTAGTGACGCCAACCTGGAAGCGCCTGTTATAGGAGCTTTAGGCTCACATGGTTGAATGATGACTGCGTGATGGGGTACGTTAGTCGGGCAAACCGTTGGTCGCTGTCGGTTAACAGCGACTCCCTTTGAGGTCGCCTGACACCTCGCCCAGTCAGGCCGTTTGGTCCTCGAATCGGACTTCCCTTTGCCCTTCGGGGCGATCCCAAAGCCGTAACGCATCCTGAGAGACGGCGCTCTTGAGTTGGGTGCTACTGGTCAACGCCGCAAGGCACGTCACCACGGACGTAAACGTGGCCCCCGGAGGGAGTTCGTGCCGCCTTCTGGGGTGCGCGATCTCCTGCCCATTCTTTCAGCAGAGGAGACAACCGCAGTACGAACCCCTGTCGTGATTCCCAACCGGTGAACCTTCAGGACGCTGCCATCGCAGCAGACGACGAGCATCGTTTTTTTGATTCATGCCCCTGGGCCTTCGGGCGCTCTGTCACGGATTCCGTGCAGATCGGCAATTACACTTACCAGAAGTTGCTCATGAACAAGTTGGGTTACGATTTTATGCAGATGTGCCGGCGCAACCGCGACGGTAGCCAGACCACGCAGTATCAGCGTTCTCGCTCGTTGCGGGCGATGAGTAATGAGCTCCAGACATTGGGGTACCGCAACCTGCGGGCGGAGAGCTTGAAGCCAAAGCATGTTGAGGCGCTGGTCGATCACTGGCGGCAGGGCGGCGTGAGCGATGCGACGCTCAAAAACCGTCTGGCCCATGTGCGATGGTGGGCCGAGAAGGTGGGCAAGAGCAGCGTGGTGCCACGCGATAACAGCGCGCTGGGCGTTGCTGACAGGTCGTATGCGACGCAGGGCAATAAGGCGAAGGAGCTGGATCCTCGGGTGGCCTCGATCCCGGAAGAGCGGATCCAGGTGAGCCTGGCGTTGCAGCGTGAATTTGGCCTGCGCCGGGAAGAGTCGATGAAAATTAAGCCGGCCAGCGCGGATCAGGGTGACCGCCTGGTCTTGCAGGGTAGCTGGA
>NZ_JBQSXT010000046.1:0-4764 GCF_052378605.1 Halomonas sp. AOP27-A1-41
TTAATGGCGAAGAATATGAGTCTTTGCCTCGCTTTTTCTTTCTTTAATATCTCGCCATGAACTGAATTAGCAGTGGGTTTTTATTCTTAAATACAGGATAATTAATAATCATTTTTATTAAGGATAGTGATATGCCCGCAACTTCCAAGACGTTAATTTTGACCGCTGCTGGTGTTGTAGTGCTCGGGGCTGGGGGATATATAGGCGCCCAAGCGGTGGTGGGTAATGAGGTGGAAAAAGCGCTAGCCCAAACCTTTGCGCAGTTGGATGATTCTGTTTCCTGGTACGCAAGCGACATAATGATTGATAAATCGTTGTTCAATACAACGGCGACGGCAATGATCGGTATGGAAGGTGTTGAAAACGCCAATGCCCAGGTAAATCTGCTGGTGGATCACAGCATTATCAATAGCCCGATTACCGGTACGATTCATCCCAACGAGCAGTTTCTACGCGGGGATATCGACGTTGATCTGGTCGCTACTCGCAGCGCCGTCACGGGGCAGTTGACGGCCGGTTCGTTAAGCGGCGTTGAGTTTGACGGCACTCTGCACGACCTAGTAGTGGATCTTGATCTTGAAGATGAAGACGTTTGGAAGGTAGACGGCCAGGCACGTGAAATTGTTGTCAATGACGAGAACGACTCGTTTCGGATTGTCTCGCCACGCTTTGAAAATAGCTCACAGGAAGCGTCTAGCCTGATACATCAACGCCTGGAAATACCCAAAATTGAGTTTTTGGCGGAGGGCGTCAATGTTTATATAGATGGCATTGAGCTTGAGGCCGAGTCTGAATCCGTAGGTGATAGCCAAATCGTCAATTCAGGCGGCCGTTTTAAGATAGCCGATATCGGCGCCGACGGCACCTCAATGGGCAGCCTGTCACTTGATATCGATGCCAAGAACTGGGATATGTCAGCATTTCAGGCGCTTCAGGAAGCCTATGCACCGTTGGAAGCCATGCGTGCAGAGTATGAAGAGACCGGTGTACGCGGCGATGAGCAGGAGGAGCGTGAACTACTGATCCAGTCTATCGAGCGAGGCTATGATGTCCTGATTGCGAGTCCCTCAATGGCGTTCCAGCCGCTGGAAGCGCACGTCACGCTGCCCATGCTGGGTATCGATTTCAATCCCCGCATTACGGCGGATATCCGCTTTGATGGTGAAGAACTTTCCAAGGAGGCGCTATACAGCGCTTTATGGGATAACCGTTTGCCGTTACCCGAGAAGCTTCAGGCATCGCAAGATAGGATGAGCACACCGGAGGCGCAAGAGTACCTCCAAAACCGCTTGAGCCTGGATATTGGCGTAACGACACCTCCCCAGATGGTACTTTCACTCATTCCCATGCCTTATGCTCTGTTAATTGATCCGGACTTTGAAGAGCAGACGCTGACCTGGCAAGGCGGTGTCCTGACGGTTAATGGTGAAGAAGTAATGTAAGCAAGGCTTGTATCATAAGCACTACGCCATATGGAGTGGCGTAGTGTTAAATCAAAGGTATTAAGATCACTGCACTAAACAAATTTGTACCGTATTGAAACTTTCGGTCAATGGAAAACATCCTTATCAGGTGATAACGCAGTGGTTGAATCCCGCTACCATGCAAGTACATGTGTTTAAAAGCCAGAATATCTGGTTTGATCCCTCGCCTTATATCAATACGGATACGATTGCTGTCTTTATCGAGCAGAATGATCCCCAGAAATATCACATGGATATAGAGTTTTTGCCTAAACTCGCCAAGTAAAGCCGTCAGGGCGTGATGCGTAATAGTTTTTTATTAACCACAGGAAGGATCAATTATGGTTTTAACTATCATTGTCGTAGTGATAATAGCGGTTATCGCGTTCTACCTTATCGGTGTGTACAACCGACTTGTCTCACTGCGAAACCGTTTTCAAAACGCCTTTGCTCAAATTGAAGTGCAGCTAAAGCGCCGACACGACTTGATACCTAACCTGGTCGAAACCGCCAAAGGGTATCTCAGCCACGAGCGCGAAACGCTTCAGTCGGTGATTGAAGCGCGCAATTCAGCAGCGGCGGGGCTCAAAGCGGCGGCTGCCAACCCAGGGAGCGCCAAAGCGATGGCCGAATTGGGCGGGGCAGAAGGTGCGCTAAGCCAAGCGATGGGGCGGCTTAATGTGGTGATGGAAGCTTACCCGGACCTCAAGGCCTCTGAAAACATGCAGCAGCTCTCTGAAGAGCTTACCAGTACTGAAAACAAGGTCGCTTTTGCCCGCCAGGCGTTCAACGACGCTGTCATGCAATACAACACTTACCGCCAGAGCTTCCCTCCGGTGGCTGTAGCTGGCCTGTTGGGGCATGGCGAGGACGCTTCCTTCCTGGAATTCGAGGACAGCGCCCAGATTCAGTCAGCGCCTAAAATATCGTTTTGAAGCGTTCTTGAACCCACAAGGATAGGTGTGCATGGATTTCTTTACGGCTCAGGACAACGCCCGGCGTAAAACCGGGCAGCTGGTTGTTTTATTGATAGCGGCGGTAATCGCCCTGATAGCGGTCACCACTGTCGTGATCGCAATCGTCGTGCATTTCATGAGAGATGACCGAGGCAGCGTGACAGCGAATAACCTGTTGGCTGCGCTATCCCCAGAACTGGTAGCCGTGGTTGCGCTTGGCGTGGTGGCGTTAGTGGGGCTCGGCGGGCTTTTCAAGCGCTCTCAGTTGCGTCGCGGCGGCGGTAAAGTAGTGGCCGAGGCGCTGGGCGGACGAGAAATCAGCCCCAGCACCGAAAACGCTAACGAGCGCCGTATTCTCAACGTGGTGGAAGAAATGGCAATTGCCTCGGGCACGCCGGTTCCACCGGTTTATCTGCTTCAGGAAGCGGGTATTAACGCTTTCGCCGCCGGGTATGATACCAGCGATGCCGTGATCGGGATCACCCAGGGGGCGATTAATCACCTCAACCGCGAGGAACTACAAGGCGTGGTTGCCCATGAATTTAGCCACATTCTGCATGGCGATATGCGCTTGAACATGCGTTTGATCAGCGTACTTCACGGTGTGCTTCTGATCGGACTGTTAGGCTATATTCTGCTGCGCAGTACGACGTCGCGTGGTCGAGCTGTGCGGCGTAACAATTCAAATAGCAAAGGCGCTGTCGCCGTACTTGCCTTGGGTGTTGCCCTGGCCGTCATTGGTTATGCGGGCACGTTTTTTGGCAACTGGATCAAGGCGGCCGTGAGCCGCCAGCGAGAATACCTGGCCGACGCCTCCGCTGTTCAATATACGCGTAACCCCAATGGCATCGGCCAAGCGTTAATCAAGATTGGCTCCCTTACGCAGGGGGCCAGAATAGAAGCCTCCCAAGCGAGCGAATATAGCCACCTGTTTTTCGGCCAGGGCATGAAGCTTGGCTTCACTCGCTTATTGGCGACCCACCCGCCGATACGCCAGCGCATCAAACGCGTTATGCCAAGCTGGAACGGTGAATTTAACGCGCCGCTCAGTGCGCCTTTTGACGGTGACGTGGAAAAAGCGGGAGGTGAGTCAACGGTTGGCTTTGCAGACACCCCCTCCGCCCACGCTTACTCCAGCGCAGCAACCATGAACGGCACCTCGGCCCGCATGGCGATTGCCTCAATGGGGCAACCCGGCCCACGCCATTTGGCCCAGGCACGTACCATGCTCAATGCATTGCCTACGCGGCTCGTCGATGCCGCCCACGATCCTTACGCAGTACGCGCATTAATGTACGCACTGCTGCTGAGCCAGAATATCGAGGTGCGTAAGCAGCAACTGGCATCACTTCAGCAGACAGCCTTGCCGGATGTGTATCGTGAAGTCATGAATCATGCTGGCGACGTGTTAATGCTTAGAGACCAGCTTCGCCTGCCGTTGATGGAATTGGCGTTGCCAGCGTTAAAAAACCTGTCAGTGGATCAGGCCACGCATTTTCGATACTGCATGGTAGAACTGATCAATGCGGATAGTCAGGTCAGCCTGTTTGAGTGGACGCTGTATCACTGGCTGGTTCATCACCTGGGCCTGGGCAAGAAAGGTAGTGGCTCTGCTGTTCGTAAGCTGAGCGATTTACAGCAAGAGTGCCAGCGGCTGCTCAACGTGCTGGCCTGGGCAGGGCAGAGTGACCCCGAAAAGGTAAGCGCTGCGCTAGATGCCGCTGAAAAAGAACTGCCGTTTGCACTAAACGTAAAAAGAGAGGCCCCTAATATCAAAACGCTGGGCCCCGTAGTCAGCCGCTTGCGTCGTTTACGACCGCAACAGAAGCCTGCTGTTCTGCAGGCCATGGCCCGCTGTATTGAGCATAGCGGGCAAATAAAGCCCGCAGAGGCCGAGCTGTTTCGCGTCATCGCCGATATGCTGGAATGCCCCATGCCGCCGCTGTTGATAGAGAGTGATTGAGCGTCGCCATTCTCAAGGCGGAGAGTATCCATAGTATGAATGAGGCAGAGTCCTTGAACCGAGCGACTAACGAGAAGATAGTGCTCTGCTCATACAGTACTGATTGGCCAACTCTGTTTGAAGAGGAACGGGCTCGGCTGCTGCCTCTTTTCAACTTCCATGGAATATAACGCCTCTCTGATCGATAGGCGTTGGGCGGCGAAATATAGGTTGGATAGAGAAGCGTATACAGCAGCAAAAAGGGACTTTATTTGCGAAACACTGAATGGTGGCCTCTAACCAGTGCAGCGTCATTGGTTTAATCAAAATTAAATTTCTGGAAAGTTATTGTCAGTTAAATTGATATAGTGATAAGTGGGTTCGTTATTTAAAGTGTTTGCTC
>NZ_JBQSXT010000047.1:0-4753 GCF_052378605.1 Halomonas sp. AOP27-A1-41
ATGCTCGCCAACTGGTGTAAAAAGCTGATGCAAAAAGGTGGCCGGGTTAAATCCAAACTGGCTGCAAGCACTGCAGAAACGTATTTATCGAACATTGCACGCCCGCTGGTAGCGCACAGTCAATCCCTTGGGGATGTTCAAGCTGCCAGTGCCGATCAGTGGGAAGCGCTGTATGAAAACGTATTAAACAGTGCTAAAAATCCCACTTCCAGAGCGAAAATGCGAAATCGTCTTGATGATTTTCATCATTTTCTCGTTGATTCCTTCGCACTCCCCCACATCGACCTCGACAGTGCCAATGCAGAAAAACAGCGCGTCGATGTGAATATTATTACACCCGCCGAATTTCGCCGCGCTTTGGCGCTGATTGAGTCCTCACAGCAGCCCGAGCGCTTTCGCACGATGCAAAAGCTTGCTTTGATACTGGGTTACCGTCTCGGGATCCGCCGCAGCGAGTGCGCAGGGTTGCAAATAAAAGATGTCGCCTACCTATTTGATAACGACGCTTTCGATGGCGAGATCATCATTAGATCCAATGAATACCGAAAAGGCAAAAGCTATTCGGCAACACGACGGTTGCCGCTATGGTTACTGATGCCAGAAGAGCGAAAGCAACTTATCGAGTGGGTAAAACGTCGCCAGGGCGAAATCACTACCCAACAGGTAACTAAACAACTGCTTTTCTGTCGCAGCGGCAATGGCCGACTGCTTCTGGAAGATAAAGCACTTTTTAAACCGATACAAACTGCCTTAAAAACAGTCAGTGGCGACAATACTCTTCGCTACCATCATCTGCGGCATAGTTTCGTGACGTTCACTTTATTGCGTCTATTGGAGCAAGTGAATGGAGAACTCCTACCACGCGCATGGGTACTGGATGACCATCGCTATATCGCGATGCCAAACACCGATACCGATATTTCGGCCTTAGCTGGTCTTGCGCCTCAAGACAGGCCTTCGCGTAAACGGCTTTGGCAACTCGCACTCTGGGCGGGGCATGCAAGTCCCGATGAGACGCTTAGCTCGTACACCCACTCTCTCGACTGGATCCTTGGGCAAACCTTGCGTGAACGTTTTAACCCCACCCTCAATATCGATCAACAATTCGCACTACTTAATTTATCGACTAGAACAGCATTGAGCAGTTGGCGTAACCGTCGCGGGCTCAAAGGACAGACGCAAGCCGGCGTGCTATTGCAATATATGCAGGATGAGTGGCAGCCATATCTGGCAGATGACCCGCTGGAGAAAGAATGGCAGCCCTATCAACCGCCCACCGAGAATCCGCTCGATAACCCTTTCGAAGCCTCGTTCGACTGGCCCGAAGCCACGACGATTTATCAAAGCCTGCGGCTTGTCGAACAACAAGAGATGCATAGCATACCGTTTGGCGACGCTATCCACCGGACAGCCAGCCGATTCGTACTCGACCCAGATCAGCTATCTCTTTGGTTGGAGCATGGCGAAGCATTAATGCAACGTAAAACACGAAGAACCAATCAACAGTTTAGTCGCGAAGATAACCGCAATGACCGTTCTCGCCGCGTGGCATCGCAACGTATCTATATGCCAGAGCTTCAACGCTGTATGGCACCGCCTATCAAACCAGCGGTACTAAGAGAGGCCGGGCAGTTTTTTCACCGCCTGCTCGACTGGCATCAGTCACAGCCCGATATCGCAGAAGAAAGCCTAGTGACGTTGCGCAATCATATGCAGCGTAGCACCGGACAGGTCGAGCTACCCAATGCTGATGCCATTAATAGCGTCCACGAACTGTTGCGACCGCTGCATTGTTTTAAGCATGTTTACCTCGTGGTCGAAGCCGAGATAGCGGCCAAGGAAAAGAGCATCAAACGCTACTGGTCCAATGCGACCGACATTCCCCACACGCGCATTGAGTTGATTCCAACGCCCTCGCCTTCTGGCCGGACACGCCACTGGCATGGGAATGCCAATCTCAAAATCACGCGGGGGCATTACCAAGACCGTCATCAACCCTTATGGGAAGCTGTACGCTTCGCCGCCTTTATGACGATGCTGGTATTGGGTCTGGGAGACGACGAGCAGCTGCCGGTGACATCATCATTAACTAACGGCGGTAAGGAACCCATCGGGAATCAAAGTGCCCGGCTTAACGGTGGGGCTTAAAAACTTATCCCCACCGCTTAATTTAGAAGTGGTGGGGATAAGTTGAATAGTAAGCAACACTCTTAGCCTAGCTGCTCAGCACCTCGTACGCGTTAATAAAACAAAGCTTCTGACTAGCGAAATTAGCCCACTTGGCGGTTACCTGTATGCGCTGGCCCATTAGCGGTACACCTTGCTCGGTAATATGGCGATCTGTGAGATAAAAACGACAGTTTCCCTTTTCACAAATCAAGTAAAGCGACCAAACCTGATGCTGCATCAACCATTCAGGCCCTTCGACGCCAGCAACGTAAACCTCACCTTCAAACTGACGTCCTGCCTTTTGAGTAGTTATCTGCGATGTTACTGCCATGCTTGATCCTCCCAGGCCCAAAGCGTGCGCTCTAATTCCGCAAGAAGACGCGGGATCGCTTGGCGATTAGCGTCAAGGCCAAGTTGTTGAAGGGTGCGCCCTACCCAGGTCGTTAACGCATCCAGGTTGCTGTTTTCTTGCCCATCACCAAGCCACATCACGAGCGCGCAGCCAGAAGCTAAGCTGGTAGCGGAGGCCAAGGACTCCGCCAAACGCCGTTCAAGGCGGCGCTGTGATTGGTGGGCTGCCGTGACGCGCAGGGAGTGTTCGATATCGTCGCGGTTCAATTTTAGAGTATTGAGCTGTTTCATCGTCATCTCCTAGGCGCGTTTCTGGTTAAGCATGCGCTCAAACGCAGAGCCGTCTTGGCGCGTTAGGTTGGGCACAAAGCGTGAGTAAACACGGAAAAGCATTTCCGTCGTGGTATGGCCCATCTGGCGTGCTATCCACTCGGGGCTCTCGCCTGCCGCAAGCCACAATGTCGCCGCAGTATGGCGTGTCTGATAAGGCCGTCGCTTATTCAACCCCAGTTCTTCTAGCAACGGATACCAGACGCGCTTAGTGACGTTATGATGCGATAGCGCGGTGCCTTTGCGCGTGGTGAAGACTAAGCCTGTCTTCCCCGTGACTTCAAACTGAGCCTTCAAGGCATCGAAGACCGGCTGCGACATATCAATCGCACGAAAGGACCCATCGTTCTTAGTGGGCACAACCTTGCCGTTCACCACCGCTTGATGCACTAGAATCTGACGTCGAGAGAAATCAACATGCTCCCAGGTTAAACCGTCAATCTCGCCAGTCCGCATGCCGGTGAAGAAGCGCACGGTGTAGTACTGACGAAAGTCATCGCGGACGTTACTGATGATCCGCTGCACCTCATCTAGGGAAAACGGCTCCACATCGGTGCGTGGCACATTGAGCGATTTAATCCCGCGGTACGGTGAGCTAAACTCATAGCGGTCGGCGGCTTCATTCAGCATCATGCGCAATGGCGTCATGATGTGGTTAATGCGACTGGCAGAGAGTTTCTTGCCGCTCCGGGTGTTTACTTTGGCGAGTGAGGCCCGGAACTCAAGAATTTCTGCACGGGTGATGCTGCCGACTTCTTTATGCCCTAACGCAGGCAAAATATGTCGATCCAGACATCCCTGCACGGTGACGATCTGTGACTCGCGCCATTCGATCTCTTTCTCCGCAAACCACGTCTCAGCAAAGCCGCGCAGTAATGGCGTCGCTTGATAACCTCCTAAGGTAGTCAGCGCACGTTTGCTTAACGTTTTTGCTCGCGGGCTATCCGGGAAGTAGCGTCCATAATCAAACGAGCCCAGCGTAATCTCCGCTTCAATTTTCTCCAGGATTCGCTCTAGCTTTTTCCGGTTAGCCGCCGTGTTATCTAGTGACGTTTGTTCGCGGCAGCGTTTACCTAGATACCGAAAATCAAAAAATAGCTTATTAGCATTCTCTCTAACTCGTATCTTACCCATAACAAAGACCTCCTCCTGCCATGGGTACGCCAACACTCTCCTCTTTAGAGTGCAGTTGCATATCCCGCTCGATCGGCTCCCACAAATAAAGGATCTTGCGCCCGCCAAACGGTCGGATGTAATGAATCCCCTCTAGCAACACGTTGTCCTTAAGGCGTTCACGAATAGTGCGCGCGTCGTACTTGATGCGGTCAGCAAGTTCAGATGTTGTTAGATAGCAATAAGACATTTTTCCTCTCCTCGTGATAAGGTCTCAGAAGCTCATTAAAACTTTCCAAGGCACTTAATGATCTTCTGAAGATCATATTAGACCAAAATAGGTCTTTTGCAAGCCTTTTAGATCTACAGAAGATCAAATAACCTTACAGAGAGACATTATGATCAAATGCCATCTATCTAAAATCATGGGGGAGAGAAAACTGAAAATCGTTGATGTGGCCCGTGATACCGGTATTAATCGGGGCACCATCACACGGCTCTATCACGAAACAGCAAGCCGGATAGAGCTCGAAGCTGTGGAAGCGTTATGTCGGTATTTTGACTGCCAGGTAGGAGACTTATTTGAACTTCAGGTGGATAACGATACAGATTAAAGTGAATGATAATTGGTTCAACCTAAGTAAAAACGAAATTTACCTCGGCCATGCAGAATGCAACAATTTTTAGGCTTACCAGGTCGGACCTTTTGCTAAGTCATGGTGATCCGAGCGCGCCGATTGAATAACCTTACCATAGCTTTTTCTGGTGGCATGGCTAAGGCAGATAACGA
>NZ_JBQSXT010000048.1:0-4660 GCF_052378605.1 Halomonas sp. AOP27-A1-41
CATCAAAACCCTACCCTCGCAAAACTCAAGATAAGGCGAATAATCTTGATTTTATGACTATAGGCGTGAAAATTTCACATCTATCACTGAGATAAAAGTATGGAGATTCTTAACTGATTAACTATGCTGTAGCTATTCACATGGGAAAGTGTGACAGTGACGCTTGTTAAGCAGGGATGCTACTTTTTAGGAAGAACGAGCCGGAGTTGGCTCAATGATGCCACGGATGGTTGAGCAGGACGCTCATCAGTGCTTGCAGGGACGTGATGTAAGAATTCCGCCCGACCCGAAAGGGTCGGGCTTTTCTTTGTTTGAGCTAAAATAAGCGTGATATTATCACGCTTATAAACTACAATTGTAGTCATTAATCCGACCTGAGTACCTGGCTATGGCGCTTCGCAAAATCAGTGATCTCAAACCCGCGTTTAGCGGTGATAACGTCACCGAATGGCAATCCCCCGGCGGGACGCGGTATCGCTATGAACGCGATCGATGCGCGGTGGGCCAGGAAATGGGTCCCGGTACGGAAGCGTATGACTGGCACGTACTGGCTCACAATGACCTTACCCATGCCAAACGAAAGGTGTTTGAGTTGATTAACGAGGATGAATTTTAATGCCACGCCCCAGAGCTCTACAGGACGCCGAGGCGCCGCTGTGGCTGGCGGTGTTGCTGGACTATACGTTCAGCGATAAAAACGCTCAGCGGGCCGCACGGCTTGATTTGTTAGGTATCGCACACGATGCCACCGCCTATCCTGATGACATACCTCATTGGCGATTGGCAGAACTGCTGCTGCGTTGGGCAGTGCAGTATGTGCCGGCGGAAGATTGGAAGCGGTTACAAAGCAGGCTCAGGAAGCGTCGCGGCCAAGCTTAACACATCACAATCGAGTGATATGCTATTATGAGAGTCAGCTTTAGCTTTCAAGCCAGCCTACCCTGTCTGACAAAATCGCTGACGCTCTTTGTCGACAGGGGCTGGTGAGGGGCGCTGCCCCTTCAATCCCCGAACCCCAACCCCCGGAGGCATGGCCATGCCTGACCAACCTAGCCGCCGACAGCTTTCCCAGCGGGTAACGCTGCGACTGCCTGACGACACTGCCGCCCATTGGCGGCAGTCTGCCAAGGCGGCTGATAAGTCGTTGAGCGATTGGCTACGCCAACGTGTTGACGGTGCCGAGGCCGTGCAAACGGGGCTACGCCGACAGCCTCGACGGTTGAGAACACTGACCGCTGACCCCGTGCTTTTGCGGCAGTTAGCCGCCATTGGCAGCAACATTAACCAGATGGCTCGCGTGCTGAACAGTGTGGGCTTATCCCCTGCTGACCATACCCGGCTACTGGCTGAACTGGCCGCGATGCAGCGAGAGCTGCACCGACTGGCCGAGCTGCCCCGCTACGATCCTGCTGACCAAGGTGAGGAGATCTAGCCGTGCATATCAAGTTTCTCTCTCACGGTCAGGGCAGCGCTCGCGGTGCCGTCAACTACCTGCTAGGTGAGCGTGACCACACCGGTGAGGAACGCGCCGAGGTAACGGTATTGAGTGGCGACCCGCACCTAGTGGCTGAGGTGGCCGACGCCAGCGCGCACCAGTGGCGCTATACGTCTGGCGTTATCGCCTGGTCGCCAGAGGACAACCCGACCCCCGAGCAAATTAACCAGGTTGTGCAGGATTTTGAGCGCACCGCGTTTGCCGGTCTCGATCCCGACCAGTACGCGACATGCGCGGTTCTGCACAGAGAACAAGACGGAACGGCCCATATTCACACGTTGACCGCCCGTGTTGAGCTGTCGACGGGCAAGGCGCTGAACATCGCCCCACCGGGCCATGAAAAGACTTTTGACCCGCTGCGCGACTACTGGAACCACTCACAGGGCTGGGCGCGCCCAGACGACCCTGAGCGCTTCCGGCACGTACAGCCCGGCCATGAACCCCACCGAAGCCACCCAGACAGGCACCCCAAGACCCGCGCTGAGATCACCGCCCACATCGAAGCGCTCGCCGCTGATGGACTGGTGACGAACGCCAAAGAAGTACGGCAAGAGCTGGCCGACATTGGCGAGATCACACGAGCCAGCAAGGACTATGTGAGCGTGCGGCCTCATGGCGAAGACAAGCCCATCCGGCTGCGAGGAGAGCTATACCGTGACAACTGGACCATCGACCAAACCCTTGAGCGAGAAGCTCGCCGAGCGCAGAGCGCAGCAGCTGGCCGAGATGGACAGCGTGACCCAGACGCAGCTGAGCGAGCACGAAAACGCCTTGAAGCAGCAACTGGCCGCCGCGAGGCATACCACCGAGAGCGTTATCAACGACCTGAACCACAGCTTGAGCAAGCAGCTGAACTCAGTCGTGGCTGGGCAACGGCAACAGATCGAGCAGATCGAGAAGCGCCTAGCCACGGCAGCGGCACAGGCCGAGCGGTTGAGTCAGGTCGGTGGCCTTCGGAGCTGGACGCGCCCGGCAGCGATCACGGTGGCCGTGATGCTGACGGTCAGCGCCCTGGTGGGGAGTGGCATCCTGCTGACCGATTGGCAGATCAACAAGCGCATCCAGCACTTACAGACCTTGAACGCGGAGATCCAGCGGGCCGAGTCGATGCCTCGGTTGGGCGATCATCTGGAAATACGCACGATTCAGGGCGCGACGTACTTGGTTGGGGAAGCTTGGATAGGGAACATGGAAGAAGACGGGACGCAGGTAGTCGAGCTGACGAACACAAGGAATTAACCCATGACGGAACTGGAAACCCTGCTATTGCGGCAGTTAGAGCAGCAGCAGCTCGATTCAGAGCGGCTAGTGAGCGACTTATCAAGGCAGCTACAGAGCTTGCAAAAGGTGCTGGTCGAGCAGCAGAACGACAGCGAGGAGCTGCGCCGAGCACTGCACCAGAGCGACCAGAGGAACGCGGCAGCGGTCGACAAACTGACCAAGCGCTTCGAGGCGCTGACCGAGCAGCTGACCGCCTTACGGATGCAGTGAAACAGACGGTTCAGGACTATCAAGCTCGGCTTGCCCAGCAGGCCCAACAGCAGCGCAAGGCCCAGCAGCAGGCCGAATTGG
This sequence comes from Halomonas sp. AOP27-A1-41, assembly GCF_052378605.1. NCBI lineage: Bacteria > Pseudomonadati > Pseudomonadota > Gammaproteobacteria > Oceanospirillales > Halomonadaceae > Halomonas > Halomonas sp. AOP27-A1-41. Next base: position 3,068 of record NZ_JBQSXT010000048.1, read on the forward strand.
CTCGACAGCGTGAGGCGCGTCACAAGCAGGCTGAACCCATCGTCAATGAGTTCACGGCGCTTTGCCGGAAGCGCTCGCTTGGCATGGCTGGCTACAGAGACAGCAGCAGCGACTGGAAGGACACACCGCAACCGCTGCGAGAGCAGGTTGATAGCTACAACGCCATGCCCGAAGCGGCACAGCGGCGCGTGCTGGCTGACATGAAAGACGACCCGGCCAAGGTTAAGGGCATCGCTGACTTGCTCCAGCAGCGTACCTTGGTGCGGAACCGGGATCATGGTTTCGGGCTGTGACACCTACCGCTGCTTGGCTTCGATGAGCAGTCGTAAGGCGGCGTCTTCGTAACTTTCCCCTGTCCGCGCCTTGGCTTCGATTATGGCCCTAGGAATGCCGTAGATGGCCCCAGAGGCGTTTTTGTCCTTCCCTTTGGCGTTTCCACTGGTTTTAGGTTTTTGTGCCTTCACGGGATTTTCTGAGGGCTTCTCGCCGAAGGTAAACACCAAATGAGAGACGCGCCGCCCGGTTTTGCGCTGTGACCACTTCACCCACATTGGCGAATGCTCGTTGATCTGCTCGACGGCAGGCTCGATCACGCGGCGTTTGAGGTCGCGGATGTTGCTGTAGCGATCCTCCAGCTGGAGTGCGTCACGGAACCAAGTCAGCTCTACTTCACGCTTTCCGGCGTCGCGCCACTGGCACAGCAGCTCGTAGAGGCGGATGGCGTGGGCACTGGTCATCTTGGCCACATCGGCTAGAGCGTAGCGTGTGAACTGCGCTGAGAGCTGAGACAGGTAAGGCACCATCGGTTGGCTGAAACGAAGTGATACGGTGCCCTGATCCTCTTGGTAAACGACTTCCTGCACCCAGCGTGTAAGCCGTACCTTGCCCCCGCTCTTACCGTTGGGGGGTTCGTGCAGCGTCACACGCCGCTCAAAAAGGCGCTCTGAAGCAGCCTTGAGGTTCTGGTAAGCCGTGCCCAGTTTGGTCCCCGTCATTTCGGCGATCTGCTGGGCACTGACTATGTAGAGCTGCTGGTCGGTCAACGGCTCATCTCTACGAACCTGAGCGATACAGGCCAGTACGATACGCTGTTCGTAGAGGCTGAGGCGGTAGGACGCTTCAACCAGGGCGTTGGCTTTGTAGACCTGCGGAGACTGCATGGCCATCCATTTATGTGACATTGTCAGTAGTTGTCACATAAAACCATCAATCTGTCCCCCTTACAACCATCAATTTGTCCCCTTTTAACCATCAATTTGTCCCCTTTTAACCATCAATTTGTCCCTTTTTAAGTCGAATTACTATTTAAAATCAATATCTTATAACGCCCTAAAAGGGAAAAGGAAAAAGGTACAGAAAAGAGCGCGTATGCGCTCACCTACCCTCCGCTCCGCTCCGCCCAGCCCTTCGGGCTGCCTCATGATGACGCGCCAGAGGCGCGGCAGCGGCTTCTAGGTGCTACGCACCTGCACCGCTTTGGGTGGGCGCTATCGCGCACCAGTATCGTGCGGATCGTCAACAACCCCGGTTTAGCAGTACAGTGGGCTGCGCCCACCAAACCCTGTTACCGCTTCGCTCCATGCCGCTGCGCGG
>NZ_JBQSXT010000049.1:0-4323 GCF_052378605.1 Halomonas sp. AOP27-A1-41
CAGCTCATTCTTAGCTGGTGATAGCATGATCGCCCAGCTTCCTCTGATCACAGTTTAAGCGCCTCCTTGCCATAATCAGAGAGTTTAACCCAGCCGATGTTATCAAGAAGCTTAGCGTCTATATGCTCTTTACCATCTCGGATCGCTTTAACGGTCGCTCTTTTAAGCACGGTCGCTACGCCGCCGATGGTGCCCCCACTCATACTATGTAGCTTTATCGCGATATCCTGACTAGACAGCTGAGAGGGCTCAGCTAATGGCAGTAAGCGTTCAAAGCTGGCCAAGAGGCGCAAGAAGCTAACATCTAACTGCCATCGAGGTAGTGCCAGCGGCTCAAAGCGACTTGAGAGTTGAGTATCGGTGTGCAGCGCGAGAATGGAGTCACGCGTACCGACGGCTACAAGCGGAAGCTGTAGCTTATTGCTCAATCTTTTAAGCATTCCTAGAAAATGCCTCTGTTGTCTTGCACTTCCATGTAGCACATTGTGGATTTCATCAATAATGAGCATCCTGGCTTGTACGTAAGTTAATACCGAAATAGCTTGGTTCTCCTTACGCTGCACGGGATCCGTATCTCTGTGGGCTATCTTTAATGACAGAAGTAACTCAGTCCAAAAACGCCCCTCATTTGGTTCGGAGGGCATTTCCATAACAATGACAGGTGCTAATGGCTCTCCAGAGGGAAGAATCTTCACAGGATGCTTTTCTCTGAAACGGTCGATTAATGTACTTTTTCCATTCCCGCTTTCTCCGACCAGCAACGTGTTGGGCATCCGCTGTACACGGGGATGTGCTAATTGATCCTCAAGCCGGGTCATGATTTCTTTGGCCCTAGGATAGGAAATCCAATGGTTTTGCTGAGCGAAATAAATGCGGTCTTCCGTCGTCCAGGTGAGTGTCTCAGCAATCTCTGGCTTGAGGTGATCAAAATGGGCCATATTCATTCCCTAGGCATCGTCATCGAATGGTTCTATAGGCAGTGCGAATATATCAATCTCACTTTGCACCTCTGTTTGAGGTGGAGCAGGAAAAACACTCTTAGCAGGCGCTTGTGTTTCAACAGATTCCGTTTTCTTGGCGAGTTTCTTCGTCGTATTGATACGAGCCATCTGACGTCTTGCTTGCTTCGTTTTCGTGACGGCCTGTTCAACACGATGACGCATCTTGAGAATGGTCTCAAAAATCACATCCTCATCAACATGCCGCAGTCCTTCCTCTCGAATGCGGCGAGTTGCTTCCCGTAACTCCCACACACTAATCGCTGGTCGAGTAGGATTCCGATAAGGAACCATGTAATAGATCTCACTTTCAGGGTCGTAGAAATAGACTTTACTGATATCGCGTGGATCACGACGGATAGTAAATGAACGAGCCTTCGTTTGATTTTCGGGGTCTTTTGAACCAATCCAAGGGTTCAACACTTCATGGTAGTAATTAATTTCATCCAGCTGGACGCCGTAGCGCTGCACAGTGCGTGAATAAAGAGGAAGGAAGTCTAACTTCAAACGCGTGGGGTCAGTTGGTATAGGCGGCATCCCCAAGCCCGGCTGTGTTGAGTCTCCTAATATACCGAGTTGCCACTTGCGCATTGGTGGCATGTTCAATTCAGAATGCTTGCGACGGTGATACACCCCAACAATAAATTCAACTAAATGCTGCTCAAACTCACGAAGGGTGAGCGCTGATTCTTTTTCTGAGTCATATCCTTTCCGTTGCTCAACGTTGGAAAATGTTGTGCCAGGTAAGGTGTGTATCTCATTTGCAGCAGTACCCATATAACGCTCTATATGTCCGCCGTAGTGGGGAAGCTTTACCGGACGTAATTGCAGGTCGATACCGTATTGTTCACAAGCCCGGCGCAGCATTTTCCCCCGGAATTCTTTCGCGTTATCAGCATGCAGAACACGCATTTTCCCCCAGACTGGCCACTCTTGCCCCACCCCCAGGTTTGCAAGATATTCATGCTTAGGCAACATGGCATTGGAGACACACAAACCCACTGAGATAGCACTGGGCTTTTCCATGCTAACCGCAATCCCCACCACCATTCGTGAAAAGACATCAATAGCCAGAGTTATCCACGGTCGGCCAAGCGCCAGACGATGCTCTTCATCAACTAAGATGACGTCAGCAGGCGTATGATCTATTTGAACAACAGCAAGAGGGAAATCCGCATTTGGAAACTCTCCCCTGATAGGAGCAAAGGTGTCACGCGCCTTATCTCGTAGCCCGCGGCGTCTCATCGTTTCACGTGTCGAAATCTGTTTTATGCGGTTACGGATTGTATTGGAGTGAGGAGGAAGTAAACCGGCCTGTTTGCAATGAGCTTTGACAGTGATAATTACGTCACTGGGCTTATATCGTTGACGACTTAGATATAAGTCATTGATCGCCCCTTCGATTATTGCCTCGACTTTCTTATCGAGCTTTTTCGTACCTGGCTTGCGGCCTCGCGGGGCTGGTATCAATGCTGAAATATGGCCAGCCTCGTGATAGTCCTTAACCCATTGGTATAAAGTGGCAACGTGAACACCGGCTTCTTCTGCTAACTGCTCTGCCTTTGCACGAGTACGAAATGGATCGTCAAGTAGAGGACGGATTGCTGCAAACCGCTGCTGAGCAACTTGCCAGTCTTCGTCTTCGATCTCGGATAAATCCTTTCCTTCAGCAACACCACCTTCTCCAAGCTCTATATCCGTTACGGGACGAAGCTGATGCGCAGACAGACGGTGCACCTCTCCAGTGTCGGTATCTTTAGCAAGGAGGGTTGCTGCATCCAACAAGTGCGAAACTCTATAGGTACGACCATTGGCTGTTATCACAGACCCAGTAGTTACCGATAGAAAAGCGGGCTCTGTAGCCATAAGAAACCTTCTCCGTTAGTAATCCATATGGGGCTGGACATGTTTAATGGGCGTATGAGGTCAGCATGAACACGGCCTATAGCGATCATTTGCCATAAACAACTAAGCGCACACATACGCTTTTCCTCATTCGCATAAGCAGCTGTAAGTAGAATTTCAGGTGTTGTTTCACCGAGCACGGCAAGGGTTCTAGCCAAGTGAGTAGCGGTAGCCGAGTCCTCTGCCAAGTCCCTATAGGCCCTTAGAAATCGTGCATTGTTCAATAGGCCAGTGCCTCTAATCTCTCGCTCAGTCACAATGCGAAAGCCCCAACCTTGCTGCTTGCAATAGCGTATAGCTGCCTGAAATTTAGGCTTCATAATGTGCCAATTTTCTCTCAAATCTTCGCGATACTTAACCTCATACAGAATCGGCGCCGCTTCATCCGAGTAAGTCACGAGCATATCGGGCGTGTACTGACGCCTTTTTCGATCATCATCTTGATACTTAAGGGTTAGCGGCTGCTCACAAACCGTAGCGACCAACGGATCAAAATCGAGGATCATCAGGAAATCGCGCTCTAATGATGACTCAAAATTGCAAGTGCTTCCTCGTAAGAAAGAAACCTGCCCAGTAAGGCTCCTTCGGTTAGTTCCAATAACTCTAACAGGCCGATTCATATTCAGTCGCCTATATATTTGTGATTTTAACACCCAGTCGCTTATATTGGTGTCAATTAGTAGCGTATTTACTTGTCGAAAATAACGTAAGATATTGTTCCAGTATAGCATTAGTAGCTGTTTTTAGTGGAATTCACAGCGGCTCAAAACCCAAACCAGGAGAAATCTCGCTTGCCCATCACGGTGTGCTGTTTTTGGACGAGCTGCCGGAGTTCTCCCGCAACGTGCTAGAAGTTCTGCGCCAGCCGCTGGAAACAGGCGAAATACATCTGGCCCGGGCCAGCCACGAACGCCGATACCCATCTCAGTTTCAACTGGTAGCCGCTATGAATCCTTGCCCTTGCGGGCATTTGGGCGACCCTCGCCAGCGTTGCCAATGCACCGCCAGCCAGATTCAGCGCTACCAAGCGCGGCTTTCCGGCCCGCTGTTGGATCGTATTGATCTACAGGTCGAAGTTCCCGCGCTACCGCCCGAACAACTCACCGCCCAGACCCAGGGCGAATCATCAGAAGCAGTGCGCGAGCGCGTGATGGCCGCAAGAGAGCGCCAAATGGCGCGCGGCGCACTCAACAGCCAGTTAAGCGGTAAAGCCCTGGAAGCCGCCTGCGCACTTGACGATGAGGAGCGCGCCTGGCTTGCCAGCGTTCTGGAAAAGCTCAAGCTCTCCGCCCGCGCCTACCACCGCGTGCTGCGCGTAGCGCTGACGCTGGCTGATCTGGAAGGCAAACCCAAGCCGACCCAACCGCACCTGATCGAGGCCATTGGCTATCGACAGCTGGATAGGCTGTTGAAAGGTGCT
>NZ_JBQSXT010000050.1:0-3222 GCF_052378605.1 Halomonas sp. AOP27-A1-41
TTTTTTAAAACGTTGATACGTAATTGTTGTGTGATACGTCTCAAGCGTATCCGGCAATCGTTGTCATTGCGAGATACCAGACTCCTTCGGGTTATAGGGTCAAGCAATGAAGCGCACACGGTGGATGCCTAGGCAGCCAGAGGCGATGAAAGACGTGGAAGCCTGCGATAAGGTTCGGCGAGGTGGCAAACAACCTGTGACCCGGACATCTCTGAATGGGGAAACCCACTGACCACAAGGTCAGTATCCTGTACTGAATACATAGGTGCAGGAGGCGAACCAGGGGAACTGAAACATCTAAGTACCCTGAGGAAAAGAAATCAACCGAGATTCCCCCAGTAGCGGCGAGCGAACGGGGACCAGCCCTTAAGCAGGTGACTGATTAGACGAACGAGCTGGGAAGCTCGGCCATAGCGGGTGATAGCCCCGTAGTCGAAAATCTGATCCTGTGAAATCGAGTAGGTCGGGGCACGAGAAACCTTGACTGAAGACGGGGGGACCATCCTCCAAGGCTAAATACTCCTGGCTGACCGATAGTGAACCAGTACCGTGAGGGAAAGGCGAAAAGAACCCCGGAGAGGGGAGTGAAATAGATCCTGAAACCGTGTGCGTACAAGCAGTAGGAGCAGACTTGTTCTGTGACTGCGTACCTTTTGTATAATGGGTCAGCGACTTATATTCAGTGGCGAGGTTAACCGTATAGGGGAGCCGTAGGGAAACCGAGTCTTAACTGGGCGACACAGTCGCTGGATATAGACCCGAAACCGGGCGATCTATCCATGAGCAGGGTGAAGGTTGAGTAACATCAACTGGAGGCCCGAACCAGGATCTGTTGAAAAAGATTTGGATGACTTGTGGATCGGAGTGAAAGGCTAATCAAGCCCGGAGATAGCTGGTTCTCCTCGAAAGCTATTTAGGTAGCGCCTCACGTATCACCGCCGGGGGTAGAGCACTGTTTCGGCTAGGGGGTCATCCCGACTTACCAACCCGAGGCAAACTCCGAATACCGGTGAGTGCAAGCGTGGGAGACACACGGCGGGTGCTAACGTCCGTCGTGAAAAGGGAAACAACCCAGACCGTCAGCTAAGGTCCCCAAATTCTGGTTAAGTGGGAAACGATGTGGGAAGGCTCAGACAGCTAGGAGGTTGGCTTAGAAGCAGCCATCCTTTAAAGAAAGCGTAATAGCTCACTAGTCGAGTCGGCCTGCGCGGAAGATGTAACGGGGCTAAACCAGATACCGAAGCTACGGGTTCATCCTTAGGATGAGCGGTAGAGGAGCGTCGTGTAAGCCGATGAAGGTGAGTTGAGAAGCTTGCTGGAGGTATCACGAGTGCGAATGCTGACATGAGTAACGATAAGGGGAGTGAAAAACTCCCCCGCCGGAAGACCAAGGTTTTCTGTTCGATGCTAATCAGAGCAGAGTGAGTCGGCCCCTAAGGCGAGGCCGAAAGGCGTAGTCGATGGGAAACGGGCTAATATTCCCGTACCGGACATGATTGCGATGGGGGGACGGAGAAGGCTAGGTGGGCCAGGCGTTGGTTGTCCTGGTGAAAGTCAGTAGGCCTGGGTCTCAGGTAAATCCGGGACCCTTCAAAGCCGAGAGACGAGACGAAGACACCACGGTGTCGAAGTCATTGATGCCACGCTTCCAGGAAAAGCCTCTAAGCTTCAGATCATGTGCGACCGTACCCCAAACCGACACAGGTGGTCAGGGTGAGAATCCCAAGGCGCTTGAGAGAACTCGGGTGAAGGAACTAGGCAAAATGGTGCCGTAACTTCGGGAGAAGGCACGCCGGCGTAGGGTGAGAGGACTTGCTCCTTCAGCCCGAACCGGTCGAAGATACCAGGTGGCTGCAACTGTTTATTAAAAACACAGCACTCTGCCAACTCGCAAGAGGACGTATAGGGTGTGACGCCTGCCCGGTGCCGGAAGGTTAAATGATGGTGTTAGGATTCGTCCGAAGCTCTTGATTGAAGCCCCGGTAAACGGCGGCCGTAACTATAACGGTCCTAAGGTAGCGAAATTCCTTGTCGGGTAAGTTCCGACCTGCACGAATGGCGTAATGATGGCCACGCTGTCTCCACCCGAGACTCAGTGAAATTGAAATCGCCGTGAAGATGCGGTGTACCCGCGGCTAGACGGAAAGACCCCGTGAACCTTTACTATAGCTTCACACTGGACGCTGATGTTGCCTGTGTAGGATAGCTGGGAGGCTTTGAACTTCGGACGCCAGTTCGAAGGGAGCCAACCTTGAAATACCAGCCTGGCATCATTGGCGTTCTCACTCAGGTCCGTTATCCGGATCGAGGACAGTGTGTGGTGGGTAGTTTGACTGGGGCGGTCTCCTCCCAAAGAGTAACGGAGGAGCACGAAGGTACCCTCAGCACGGTCGGACATCGTGCAATGAGTGCAAGAGCATAAGGGTGCTTGACTGCGAGACAGACACGTCGAGCAGGTGCGAAAGCAGGTTCTAGTGATCCGGTGGTTCTGTATGGAAGGGCCATCGCTCAACGGATAAAAGGTACTCCGGGGATAACAGGCTGATACCGCCCAAGAGTTCACATCGACGGCGGTGTTTGGCACCTCGATGTCGGCTCATCACATCCTGGGGCTGAAGTCGGTCCCAAGGGTATGGCTGTTCGCCATTTAAAGTGGTACGCGAGCTGGGTTTAGAACGTCGTGAGACAGTTCGGTCCCTATCTGCCGTGGGCGTTGGATGTTTGAGAAGAGCTGCTCCTAGTACGAGAGGACCGGAGTGGACGACCCTCTGGTGTTCCGGTTGTCACGCCAGTGGCATTGCCGGGTAGCTATGGTCGGACGGGATAACCGCTGAAAGCATCTAAGCGGGAAGCCCCCTTCAAGATGAGACATCCCCGAGGCCTTGAGCCTCCTGAAGGGCCCAGCGAGACCAGCTGGTTGATAGGCACGGTGTGGACGCACTGCAAGGTGTTGAGCTAACGTGTACTAATGGCCCGTGAGGCTTGACCCTATAACACCCAAGGGGTCTGGTCGCAGTGACAACGATGAAGATACCGGATACGCGCGCTGGGCGAGCAAACGCCTGGCACGAGAGACGATCACACGACACAGCATGATGTACATTGACAGTTACGCCTGACGACCATAGCGAGCGTGAACCACCTGATCCCTTGCCGAACTCAGTAGTGAAACCGCTTAGCGCCGATGGTAGTGTGGGGTCTCCCCATGCGAGAGTAGGTCAT
>NZ_JBQSXT010000051.1:0-2761 GCF_052378605.1 Halomonas sp. AOP27-A1-41
ACCGCAGAAAACCCAGCCAACCGGCTGGGTTTTTTGTGTGCGCTAGAAAAGTGTGGAATTTCTCCCAGCGAGATTTCAATGCGTTTGCACTAGTACTACTGTGTCATAAACATCGTGATCGACTACCCAGCGCTATCATGATCGCCTGATTTAGCTCCCATCGCAGAGTGGCGATGGAGTTAACCACGTGGCGTTGTGCGCGTTTTATGGCCCCGCGCCCAGTAGCCTTCGGGTACGGCAACTGCCTGGCAGGGGCTGATTTTTTTTTTGATCCCCACAACGTAGGCGCTCCATGACCAGAAAACCGTAAGCGACCGTACACAGAGTGGCGTGGTGGTGAAATCCTCGCCAGTTGCGCCCCTCGTAATGCTTCAGCCCAAACTCCTGCTTGAGCTCCTGATAATCTCGTTCGATGCGCCAGCGTCCTTTCGCTGTCGCCACCAGAGTGGTCAGTGACGTATCTTCCGGCAGATTGCTTAACCAATACTTCGCTGGCGCGGCGTCGCTTTGGGGCCATTCGATCAGCAACCACTCCGGTTCACGCTTCTGCTGGCCTCGCGCCACACGCACTCGGACAGCGGCAAACCGGGAGCACAACGGCTTGTTGGTACCTTCCCGCCAGGTGATATCCTGATAGTCATTGGCATCCAGCGACTCGGCCAGTGCTTGTGCCGCCACTGGGTGATGCTCCGAGGTCTGCTGCCACCGTGTCGGCGGTCGCCCCTGGCCGGACCACTTCGGAGGCAGAGGCTCACTGCCAGGCGGCCAGACACTGATACCCTCCGGCACGTCAACGCAATAACTCAAGCCCCATTCCGCAAGCTGCTCTCGCCACGGCGTCTCTTTGCCGTAAGCCGCATCTGCCAGCACGATACCGGGCGTGATACCGGCCTCCAGTGTTTCGCGCACCTGCTGGAGGGCGATCTCCGGTTTGGTGGCAAAGTCGATCTCTTCTGGCACACCGACGCGGCGACAGCGCGCCGGATCGTTTGTCCATGATGTGGGCAAATAAAGCCGCCATGCGACCGGCAGGCTGGCCTGTTCGGTCGCCACCGATAGGCTAACGGCGACCTGACAATTGTCCTGTTTACCAATCTCACCGCAGTATTGGCGGCTAACGCCCACCGAATGCCGTCCTTTCTTGCGAATACCGGTGTCATCGATAATCCAGAAAGGCGTCGTATCGGGGGGAAGCAAGTAGGGTAGCACCTGCTGCGCCACGCCATTAAGCATCCCTCGGTCAGACCATCCAGAGCGAGCCACCAGGTGATGCAGCGACTGATGACAGGCCTGAACGTTATACGGATCGACACTGGCGGCGATGGGCTCGATACTCTTGCGTTTCAGCGGCAGCATCAAGCCACGACAGTAATCCTGAAAACCTTGCACCCGATCAGCATGGCCCAGGCGAGGCGCTAGCTCATCAAGATACGTCTCGAAGCGGTCGTGAAGTGCGTCGTTTACCATAATGCGAAATCGCTATACAGAGGACACAATACGTATTGATAACATGTCTATTTATGACACAGTAGTACTAGGCTAAAGCTGAGCACTGGAGGCAGAGCGACAGGTATGGCTTTTTCAATACACAATTGATTCTGCTCTTCGATGCATAGTAGGTTTCTTCGGCACTAAATTAGAAGGCTGGGAGGCGATGAACTCAGCAAGGCCGGCGGTCTCGCGACCAAAGACAGTGGAGGTGAAAGCTTTACGTGGTCCGGTATATGGACCCGAATTGTCAGCCTTTAATAGTGCCTTGGTCGCACCGTCGCGTGCTACTAAGGAATTCCTTTTTAGTTATTGGAGAAATAACCCTTTTGTACTAACGTAAGTTGCCGATGCAGATGGGCTGCTGCCAGCCTGATCGCCTTTCAAAAAAAGTATTCTATGCTAAAGGAGCCCCTGCAATTTGCAAGGTTGGAATGTTGTCCATCGTTGGCATTTGTTACCAATAAACTAAGCGGGGGACCCCTTCATGTATTTACGTACTTTTTTTGTAGGAACTGTTGCATTGTTGTTAGCAGTCTTTCCATTCATCACGGCAAGTAAAGCCATGGACGAAACGCAATTGCATAATGCGGCTAAACAAAATGATGCTTCCCTTGTCACTCGACTCTTGGCGGAGGGTGCGGAAATAGACGCGCATAATAGCAGTGGTGCGACAGCGTTGTTAATAGCCTCCCGCACCAACGCAGTCGAAGCGGCCAGGGTCCTCATCGAGTCTGGGGCTGATGTCAATGCGAAGGACAACATCCTCGACAGCCCCTATCTCTATGCAGGTGCGCGCTGTCATTTGGAGATCCTCAGGATGACGCTGACGCATGGAGCTGACCTGAAAAGCACTAACCATTACGGCGGGACGGCGCTTATCCGGTAATCCCCCCGAAAAATAATCGCGTTGATAAGTGGAATTTTGTAACCTGAAAACACAGGAGATTTCACATGCGCAAGTCACGTTTTACTGACAGCCAGATCATGGCGATTTTGAAGCAGGCTGAGTCTGGTGTGCCTGTCCCTGAACTGTGTCGCGAGCACGGCATGAGCAGTGCCTCATTTTATAAATGGCGCTCCAGGTACGGTGGCATGGACACGTCCATGATGAAGCGCCTCAAGGAATTGGAAGATGAGAACCAGCGCCTCAAGAAGATGTATGCCGAAGAGCGGTTGAAGGCAGAGTTGCGCCAGGAAGCCCTTGAGGGAAAGTGGTAAAGCCATCTCAACGCCGCGAGATGGCAAAGAATGTCGTTGAGGCCGGTTGCTG
>NZ_JBQSXT010000052.1:0-2072 GCF_052378605.1 Halomonas sp. AOP27-A1-41
AGATTTAGTACTACGGAGTCATGCCTGCATCATGCGCTAGTGAGCGTATCTGCTCAGCAGGTTCGCCTGAAATTCGGATTGCTTCCGCCCAGAGTTCATCCGCAAATACTTGGCCAAGGCGCTCTTGTTGCTGAGGGCCTAAGTGTTTGGTCCCGAAGAGTAATGGTTTACGTTATGAACCATTATCGGAGGATGACCCATGGCTCAGATTCTTCACAGGCGCGCCACGACCACGCACGCCATCCGAACAGAAGTACAGCGATCGACGGAGTCGGTCACGACGCTGAGTCGACGCTACGGCATCAACCCCAAGACCGTACGCAAGTGGCGTCACCGAGATGCCGTGGAGGATACCCGCATGGGGCCGACAGCCCTCGTTCCACGTCGCTCACGCCACTGGAAGAAGCCGCCGCTGTCACCTTTCGGCAAAAGACGCTGCTACCGCTGGATGACTGCCTCCATGCGCTTCAGCGGGAAATCCCCTCGCTGACCCGGTCGAGCCTGCACCGCCTTTATCAGCGGCACGGGATTAGCCAACTGCCGAGGGATAGCCTCCATAAGCGTGAGAAGAAGCCCTTCAAGCGCTATCCGATCGGCTACCTGCATATCGACATCAGTGAGGTCCGCACCGGCGAAGGAAAGGCTTATCTGTTCGTCGCGGTGGATCGGACATCCAAGTTCGTTCATGCATGCCTGTATCGCCAGATGCCCCGGCAGATCGCCGCTGACTTTCTCGAAGAGACGTTGGCGGTGTTGCCTTACCGAGTCCACACCGTGCTGACCGATAATGGGGTTCAGTTTGCGAAGAAGGCAGGCACAGAAGCTTATAAGCCGCATACCTTCTATGTCATCTGTTACCGTCACGGGATCGAGCACCGGCTGACAAAGCCCTTCCATCTCTGGACCAACGGCCAGGTTGAGCGGATGAATCGGACGCTCAAGGAAGCCACCATCCGGACGTTTCACTACACCTCGCTGGCTCAGCTTCAGTCTCACCTGGAGGATTATCTATGGGCTTATAACAGTGCTCGCTCTCTCAGGGCGCTCAAAGGCAAGACACCCGTCGGATTTATTCTTGAACAGTGGCAAAAAGAGCCTCAAAGATTTTATGATGACCCGAACCACTTCTTTGCGGGACCAAACATCTAAGGTCTGTAATGGTGGCTCCCACTTCCTTCATACGCAGTGTTTCTTCTTCAATAAGATTTGTGTAATAAGCCAAAGAGGCACCTTCAGGCTCTCGCCCTATCTCAAGGAGGGTGCTTTGGTCTTCCGCAGGGATTTCTTGTCAGTAATCCTCGTTAAATAGCACCATTAAGCTAGTGGCTCCGAAGCCTGGGCGCACTAGGTAGGGTAGGGCTTCATGAAGTCCCAGTGCGTAATTACCAAAAATGCCGTGCCCAGCACCATCTATCACTCCCTGCTCGGCTGCAGTGTGTAAATCTCAGAAACTGGCATCACCGAAGGTGAGCCGACAAATGCCCGAATGGGGCCGTGATAGGCGAGTGTGCCGCGCATGATTCTGCCCTCAAAGCCCCCGTCATCTCCGATGGGGTCTTTGGGCATGAAGTGGTATCCAAGATTAGCAGATGGGAGTGAGGTCATGCGTACATTGTGCGTTAGATAGTACGTTTGGTGGGCATCCCATATGCCGGTATCTCGTCGTTGCTGTGGGTCAGCATCAATTGCGTCGGCGGCCTAGTCGGCGCCTGTCGAGCCGGTATGGTAGGCCCCTGATGCCAGTGTGAGAGGAAAGATGCCTGAGCTAACGGGGTCGAATTGCTCGAAGCCAGGGATGGCCTCTTCTTCCACAAGGTTGATTTGATACCTTTCCTCGAGGCGTTCTTCTACAAGGCCAATAAATAAGTCGGCAGCGTCATTTAATGGGTGGTTGGCTGGAGGGGGATAAGTATTTGATAGGAGGTTGTCTGAGCCGCGCTACGCGCTAGCTGTGCTAAAACCCAGGGTAACCGCAAGCAAAGAGGTTGAAATTAACAGTTTGTTTTTCATTTTTCTCCAAGTGTTGAGCATTTATTGCGTTTGTGCTGTATAGGTGCTTTGGCATATGTCTC
>NZ_JBQSXT010000053.1:0-1768 GCF_052378605.1 Halomonas sp. AOP27-A1-41
AGCTCTTTAACAATTTGATCAGGTAATTCATGTGGGCGTTTGCCGATGAGGGTGACAAGTCACCAAATATCAAGGCAAGCGCACAAGAAGAATTTTCGAATTCTTCAAATTCGTTTGAACCTTGAGCCAGGATTGATTCACCTTTGTCACTTTCGAGTGACAAGTAAGAATCACACTGATTTTAAACTGAAGAGTTTGATCATGGCTCAGATTGAACGCTGGCGGCAGGCTTAACACATGCAAGTCGAGCGGTAACAGGGGAAGCTTGCTTCCCGCTGACGAGCGGCGGACGGGTGAGTAATGCATAGGAATCTGCCCGATAGTGGGGGATAACCTGGGGAAACTCAGGCTAATACCGCATACGTCCTACGGGAGAAAGGGGGCTCCGGCTCCCGCTATTGGATGAGCCTATGTCGGATTAGCTGGTTGGTGAGGTAAAGGCTCACCAAGGCAACGATCCGTAGCTGGTTTGAGAGGATGATCAGCCACATCGGGACTGAGACACGGCCCGAACTCCTACGGGAGGCAGCAGTGGGGAATATTGGACAATGGGCGCAAGCCTGATCCAGCCATGCCGCGTGTGTGAAGAAGGCCTTCGGGTTGTAAAGCACTTTCAGCGAGGAAGAACGCCTGTCGGTTAATACCCGGCAGGAAAGACATCACTCGCAGAAGAAGCACCGGCTAACTCCGTGCCAGCAGCCGCGGTAATACGGAGGGTGCAAGCGTTAATCGGAATTACTGGGCGTAAAGCGCGCGTAGGTGGCTTGATAAGCCGGTTGTGAAAGCCCCGGGCTCAACCTGGGAACGGCATCCGGAACTGTCAGGCTAGAGTGCAGGAGAGGAAGGTAGAATTCCCGGTGTAGCGGTGAAATGCGTAGAGATCGGGAGGAATACCAGTGGCGAAGGCGGCCTTCTGGACTGACACTGACACTGAGGTGCGAAAGCGTGGGTAGCAAACAGGATTAGATACCCTGGTAGTCCACGCCGTAAACGATGTCGACCAGCCGTTGGGTGCCTAGCGCACTTTGTGGCGAAGTTAACGCGATAAGTCGACCGCCTGGGGAGTACGGCCGCAAGGTTAAAACTCAAATGAATTGACGGGGGCCCGCACAAGCGGTGGAGCATGTGGTTTAATTCGATGCAACGCGAAGAACCTTACCTACCCTTGACATCTACAGAAGCCGGGAGAGATCCTGGTGTGCCTTCGGGAACTGTAAGACAGGTGCTGCATGGCTGTCGTCAGCTCGTGTTGTGAAATGTTGGGTTAAGTCCCGTAACGAGCGCAACCCTTGTCCTTATTTGCCAGCACGTAATGGTGGGAACTCTAAGGAGACTGCCGGTGACAAACCGGAGGAAGGTGGGGACGACGTCAAGTCATCATGGCCCTTACGGGTAGGGCTACACACGTGCTACAATGGCCGGTACAAAGGGTTGCCAACTCGCGAGAGTGCGCCAATCCCGAAAAGCCGGTCTCAGTCCGGATCGGAGTCTGCAACTCGACTCCGTGAAGTCGGAATCGCTAGTAATCGTGAATCAGAATGTCACGGTGAATACGTTCCCGGGCCTTGTACACACCGCCCGTCACACCATGGGAGTGGACTGCACCAGAAGTGGTTAGCCTAACGCAAGAGGGCGATCACCACGGTGTGGTTCATGACTGGGGTGAAGTCGTAACAAGGTAGCCGTAGGGGAACCTGCGGCTGGATCACCTCCTTAAACGATGCGTCATCCCTCGCGGTAAACGTCCACAATGAATTACCTGATCAGA
>NZ_JBQSXT010000054.1:0-1697 GCF_052378605.1 Halomonas sp. AOP27-A1-41
CCGAGGCTGTGTGAAAACGTAGCTGTCGCTATACTTATCCCATGACAGAGTGTGGGAGGTAACGATGAAACGGTTCGTCGCAGGTGAATCCCGATCCCAAGCTACCTTGTTTCCTGAGCTTCTGGATGATTTTGTCTCTGAAGATAATCCGGTTCGAGCCATTGAGGCTTTTGTTGACGCCCTTGATCTCAAGCAGCTGGGCTTTAATGGCGTTGACCCTCATGCGACGGGTCGGCCCGCCTACCACCCCGCCGTTCTTTTAAAAATTTATCTCTACGGCTACCTCAATCGCATCCAATCTAGCCGCCGTCTGGAACGTGAGGCACAGCGTAATGTTGAACTCATGTGGCTAACGGAACGCCTAGCGCCGGATTTCAAAACGATCGCAGATTTCCGCAAAAACAACGGCAAAGCGATTCAAGCTACTTGCCGCGACTTTGTCATGATATGTCGACGTTTAGGGCTCTTTTCACATTCGGTAATGGCAATTGATGGCAGCAAATTTAAGGCAGTCAACAATCGAGACCGTAACTTTACCTTGGCTAAGATGAAGCGGCGGGCAGAAGAAATCGATAAAAGTATTGAGCGTTACTTACGCCAGCTCGACGCAATGGATCAAAGCGCCGCCGCTGTCACAGAAACGCAGACGACTGGTTTGAAGGAAAAGATCGCTTCCCTAACAGAAGAAGTTCAGCAACTACAATCCATTGAAATTCAAAGAACTGAGTCTCCTGACCAGCAAGTCTCTTTGACAGACCCTGATGCTCGCTCCATGACTGCGCGAGGAACGGGAATCGTAGGCTACAACGTGCAGACGGCTGTCGATAGCCAGCATCATTTGATTGTCGCCCATGAGGTCATCAATGTCGGCAGTGACCGGCGTCAGCTTTACCGGATGGCCCAACAAGCACGCGATGCTAGTGCTGTCAGTGATCTCCACGTTGTAGCTGATCGCGGTTACTTTACGGGTGAGGAGATACTTGCGTGTCACAAGGCCGGTATCACGACGTATCTTCCCAAGCCCAAAACCTCGCCTAGCCAGGCTAAAGGTATGTTTCCCAGAGAAGCGTTCCGCTACGTGCCTGAGCGTAATGAATATCGCTGCCCAGCAAGGGAGCGCCTGATTTGGCGCTTCAAGAACGTTGAAAAAGGCCAGACGCTTCATTGCTACTGGAGTTCGGCTTGCCCGAATTGCTCAATGAAGCCGCAATGCACCACAGGTATCTATCGGCGTATCAAACGGTGGGAACACGAAGAGGTTCTGGAGGCGGTAAAATTTAGACTGGATCAGGCGCCGGATATGATGCGCATCCGTCGTAAGACGGTCGAGCACCCCTTTGGCACGTTGAAAGCGTGGATGGGAGCGACGCACTTCCTGACTAAGGGACTTAAGAACGTCAGCACGGAAATGAGCCTCCATGTACTTGCTTATAACATGAAACGCGTAATGAATATCTTTGGCACCCAGGGATTAGTCCAGGCAATCCGTGGGTAAGGGCTTCAACCTGGTTCTGGCAAGCTTGTAAAAGCCGATAACGCTCTTTAGCGGGTGTTTCTTAGTGATCATCTCAAACAGCTAGAGATGCGGAAATAATAAATGAAGACGTTCTGAAACGTATTGCTAGCCGATAGTCGTACCAAGACGACTGGATACTGTCATCGGCAACTGATTTTTAGGTTTTCACACAACCTCGACC
>NZ_JBQSXT010000055.1:0-1569 GCF_052378605.1 Halomonas sp. AOP27-A1-41
CCTAGCCTGGATTTCTCATAGTACCTCAGCCAGTACCGCACTCAGGCTGTAACACCGCTAAACACCTACTGGCTCGACTTACATCGGCTACTTTTTAACCACTTTCCGTCCTTCAGACACACTTCCCCCTTTCCCCCATTGCGTCGGGCCGGGGGCGCCCGAGCAGTCAGTTCGGCACCAACCGCCTGACCAGATCGGATAGCGCCGTTTTATAGGGGTAGCTGTCACTCATCAACACCCGGATGCGGCGCGTATTGCGGAGGATGACCGCGCCTACTTTGATGAGCTTGAGCCTCAGGTTGCTTGGACTCATGCGCGCGAAGGGCGTGTGCTTCAGGTAAGTCCGTAACCGCTCGAACAGCGTATAAGCGAAGCCCGACAAGATCAGCCGCCACTGATTGGCCCACCAGTGCGTGCTGGAGGTCCGGTCAGCAAACAGGCTCAGTTGTTGATCCTTGATCCGGTTCTCCATGTCACCCCGGGCACAGTACTGCTCGTAGTAAAGCTTGAAGCCGTCATCGTAACGAGAGCTGATGATAAACCGGGGATTAGAGCCTAACTCACCTTCTTCTAGGCGGGCCACCACCCAGCGTGGGTATTTCCAGGAGCGGGCTTGATACTGGAAGCGGAACGTCCCCGCTACTTTCCCTCCCACCTGCCATTGGGTCTTGCGCACCAGCATCATGGGGACGTCCACTTCCTTGAGCAGCCGGCTGTTCTTTGCGATTCCCACGATGTAGTCGACGTGATGCCGATCACACCAGTTCAGCATCCGGGGACGACAAAAGTGGCTATCACCTCGTAACACGATGCGCGTATCGGGCCAGTATTGACGGATAAAGCGTACCAGTAAGGCGAGGATCGCCCAGCTATGGCGGCTGTCGCTGCGGTCACTGGTGCGCAGATAGCTCACCAGTAAGTGGCGCCCACAGAAGACATACAGTGGGAAGTAGCAGTGGTGATCGTAATAACGGTTAAAGAACTTGCCGGGTTGCTCGCCATGCACGGGGATGTCGGTGCCATCAAAGTCCAGCACGATCTCCTTGGGTGGTTCGTCATGCTGTTCAATGAAGTGATGCCACAGCAACTCATGGGCCTTCACTATTGCTTGCCGATCGGCGTTCTGCTCCACCCGGCACAGCGTCGACTTGCCTGCCAGCGTATCCTCTTCACCGAGCGCTGTCTGAAGGGCCTGATCATAGCGCAGGGCCTCATGGTCGTTGAAATCTTCATAGCCAGCGGCGACACCGAACACCCGCTGACGAACCAACGTGTCGAGCTTATGACGAACCTGTTCCGGTGAGCGGGGATCATGAAGCACGGCGGCCAAGCGGCGTGTTAGGCGATGCTGTTTATCGACTTCACGAAGCAGGAGTAATCCGGCGTCCGACGTAATGTGGCCCCCGGAGAAGTCGGCTTCAATTTGGCGGCGAGAGAGTGGCGAGAAGGTCAGCTTTTCAGGTACCATTTTGGAAGCGGCTGTTGGTGCTTGATGGATTGGTTAGGTTCTTGAAATCATAGCACTTTCAGCCGCTTTCTTTTATACCCTGTGAGAAATCCGGGCTAGTG
>NZ_JBQSXT010000056.1:0-1458 GCF_052378605.1 Halomonas sp. AOP27-A1-41
ACCGTACCTGGAGCGCCATTTATAAAATGAGGCACTGCTCATGCCGTGCTCGCGACACAGTTCAGGGACAGGCACACCAGACTCCGCCTGCTTCAAAATCGCCATGATTTGGCTGTCGGTAAAACGTGATTTGCGCATGTGAAATCTCCTGTGTTTTCAGGTTACAAAATTCCACTTATCAACGCGATTATTTTTCAGGGGGATTACCTGACCATCCAAGTAGTTAGCCATGGCCTCCTCTGTGCGTGTCCCACAATTCGTTACAACATCCTGCAACTTGCTCGGCAAGGCATTAAAATCATCCAGGCGCATGCTGAGAACATTCGTAAATGTCCCAAACGCGCCATTGCTGCTCATTAGTTCGTGGAGACTGAAGGGCTTAATACTGGCAAAGGCGGAAATAGTGCCATCTGCCGTGCCGCGTTCAAGGGCGATATAAGTGTCTCCGATTGGAATTTCGGCAGGTGATGCACCTAGTTCGCTGATGGCCAGGTTCATTGCGCCACCCGCAGAGCGTAGTACCTTGCCTTCGAAGGCGGCAGCAGTATCGATTTTGTCGCTCATGGAAACCACTTGGTAGGGAGGGTAGGCCATGACGGCAAGTGGCATTAGATTGTTCGAGGTAAATTCGTCTTTGAGAATGCCGCTCTTTAGGGTGTCTGAGTAGCTGGTGACGATCTCAGTAGCAGTACTTCCCAGCCCCGGAAGCATCGAGACACCATTCAAGGGCATATCATCGCTCGCGTAACCTATGGGGATCGGGGCTACGTCAGCGATACCGCTACCGATTGCATTGAGGAGTTCAGTCGTTTTCGATATTTGCCCGCCTGGATAGTAATCAAAGCTGACCTGATCGTTAGTCTCTTCGCTGACACAGGACATCCAAGGCTCTACGCCTTGCTTGGTGATCACATGACTGTCGGGACTGCCATGTACCATTGATAACGTTACGGAATCTTGGGCCTGAGCAGCGCCCAAGCTAGTAGTGAGTAGGGCTGTTGAGCTGACTACCAAGACTGTCTGTTTCTTTATCATTGTCGACGACTCCGGCTTAAGCTGATTAATTAAATGAATATTTCAGCGCTTAACTATGCTGTATTCCGATAGGTCTAGCGTGTCTGGTCAGGCATCGTTATTTGTAGAGAATCTCTTTGGTTAAAGGATTCATACCAAGTGCGTAATTGTGGCCGTGTGCTCAGCCAATCATGATCACTATGACGAAATTGCAACCAGGCAATCGCGCACGCCATGCCGATGGTTCCCAAATTCACTTCATCAGCCCACTCGGTGACTCTTTTTTCCAGCGTGTCCATACCTCGTGATGCGGTTGCTATCTGCTTATCAATCCAGGCTATTGAACGTGCATGCTCGGGGCGCATTTTTTCCAATCGAACAGCCATTCCTGCATCCAGTACTCCGTCAACGAGCGCGACCAATGTACATGTTCTCCAACGCTCT
>NZ_JBQSXT010000057.1:0-1372 GCF_052378605.1 Halomonas sp. AOP27-A1-41
CATTGGGCCACGCTGCATCGAATCCACTGCATTCAATCGGGATCCATTTAGCCACGCTGCATGGAATACACTGCGTTCAATCGGGATGCATTTAACCATGCTGCATCGAATCCACTGCATTCAGTGACGCTGCATGGAATCCACTGCATTCAATCGGGATGCTTTGGGCCTCGCTGCATAAAATCCACTGCATTTAATCGGGATGCATTGGGCCTCACTGCATGGAATCTACTGCATTCAATCATGCTGCATGGAATCCACTGCATTCAATCATGCTGCATAAAATCCCCTGCATTTAATAGGGTTCAATTTCTCCATGCTGCATGGAATCCACTGCATTCAATCATGCTTCATTGCAACCAGTGCATTCAATCGGGTACCATAGGGCCACGCTTCATGGAATCCACTGCATTCAATCATGCTTCATTGCAACCACTGCATTCAATCGGGAACCATTGGGCCATGCTGCATGGAATCCACTGCATTCAAACACGCTGCATGGAATCCACTGCATTCAATCGGGATGCTTTGGGCCATGCTGGATAATATCCACTGCATTCAATCGGGATTCATTGGGCCTCGCTGCCTGGAATCCACTGCATTCAATCATGCTGCATGGAATCCACTGCATTCAATCATGCTGCATAAAATCCACTGCATTCAATAGGGTTCCATTTCTTCACGCTGCATGGCATACACTGCATTCAAACACGCTGCATGGAATCCACTGCATTCAATCGAGATCCATTGGGCCACGCTGCATGGAATCCACTGCATTCAATCGGGATCCATTTAACCCCGCTGCATGGAATCCACTGCATCAATCGGGATGCATTTTATCATGCTGCCTGGAATCCACTGCATTCAATGACACTGCATGGAATCCACTGCATCAATCGGGATGCATTTTACCATGCTGCATGGAATCCACTGCATTCAATGACACTGCATGGAATCCACTGCATTCACTCGGGATCCATTTAGCCATGCTGCATGTAATGCACTGCGTTTAATCGGGATGCATTTTACCATGCTGCATGGAATCCACTGCATTCAGTGATGCTGCATGGAATGCACTACCTTCAATCGGGATGCTTTGGGCCATGCTGCATAAAATCCACTGCATTTAATCGGGATGCATTGGGCCACGCTCCATGGAATCAACTGCATTCAATCAAGCTGGATGGAATCCACTGCATTTAATCGGGATGCATTTTACCACGCTGCATGGAATATACTGCATTCAATCACGCTGCATGGAATTCACTGCATTCAATTGGGATCCATTGCGCCACGATGCATGGAATCCACTGCGTTCAATTTAAATCCATTGCACCACACTGCATGGAATCCACTGCATTCTCTCGAGATC
>NZ_JBQSXT010000058.1:0-1212 GCF_052378605.1 Halomonas sp. AOP27-A1-41
TGAATCGCCCCGGGTTTCGTAGACACCTCTAGGCCTTATACTAAAGGTACCTAGGAGGATCCATGAGCCGTCCCCGTTACACTGAAGAATTCAAAATCGAAGCCGTTAAACAGGTGGTAGAGCGTGGCCATCGAGTTGCCGAGGTCGCTGAGCGTTTGGGCGTGTCAGGCCACAGCTTGTACCACTGGATCAAGCGCTACGATAAGCCGGTAGAACAACGGCAAGAAGACGATGATCTCCAAGCTGAAAACCGTCGTTTAAAGGCTGAATTAAAACGCGTGTCAGAAGAGCGAGATATATTAAAAAAGGCCACCGCGTACTTCGCCAGAGAGTCCGACTGAGGTACGCGTTTATTCAAAAGCATGCGAGTCAATATCCGGTACGGCGCTTGTGCCGCATGATGGCCGTGCATCCTAGTGGCTACTATGCATGGTGTAAAAAAGCACTGTCTAATCGAGACCGGGATGATCAGCGTCTATTGGGATTGATCAAGCATGCGTGGCTTGAAAGTGGCGGTGTATATGGCTATCGCAAGGTCTATCAGGATTTGCGTGAGGCTGGCGAAGCCTGCGGTAAGCACCGAGTGGCCCGCCTGATGCGTAGGGAAGGTTTACGCTCTCAGACGGGCTATCGACGACGCCCTGGCTGCTATGGCGGCGGAAAACCGGCTGTTGTATCACCCAACCATTTAGACCGTCAGTTTGAAGTAACAGCGCCCAATGTTGCTTGGGTGACAGATATTACGTACATCCGAACGTACGAAGGCTGGCTTTACTTAGCGGTGGTGATCGACCTGTTTTCCCGTCAAGTGGTTGGCTGGTCGATGAAGTCTCGTATGACGACGGAGTTAGTGCTGGATGCTTTGTTATCGGCAGTCTGGCGACGCAAGCCACAAGAAACTGTGATGGTGCATTCAGATCAAGGAAGCCAATTCAGCAGCGGAGCTTGGCAAAGCTTTCTGAAAGCCAATCACTTGGTGGGCAGCATGAGTCGGCGTGGTAACTGTCATGATAACGCCGTTGCTGAGAGCTTTTTTCAACTCCTCAAGCGAGAGCGGATCAAGCGACAGATTTATTCGACACGGGAAGCGGCTAGACGCGACGTATTCAATTATATCGAAATGTTTTACAACCCAAAGCGCCGACACGGCACAAGTGATAACTTGTCACCGGTTGAGTATGAAAGGCGTTACTTTAAGAGCCTAACGGGTGT
>NZ_JBQSXT010000059.1:0-1014 GCF_052378605.1 Halomonas sp. AOP27-A1-41
CAGCCGCTTTCTGGGTCTATCGTTCAGCTTGTGAACAACGCGTCGCAGCTCTGCATTAGTCACCTTCCGGAAGTCTGTACCTTTCGGAAAATACTGCCTGATCAGGCCGTTGGTGTTCTCGTTTGTCCCACGCTGGCCTGAACAGTAAGGATCACAGAAATACACGGAGGCGCTAACCGCTTTTGCGACCGTCTCGTGGTCTGCAAACTCCGAGCCATTGTCTAGCGTGATCGTCTTCACCGCGCCCCGACGAGGCTTAAGTAAACGGACCATGGCTCTCTGCGTTAGTTCTGCCGTTACCTTTGGCAGACGTGCCGCCAACAAGTAGCCACTTCGTCGCTCTACCAACGTCACTATCCCCGCTTGCTTGTGCCCATAAAGCACCGTGTCGCCTTCCCAGTGACCGATGGTGAGGCGTTTTTCGATAGCAGGTGGCCGATGCTCTATCCCCACACGCTTAGGAATCTTGCCTAGTCCTGCACTTTTGGCATGGGCACGATGTTTACTGCGACGCTTGGGCTGGCGGAGGTGTCGCCACAAATCGCCACCCTTGGCCTTATCGTCCCAGATCAGCGAATAGACCCATTGATGACTAACTCCTATCCCCGTCAACGGCGCCATAAAACCGCTAATCTGCTCTGGACTCCACTCTTCTCTAAGCCTGTCAGCTACGGCATTGATCAGGCTAGGGAGTTGCTTTGTCCACTTCCAGGCGGAGCGGCGTCTCTGATCGCTGTAACGCTGCGCTTGTGCGGGTTCATATCCCTTGGCACCCGAATTACGTCTCAGCTCACGGCTCACGGTACTGCTGTGAATGCCAAGCTGTTGAGCAATCTGACGTTGGCTCAATCCTACATCCCTATGGGCAAAAATTTGATATCGTTGTGCCTGGGTCAGTTGTCGGTATCCCATACTCTGCTTCACTTTGGTCGGTAAGGCGGAGAGGGTACCGCTGCTGGCCCTCCTGCCTCTACCGTATGATCCAAAGTGCTGCAGTTATTCTATGAATTCAGG
>NZ_JBQSXT010000060.1:0-916 GCF_052378605.1 Halomonas sp. AOP27-A1-41
AAGCACTCTAGGAAAAACCTAGCTCGCCAATCAGGGAAAGGTAATTGATCCCATGCTTCCTGTTTTAATACTTTCAATTTATACCTCTAAAATTTAATATAACGCCTAGGGAGGCGGAAAAATTAGAGCGACGAATGAGCGAAAACTTTATTCGCTGTCGCTGCTTATTATGGGCTGTACTGCTTCAAAACATTAAGCAATGCCTTCCAACCTTCATCTGGGATAAAGCAGCTTGGCTTTCATCGTCGGAACAAAAAAAACCAAAAAACCAAAAAACTTTCAACATGTTCTTCTGAAAGAATATGGAGAATACTTTCGGAAGAGAATGCTTGCGCTCTGAATATCCCAGACGGTACCAGTCCACATTCTTGACACCTTTAACATCTTTCTAATTTTTAGGTTCAAGCGCAATCTCTAAACTCTCATAAACAAACAAATCCGACAATGACTTAAAATTAGCTGAAAATCTATTGTCAAATTTCAAAACTTCTAACTCACCAGTCAATGTCACAATCTTTTTTTCCACATGAGCATTTGCAATTATGGGATAACTTTTTTCACTGACTGTAAAAGAAACGCTTATTTCTCTATCTTGATACTTCGTCCTTAACTTTGCTCTACCTAATTCTTCTTCGTAGCCTCTATGCAAATCAGCAATCTCACCTGACAGCTGAACATTTTTTTCTGTTTTTTTCTCTTTTAAAACCTCACGATAATTTACTATTTTTTGAGCATCACGAGCAAAAAAAGAAATGAGATTATCATATTTTTCTTCTATCAACTCTCTCGAAGACCAATCAATCTTAACCTCAAAGTCTCGATGAGCCTTAAATCCAAAAATATCAATTAGAGCATCACACTCTTTTTTGTCTAAGCGTAGCTCAAGTAGTTTTTGAATAATAATTTCATTATCAAT
>NZ_JBQSXT010000061.1:0-916 GCF_052378605.1 Halomonas sp. AOP27-A1-41
GATCTTACCCAGCAACAGTGGACACTAGTTTAAGCGATCATTCGAGATTCAAAGACCTCAGGACTGATCATCCCTATAGCACTGTGCCGCCGTTGCTTGTTGTAGTCGAGTTCGATGTATTCAAACACCTGACGTCTCATATCGCTTCGCGTTTTAAATTGCTCTCCATGGATCGCTTCAACCTTGAGGCTATGGAAGAAGCTTTCGGCACAGGCATTATCATAACAGTTACCTTTGGCGCTCATGCTGCACTTAAGCTCATGCCGAGTAAGCAGCGATCGGTAAAGCGTGGAACAGTACTGACTGCCTCGATCCGAGTGGACAATGACGCCTTTGGGCATTTTGCGTTTCCATAGTGCCATCTGTAGCGCGTCACAGACAAGATCGGCCGTCATGCGCTCACTCATTGCCCAACCGACCACTTTACGAGAGTAAAGATCAATGAGTACTGCTAGGTAAAGCCAGCCTTCGCTCGTCGCCAGATAGGTGATATCACCCACCCACTTTTGATTGGGAGTTGAGGCCGTGAAGTTTTGCGCTAGTAGATTAGGAGCCACCGGCAGCGAATGCCGAGAGTTGGTGGTGGCCTTAAACTTACGGGCTGCTTTAGCGCGCAAGCCCTGACGCTGTAAGCTGGCGGCGACCGTCTTACGGTTGATTAGCACTCCATCATCGTGCAGGTCCAGGGTTAATCTCGGGGCGCCTGAGCGGCCTTTACGCTGGTGAAAAGCATCAGCTACACGCTGATCGAGAATGGCTTGCTCGCTGCGTCTTGGAGACGGGACTCCTTCGCGCTGCTGCCAAGCGTAGTAGCCACTTCGGGCGACCCCCATAACATGGCACATGCGTTGAACGCTGAATGCCTGACGATGACGATGGATAAAGGCGTACTTCACTTCAGGCTCTTCGCAAAGTA
>NZ_JBQSXT010000062.1:0-860 GCF_052378605.1 Halomonas sp. AOP27-A1-41
TAGCAACCGGCCTTAACGACATTCTTTGCCATCTCGCGGCGTTGAGATGGCTTTACCACTTTCCCTCAAGGGCTTCCTAGCGTTCAACCGCTCTTCGACATACATCTTCTTGAGGCGCTGGTTCTCGTCCTCCAACTCCTTGAGGCGCTTCATCATGGAGGTGTCCACACTGTAATCCCTCCCATTTTACGAAGCAGCTATTCGTAGAAATTTAAGCTGTCATCAGTAGCTGCCGAGGAGGGACACCACCGGTAGCAGTATGGGGTCGCTCGTTATTGTATTGCCATAGCCACTCAGTCGCGAGCTCCTAGGCATGACTGACCGAGTCGAACGGATGCAACTCCAGCCATTCATGCTGTGCCGTCCAATTGAAGCGTTCGATATAGGCATTTTGAGTCGTCTTGCCTGGCTGAATGTATAAAAGCGTTATCCGGTTGCTGTTAGCCCAGTCGATCATTGATTGAGAGATGTATTCAGGGCCGTTGTCGCAAATAATCTTGTGGGGCTTACCTCTTGCTTCGCACAGCTGCTCTAGAAACCGAGCCACCTGACGTCCGCTAATCGATACGGAGACCAGCTGACTCACCATTTCTTGTGAAACGTCGTCCGCGACATTCATACCCGAATCAGAGACGGAGTCCATTGACCAACGCTCATTAACGCTTGTAGGCCTTCTTCAGTATAAATTTGAGACATGTGTTTTCGATTCATGACCAAGCCTTCCGCTTTTAACAGCGCGTGCAACAGCAGGTAACCATAAAAAGCTTTTTCAGCTTATTGTTTTACGGTTCAAGCTTCCGCAAGCGCTTCGCTTCATTCACTTTACGGCTGGCGTACGTACTTACTACGCCAGTTGTAGA
>NZ_JBQSXT010000063.1:0-843 GCF_052378605.1 Halomonas sp. AOP27-A1-41
TCATTTCATTTTCAACCAAATGAAGGTGCACGCCAGGTAAACCATGGATTTGAAATTTCGTGCCAGTTTCTCAAAGCGAGTGGCAATGCTGCGAAAGTGTTTCAGCCGAGCAAAGAGGTTTTCTACCAAATGGCGATGCCTGTAGAGAAAGGCGTCAAACTCCGGATTTGGCGTCTTGTTGTTTGATCTTTTGGGGATGATCGGGTTGATGCCCCCTGCCCTGGCATGGTCACGGATGCCCTCTGAATCATAGCCCTTGTCAGCAATGAAGTGGTCGGCTTGATCGACCTTCTTTATGAGGTGCTCTGCAACCGTGGCGTCGTGGACGTTACCCCCAGTGACTTCAAAATCGACCGGATTTCCATGCGCATCGGCGAGCATATGAAGTTTGGTGGTAGCTCCTCCTCGTGATTTTCCAATGGCCCGCTCTTCTCCATGCCGAGCTCCACTCGCATGCTGGTGAGCGCGGAGGTAACTTCCGTCGGCGAATACCCACTCCGCATCAATTTCGCCTCGTAGCTCAAAAAAAATTGCTCCCACAGTCCTTTGGTGGCCCAGCGGTTGAAGCGATTATAGGCCGTTTTCCAGGGGCAAAACTCACTTGGAACATCGCGCCAGGGAGCGCCGGTTCGGAGTTTCCAGAGTATTGCTTCCATCACATTTCGATCATTGGGCCAGCGGTGGCAACCCTTTGCTTTCATGGTGACTTGAAGCTGTTCCCAAATGTCATCGGTCAAAACATATCGTGTCATGGCTGTACTCCCCTTCTGTTAAGAAGAGTCGCATAACCCCACAGAAAATCAATGAGGGACAGCCTTTCTTTCAAAATGAGGACACGCCCTA
>NZ_JBQSXT010000064.1:0-762 GCF_052378605.1 Halomonas sp. AOP27-A1-41
TGATCTTGCCCAGTAACGATGGACACCTCAAGAATGTAATACACTGCAACGAGGTGAACCATGGCAAGATCGACGACATCAATGAAGAAAAAATCCTATACCCGTTACTCAGATACCTATCGGCAAGAAGCGTTAGCGCTTGCTGATCGCATAGGCGTTGCCGCAGCGGCTCGTGAACTGGGCATACACTCGAGTCAGCTTTATCAGTGGCGTTCTAAGGTTCAGCAACAGCAAGATACATCTGAGCGAGAGCGGTCGCTGGCAGAAGAAAACGTTCGTCTGAAGCGGCAATTAGCCGAAGCCAATGAGGAGCTGGCTATCACAAAAAAGGCCGCGGTGTACTTTGCGAAGAGCCTGAAGTGAAGTACGCCTTTATCCATCGTCATCGCCAGGCTTTCAGTGTTCAGCGCATGTGCCATGTTGTTGGGGTCGCTCGAAGCGGCTACTACGCTTGGCGACAGCGCGAAGGAGGTCTGTCTCTAAAGCGCAGCCAGCAAGCCGTTCTCGATAAGCGTGTGGCTGCGGCGTTTCACCAACGTAAAGGCCGCTCAGGCGCCCCGAGATTAGCTCTAGACCTGCAAGATGACGGAATACCGGTGAATCGCAAGACCGTGGCTGCCAGCTTACAGCGACAAGGCCTGCGTGCTAAAGCTGCCCGTAAGTTCAAGGCCACCACAAACTCTCGACATTCGCTACCTGTTGCGCCAAACCTGCTAGAGCAAGACTTCAGGGCTTCAGCCCCTAATCAAAAGTGGGTGGGTG
>NZ_JBQSXT010000065.1:0-701 GCF_052378605.1 Halomonas sp. AOP27-A1-41
AACCAGTTGGGAAAGCAAACTCTCTCTGATGCACAACAATTCAAGCCGCCATGCCAAGAACCAACGCATTGCATGGCGAGGGGACTCAGTTGACTGGTGCTTTACAACTCGCAACTGCTTTGAAGGCGGGGTGGGCAATCTTAATCAAACACAAACGGACTATACGTGGAAAACAGATTTTTCTACCTACCTGCAAAGCGGTACACTTAATTATGGGAGCGAATTAAACTATTCCAACGCACAGAAGAGTCGTGATGAAGAAGCTCGCTACTATTATTTATCCCGCTCTGCCGGTAGTGAAGAGTTTAGCTGTGCACCCGGTGACCCTGCTTGTAATGGCCTAAATGCCGCCTCAAGAGATTTGGTCTATCAACCGTTTAATGCTGAGGTAAGTGTTTATAATCATTCGCTTTGGGGTGAATATCTAAACACTTACGGAAATATAGATATTCGCGCAGGCACGCGTTACTCCTATGACGATTTTCTGGGCAACCATAACGTGGCGCCCCGCCTGACGGGCACTTGGCAGTTTGTTCCTGATACATTTTTAACGCTAGGCGCTAACCGCTACTTTGGAAGAAACATGGTAGGGTATGCGATTAATGAGCAAGTTCCAGTCCACACCTGCTACGAGCGCCAGTTGAAAAACGCCCCCGATAACAGCTATGGTGGAGTACCAGGCAAATGGGATGCCTGTAACT
>NZ_JBQSXT010000066.1:0-544 GCF_052378605.1 Halomonas sp. AOP27-A1-41
GGTATGGACGCGTCCATGATGAAGCGCCTCAAGGACCTGGAAGACGAAAACCGTCGGCTCAAGAAGATGTACGCCGAAGAGCGCTTGAAATCCGAGCTTCGCCAGGAGGCCCTTGAGGGAAAGTGGTAAAGCCATCTCAACGCCGAGAGATGGCAAAAAATGCAGTTGATGCTGATCGCTGCAGTGTACGGCTGGCCTGTGTGGCCTTTGGTATCAGTGAGACCTGTTATCGCTACCGGGCAAAGCTGAGCCATGAGAACGCGGTGATTGCCGACTGGCTGGTGCGTTTAACCCATAACCAGCGTAACTGGGGTTTTGGGCTGTGTTACCTGTATCTGCGCAACGTGAAGGGCTTCGGCTGGAACCATAAGCGCATCTACCGGATTTACCGGGAGCTGGAGCTTAACCTGCGGATCAAGCCCAAGAAGCGACTGGTGCGGAAAAAGCCGGAACCCTTGTCGGTACCGCAGGTTCTGAACGGCTGTTGGTCTATGGACTTCATGCACGACCAGTTGGCAGACGGCCGAACGTATCGATTGTTCAA
>NZ_JBQSXT010000067.1:0-511 GCF_052378605.1 Halomonas sp. AOP27-A1-41
GGCCAACCATGGGAATCACATACCAGGTGGATTTTTGTCGTTAAACCACCACGACTACGCCCCAATGCGTGATCTACCGGTTCTTCTGAGCCCCCTTTTTGCCGCCTCCTGCGGCAGCGCGGGTGGCACGTATCGAGGTCGAATCAATCATCCACGTATCCAGATCCATCAGTCCATCTTCACGCAGCCTGAGCTGTAAGCGAGAAAGGATAGCTTCAAACGTGCCATCATCCCGCCATTTTCGAAAGCGCTCATAGGCAGTTGACCAGGGACCATACCGCTCGGGTAGATCTCGCCATTTGGCACCAGAACAGAGCACCCAGAAAATACCATTGAGGACCTGCCGGTCATCCCGCCGGGGCCTGCCCATCACCTGAGTTGGCGACACAATATCTGTAATCTGCGCCCAGTTCTCATTGGATATCTCGTACCGGCCAACCATAATTCATTTCCCCCTATGCTTCTATTGCATGGGAAAACTTAGCAGATATCACTTTTCGTACAAAACCTA
>NZ_JBQSXT010000068.1:0-473 GCF_052378605.1 Halomonas sp. AOP27-A1-41
ATATCACCTACTTGGCGACGGGTGAAGGTTGGCTTTATCTTGCTGTGCTAATTGATCTTTACTCTCGCAAAGTCGTTGGTTGGGCAATGAGCGAGCGTATGACGGCAGATCTTGTCTGTGATGCACTACAAATGGCGCTATGGAAACGTAAAATGCCAACAGGCGTGATCGTCCATTCAGATCGAGGTGGTCAGTACTGTTCGACGCTGTATCAGTCGCTACTGACGCGACATGAACTCAAGTGCAGTATGAGCGCGAAAGGCAACTGTTATGATAACGCCTGTGCCGAAAGCTTCTTTCACAGCCTCAAGGTGGAAGCGATCCACGGCGAGAACTTTAAAACGCGAGATATGATGAGACGCCAGGTGTTTGAATACATCGAACTGGACTACAACAAGCAACGACGGCACAGTGCTATAGGGATGATCAGCCCAGAGGCGTTTGAAGTCCGAATGATCGCTTAAACGAGTGTC
>NZ_JBQSXT010000069.1:0-427 GCF_052378605.1 Halomonas sp. AOP27-A1-41
TCATAGAGCAAACGGTTTAAGCACGATCCCCTCTTGGGTCTGTAGCTCAGTTGGTTAGAGCGCACCCCTGATAAGGGTGAGGTCGGCAGTTCAAGTCTGCCCAGACCCACCAAATTTCCGTGATACTGCGTTAAAATGCTCCTCGTATAGCAGGCTATACGTCGTCGCATTTTGCCTTGTCTCACAGAAATTTATGACAAGAGGTGATGTTCTGAACGATGGGGCCATAGCTCAGCTGGGAGAGCGCCTGCCTTGCACGCAGGAGGTCAGCGGTTCGATCCCGCTTGGCTCCACCATTATGTTGGTTTTTATCCAACGCCGTTTGTTTGTTTTGTGACCATTGATAAGTCGCACGTTTAAATCGTCGCTTTATCACTGTTCATTGAACAGTCGCTCTTTAACAATGTATATCATGCTGACATTAACG
>NZ_JBQSXT010000070.1:0-423 GCF_052378605.1 Halomonas sp. AOP27-A1-41
TTTGTATCTGCGCAACGTGAAGGGCTTTGGTTGGAACCATAAGCGGATCTACCGAATTTATCGGGCATTGGAGCTGAACTTGCGCATCAAGCCAAAAAAGCGATTGGTGCGTGAAAAGCCAGCGCCACTGGTTGTACCCACTGCGCTGAATACCTGCTGGTCGATGGACTTCATGCATGATCAGTTGGCCAATGGCCGAAAGTACCGGTTGTTCAACGTGATCGATGATTACAATCGAGAAGGCCTGATCATCGATGCTGACTTCTCACTGCCAGCAGAGCGCGTGATACGCTCCTTAAACCAGTTGATCGAATGGCGTGGCCGACCCAAGGCCATTCGATGCGACAACGGCCCGGAATACATCAGTGGCAAACTAACCCGTTGGGCGAAGCAGAACGGCATTGAGTTGCTGCACATTCAACT
>NZ_JBQSXT010000071.1:0-378 GCF_052378605.1 Halomonas sp. AOP27-A1-41
AATTCAATCTGAAAGCTATTCTGTTGTGATCACCTTATCTTTTATTAGGATAGTAATGTTACTATTCGAGTAGATGTTCGACGTTATTCAACCACTGCAGTGACTGTTTTTTACAGTGCTTAAGAGAGTTTGCGAAAATTAAAAATATCGTTTACTTTTAGATAAATGTGAGAATTTTCTAATTTTTATTAATGGCATGAGCTGGTAGCTGAAGCGTATTAAAAACAAGAATATATTAATTTACGTACCCAAAAAGAAGACTGGCCTTGTTTGAAGAGTTATCAGGTCGTTAAGTGGTTGATAAGTTAGAGTAAAGTTTTTAGATGACAGTGTTTGTCTTGTTAAAAGATTTCTTATTCTGACGGGTCACAGCTTTTC
>NZ_JBQSXT010000072.1:0-354 GCF_052378605.1 Halomonas sp. AOP27-A1-41
ATCGCTCTGAAACTGCTCGCTAATTTTTCGTAGCGCGTTGCAAATCGACGTAACTCTTTAAGCCATCCAAAGCAGCGTTCTACCGCGTTTCTCTGGCGGTATCTGTGCTGATCAAAACGCCTCGGCAAACCAGGGCGTGTCTTGCGATGCATTTGACGTTGCGCAATAACGGGTTTTATACCGTGCCTGTCACAGTAACGGCGCAGTTCATCACTGTCATATCCTTTATCAGCGACCACGTAGCGGCTACGTTTGCGAGGCCTTCCAACACGGCCTGGTAGATAAACACTCTCCAGCGTCGAGATGAAATGTCGAGAATCAGCCTGCTGTCCTGGAGACAGGGTAAATGCCAGC
>NZ_JBQSXT010000073.1:0-339 GCF_052378605.1 Halomonas sp. AOP27-A1-41
TGATCCTGCCCAGTAACTGTGGACACCTCTAGAATGTAATGCGCTACGATGAGGTGAACCATGGCAAGATCGACGACATCGATGAAGAAAAAATCTTATACCCGTTACTCAGATGCCTACCGTCAAGAAGCGTTAGCACTCGCTGATCGCATAGGCGTTGCCGCAGCGGCTCGTGAACTGGGAATACACGCCAGTCAGCTCTATCAATGGCGCTCTAAAGCTCAGCTTCAGCAAGACACATCTGAACGGGAGCGGTCGTTAGCAGAAGAAAACGCCCGATTGAAGCGCCAATTAGCCGAGGCAAATGAAGAGCTGGCCATCACAAAAAAGGCCGCGGTG
>NZ_JBQSXT010000074.1:0-298 GCF_052378605.1 Halomonas sp. AOP27-A1-41
CGGTAAGCTCGTTACCTGGGCAAGGCAGGAAGGCATTGAACTTCGATATATCCAGCCGGGGAATCCGCAGCAGAATGCTTATGTTGAACGCTACAACCGAACAGTCCGTTATGATTGGTTGAGCCATTATCTTTTCGACTCGATCGCTGAAGTACAGGATTTTGCCACACGCTGGCTCTGGACGTACAACCACGAGCGACCGAACATGGCATTGGGTGGGATAACACCGAAACAGAAGGTGGCCATGGCGGCCTAACCAACTCTACTTATCGCTTCGGTTATAAATGGGGGGATTACC
>NZ_JBQSXT010000075.1:0-234 GCF_052378605.1 Halomonas sp. AOP27-A1-41
CCCCCATTTATAACCGGGGCGATAAGTAGAGTTGGTTAGGCAGCCATTGTCACCTTCTGTTTCGGTGTTATCCCGCCCAATGCCATATTCGGTCGCTCGTGGTTGTACGTCCAGAGCCAGCGTGTGGCAAAATCCTGTACTTCAGCGATCGAGCCGAAAAGATAATGGCTCAGCCAATCATAACGGACTGTTCGGTTGTAGCGTTCGATGTAGGCATTCTGCTGTGGCTTGCCA
>NZ_JBQSXT010000076.1:0-209 GCF_052378605.1 Halomonas sp. AOP27-A1-41
CATTAGCGCATTGTAGCGCTCGCAGGGTTCGCTCAGTTGCGCATTGATATACTCAAACACCTGGTTTTTAGCATCGCCAGCATTCAACCATGTCTTCCCGAGGTGGAAAACACGAATTTCAAGGACGCTGAGAAGGCCATCTGATCAAGAGGGCAGTGCGCCAACAGTTTTTCATAAAATTCAACATGCATCCGTGAAGCGGCTTGACT
>NZ_JBQSXT010000077.1:0-206 GCF_052378605.1 Halomonas sp. AOP27-A1-41
GCCATACTTCGAACGCCATTTATAAAACGTGGCACTGCTCATACCGTGCTCGCGGCAAAGTTCAGGAACCGGCACGCCAGATTCGGCTTGCTTCAGAATCGCCATGATCTGGCTGTCGGTAAAACGTGATTTTCGCATGTGGAATCTCCTGTCTGTTCAGAGTACAAAATTCCACTTATCACCGCGATTATTTTTCGGGGGGATTA